>NZ_BMEV01000040.1 GCF_014637175.1 Compostibacillus humi | reverse complement strand
GAGCTGGATCAATCCCTAGAAATTGGATTTATCCTAGATGCCGTTCAAAGGGCCTTCTCTATAGCTAAACCCGTTATCTTTAATAGTGATCAAGGCAGCCATTTTACCAGTCCTAAATATATCAATCTACTAAACGCTAAGGAAGTTCAAATCAGCATGGACAGTAAAGGACGTGCTTTGGACAATATTATCATAGAACGTTTTTGGCGCAACATAAAGTACGAAGAAGTATATTTAAAAGACTATGAAAGCCCAAGGGAGGCCAGATTAAATATAAGAGATTACATCGATTTTTATAATTACAATCGCCCTCATCAATCGCTAGATTATAAAACACCATCATCCGTTTATTATTAAACAGGTTTGTCATTGCCCTTCCCATCTTTGAAAAATTATCTTTCATGCGACAGAACCTGCCACATGAAAGGCTTGGTTGGCAAGATGGGAAGAAGCAAAACTCAATGCACCTTAAATTTATAAAAAAGTTGTCTTGACGATGGGGTCCACTTTACTTATATCAAAAAAATATCCAAGTACAATTATTTTTACCTTATTTTTACTAATTTCTTCATACTCATTAGATTTAGCATAATAAAGTGTCCAATTTTTATGGACCTTTTTTCTGTTCCAACTATATTTATTTCTGAATTTTTTATTTGTAAGAATAAACCCAAACGGATATTTTAAATCGTTAACCATCATTTCCCCTTCCTTTTATATACGACATAGTCCTTTCTATAT
This sequence comes from Compostibacillus humi, assembly GCF_014637175.1. Taxonomy (GTDB): domain Bacteria; phylum Bacillota; class Bacilli; order Bacillales; family Amphibacillaceae; genus Oceanobacillus; species Oceanobacillus humi. Next base: position 30,640 of record NZ_BMEV01000040.1, on the reverse strand, counting down.
GTTCATATTAATATCGTGCTTTACTATATTATAAAGAAACAATGCTTTTATAGGAAGTAAAATTATGAAAAATATATCTTGATAAAATTTTATGAATGTATTTTAAATTTTGCATTTATTTCGTGGTATAAAAGGGGGGGTATTCTTTTATTGGGTAAAAAATTTACAAGAATTTTTATTATCATTTTTAGTACCACAATCCGAAAAAGTATTAAAAGTATTATTTGATTGGAATTAAAGAAAATGCGGTTTCTATTTATGGTCTATACCCTTACCACTATCAAAAATACTAAAAGATGTTTGTGATAAATAAGTAAAATTATCAAATAATACTTCCAGCAATTGTGAAATTCTTACCAAATGGATTGCAATTTTGATAGGGAGTGTTTTTTTGTTTTTACATTCCTGTCGAAGTATTTAAAAACAATTGAGTTAATGTTAATTAATAGTATAATAGACCCAGGGGTGATAAAAATTAAAGCAAAATATCCAAACATCATACTTAGAACTCTATTAGCACTAATATTATTTTTATCCATGATTACTTCTGACGTAATAGCCATATCTGAAGTATCAGCAGAAAATAATAGTGAAGAACAAATAACTGATGATTCTATTTTGCAGGAACATTTACAAGACTCAGGTGGCGAAAGTGATAAACAACTATCTGATACCGAAAATAGTTCAGAAGAGGAGACTGAAAGTAAAGATACTCCAAAACAGGATCAATCAGAAAAAGATTCATTAATACCTGGATCAAATAAGGATACAATATCCGAACAAGAGTCGCCAGGTAAAGTTCATACTTTTAGTCTTTTTAAACAATCCATCGTAAAAAACACAAACTATAAATCGCAAAACTTTGGAAAATACTTCAAAGTTATAAATGAGCAGGCCGTTGTCTATGATAATCAAGGCAAGAACGGATTAAAGAAAATTGGAACTCTTGTTAAGGGCCAGACCTACAAAAGAGTGAGCGATTATGGAAACTGGCATCGTATCCAATATGGAAATATTTATGGTTATGTACATAAGGAAAATACAATTCCGGGGAACAAAAATGATATAAAAAATATAAATAAATCATACAAGAATAGCTCGGAATTGTTCTTAACAAATCAAAAAACGGTTGTTTACGATAATAGTTCCGGAAAATTAGTTCCGTTTGCCGAAATCGAAAAAGGACAAAAATATCATATTGCCACCGATTATGGAAACTGGTATAGGGTTATTCTTGCGGACCGAATTGGTTATGTAAGAAAATCAGAAGTTACCCGATTATTTACAAAGCAAACAAAATACTTCGAAGTAGTTCTGGAAGATTTGCCAGTTTACGATAATCGCACCGGTAAACTAGTGGAAATAGGAAAATTAAAAAAGGGGCAAGTATACCCGCGTGTAAGTGATTATGGGAACTGGCACCGCATCCAATATGGCGACATCTATGGTTATGTCAAAAAATCTGCCACCATTCCAGCCGATGGAAAATCAATTAAAAATATTAATAAAAACTATAAAAATAGTAAAGAAAAATTCATCACAAATAAAAATGCAATTATTTATGATAATAGTTCTGGACAACTAGAACCGTTCGCAGAAATAAAAAAAGGCAAGCAATTTCCAATTGTTTCGGATTATGGTAACTGGTATCGTGTACTAGTTACTGGCCGTGTAGGCTATATCAACAAAAATGATGTCACCGGATATTTCTCTAAAGCTACTAAGTACTTTGAAGTGGTCCAAGATAATTTGCCGGTATATGATAACCGACAAAAAGGGAAACTTGTAAAAGTCGGTGAACTAAAAAAAGGCCAAGTATATGAACGGGTCAGCGATTACGGCAACTGGCATCGAATTCAGTTTGGTGACATCTATGGGTATGTTCGTAAATCAGGTACCTTGCCTAATTTTAAAAATAAAATACCAAACTATAACTCTAAATATAAAAACACAGAATTAACTTTTACTACTATAAAAAAATCAACTGTTTATGATAATACTTCTGGAAAGCTGATTCCTTTTGCTGAAGTAGAGAAAGGGAAAACTTATCCTGTAGCCGGTGATTACGGAAAATGGTACCGTATTATATTGGCTAATAAAGTAGGATATATTAATAAAAATGATGTCAAAGTATCCTTTACTAAAAATATGAAGTACTTCAAAGTGAATAAGGACAATTTACCGATTTATGATAACCGCAGCGGCTCCCTGAAAAAGGTAGGGACGTTGAAAAAAGGCCAAACATACCAGCGTGTTAGTGACTATGGTAACTGGCATCGTATTCGTTTTGGGAATATATATGGGTATGTTAAAAAGTCGGAAACAGAACCATCTACAGCCAATGCATATAAGAATAAAACAGTTCGGAACTATACTAACGGGAAATTGACAACGAAAAATGAAGTTGTTGTTTACGATAATTCCGGTAAAAGCCTGATTCCTTTTGCGACGATAGACAAGGGCAAGACTTATCCAGTAGTTCGGGACTATGGAAATTGGTACGAAATTAACCTTTCCGGAAGATATGGTTATGTTAGAAAGTCGGATGTAACAGCTACAGTAATGGTTGCTAAAGAGATTGTAAATCCTAATAGAGAGTATACGTATGATCACATGCGGAGTGATATTAACAAGCTCGCAAAAGCTTATCCTGGTTTAATTTCTTGGAAATCTATCGGTAAATCAGTAGATGGCAGAAACATTTATGCAATTAAACTAGGAAACGGTAAAAAGGAAATCTTTTTGAACGGTGCACACCATGCTCGGGAGTGGCTGACTACGAATCTATTAATGGAAATGATAGATGAATATAGTCAGGCATATGCAAAAAATCAGAGATTCCAGGGCTATGACGTAAGAAGCATTTTGGATAAGGTATCAATATGGTTTGTGCCGATGGTGAATCCAGATGGGGTTACTTTAGTCCAAAAAGGTGCCTTCAGTGCTAAAAATCCAAAACAGGTACTGAAATTAAACGGCGGCAATACTAACTTTAAAGCGTGGAAAGCAAATATTAGAGGGGTTGACCTCAACCGTCAATATCCGGCAGACTGGAAAACAATTAGATATGTTGCACCCGCGCCAGGTCCAATGAATTATAAAGGGAAAGCACCATTAACAGAGCCGGAAGTAAAAGCAATTTACGACTTTACCCTCAAGCACAATTTTAAAACGGCAGTAGCTTATCATTCTTCCGGGGAAATTCTTTATTGGGATTTTAAAACTAAAGGATCATTAAAGACTTTAAGCAGAAAAATAGCAAATCAAATCAGTAAGAAAACTGGGTATTCTTTAGTTTTCCCAGGGCCTAATCCAAGTGGCGGCGGTTATACCGATTGGTTCTTGCAAGATATGAAGAAACCTGGATTTACACCGGAGATTTCACCATACGTAGGGAACAGGCCGGTACCTGTATCGTATTTTAATTCAATTTGGAAGAAGAATGATACTATAGGTCTAATGCTGGCAAAAGAAGCCGCAACTAGATAATGATAAGAGGAGCTGTTCGAAGTTAATTGAGCAGCTCTTACTTTTTGTATCAGTTTTCGTTGACGACAAAGCATAAAATTCTCAAATTATCTAAGTAAAAGAATGCTAAAACCTGAAGAGCAGCAGTTATAATAGGAGACGGGCATGAAGTATAAGAAGTTATAAAGATTTCCTATGATGACGATGTAAAATGAATAAATATATGTTAAAATAGCCTATAGCGTATATAACTTATTTTAAGTGGGTGTATTCATTGCTAAACTGGTTAGATGTTATCATCGCTTTTCTCATATCAGGAACGATAGCATTTCTCGTAACCCCAATCATTAAAAAACTCGCATTTAAAATTCACGCTACCGATAAGCCGGATAGCCAAAGGAAATTGCATAATGGTGAAAAGGCAAGTATGGGTGGGGTGGCTATTTTTTTGGGCTCCATTGCCGGATTCCTTTATTTACAGCCGCAAGACCCATATATGACGGCAATTATCATTGGAGCGGTGATTATGCTCCTTACCGGCGTGTTAGATGATATTTTTGAATTAAAACCATTATACAAACTTGCAGGTCAGATGACGGCAGCGATTGTCGTTGTCTCGAGCGGCCTTGTTATCGAAAAGTTGACGATGCCCTTTGTAGGAACGGTTTACTTGGAAGGGCTAGGATATATTATTACCGTATTGTGGATTGTCGGCGCGTCCAATGCCATTAACCTGATTGACGGGTTAGACGGCCTTGCAGCCGGGGTATCCGCAATCGCCCTTAGCAGCATCTTTATTATGGCAGTGATGGATTATCGTATCGTTGTTGCTTATTTATGCATTATCCTTATTGGAAGCTGCGTAGGATTTCTGTTTCACAACTTCCACCCGGCAAAAATATTTATGGGGGATACAGGGGCGTTATTTTTAGGTTATGCCATTGCCGTTGTATCTATGCTCGGGCTATTTAAAAACGTTGCGTTATTCAGTTTCATTATCCCGATTATTGTCATTGCCCTCCCGGTATTTGACACCTTGTTTGCGATTGTTCGCCGCATCGTTAACAACCAGGGGATTGCGACGGCGGATAAAAAGCATATCCATTATTTGTTGCTGGAAAGAGGGTACAGCCACCGGAAAGTAGTACTTATCCTGTACGGGTTTAGTGCATTGTTCGGATTATTGGCGATTACCTTTAACAGCGGGACGATGTTATCCACCTTTATCACGTTGCTGATTGTTATCATTAGTTTGCAGGTGCTCGCAGAATTAGCCGGAATTGTGCTTGACGGGCAGCAGCCATTGATTGACGGTTGCCGAAAATTGCTCGGATTGAAAAAAATGGACAGGGAAAAATAAAACTACCAATCTAGCTAAACTAGATTGGTAGTTTTTTTATTTAATATGTTGAACCGGAGTCCGATTCAGTCTCCGCTGTCTGAGTTGGAGGATCGATCAGCTCTAAATGTACCTTTAATTCTTTTTGAACTTCATAAAGGGAAATCTGATCGACAATTTGATAACTGACTCCGTTAATCGTTTCCGGATAAGTTTCTAACGTAAGTTTATCAATATTGCTCGTCCTGAAGTCAGAGTAATTTTTTACAAAGGCAAGACCTTCCCGAATGGACATGTTCGTTTCTACGTTTTTGCCAACTTCGATAGCTAAATCATCTATTTTTGTAATTGTAGCTGGTGACAATGCTTTGTCGATGATTGCCTCTATTACTTGCTGTTGGCGTTCGTTTCTTCCGATATCCCCGCGCGGATCTTCCATCCTCATCCGTGCATAGGCGAGGGCATATCTTCCGTCCAGTTCCATTTCGCCTTCATAGAATTGAAGTTTTTCAGCGACACGGTCGTCACTGTTTTGCTGGAAGTCGAAGGGAACATCTACTGTAATTCCGCCTAAAACATCGACGATATTTTTAAAGGCTTCAAAATTAACAGTAGCATAATAGTCGATTGGAATATCGAGAAACTGTTCGACGGTTTCAATGGTCATTCTTTTGCCGCCGTACACGTGGGCGTGATTTATTTTATCCCGTCGGTCCATTCCAGCAAAATCTACCATCGTATCCCGCGGAATGCTTAATAATTTTAGCCTTTCATCATTCGGATTAAATGTAGCAACCATTAATGTATCGGTTCTGCCGTTTTCCCCATTTGTCGTATAATCCTCTACACCCATCAGCAGGATGGATACTGGGTCTTTCGTGATGGAAACTTCCGCATCCCGTAAATCTGATTTATCCCGGCCGAGATCATCATATGTGTCACTTGCTGCTTGTAATGCCTGGATAAACTGATAGCCGCCAAAACCAATAAGCAGCAAGAATAATAGAAGGACAACATAAAATGTCCGGCGCAGCCGCCTTCTTTTTCTGCGCTTTCGAATATGCTTTCGATTCATTTTCTTCTCCTTTTAAACATTAAGATGCTCATTCCAATTATAAAGGCCGATAATAAAGAACGCAATCTACAATATTTTACTTTTTTTGCATAGTTGCTACAAAGTCAGCGAGTTTTAAGGTTGTACGGACTGATTTTCTGTTTAACGTCCCTTCCAAATATTGGATTCTTTTATTTTTTTGTTTTAGTTTATTCTTCAGGTTTTCTTCTAGCATTTCTTTCTTTTCACGTTCAATGGCATAATAGTTTTCTAATCTCTTTGCCATTTCTTCCGGGGAACATCCGCTGATAGGCGTCACCGGCTGTTTGAATTCAACCTGCTTTAGTTTTTCATCCAATGGAACCGTTGTTGGATTGTAACTTTCTTTATAGATATGGTTAAGATTATTTTTATTTAAAAAGTCGATGAAGTTATCAAAGTTTCTCTGTTGTTTCTTCGTCGGTGATTGAAAGTCAACTTTATCAATAAAATCACTAAGCTTCGTTTTTTCATTAATTTCATGAGGTAAAATATGGGTTAATCCATGATAGTCGGTTAATTCCCTCATACGCGCATCTTTCGGAATGATAATGCTAGGTGTGCCAGATATTGTTGCAACAATATTCCCGTGCAATCTTGCTCCAAAGCTTAAGTCAGCATCTTTCATAAATTCCATCCATGTTGGCACATTTAGAAAGAAGCGAACACGGTTCTCTTTATATGCCGGGTCGGTAAGTTTCACCGGATAATTTTTGCTATATTCAGCAATACTTGGAGCGCCTGCATAAGTAAGTCTTAATTCCTTCATCCATTGGGGAATGAAATAATAGTTAGGAAACTCTTCTGTACTTCGATGAATAAAGTCTAGTACTTTTTTTGGTGAGAGTCTGGATGAATTAATACACACTTTCGATTCTTTCGTTATATTGGTTTCACGTATGGTTAATTCTCTTCCAAACGTATACATCGAAGGGCAGCCGATTACTGTATGGTCTATCCCTTCACGGAATCCTAATTTGGTTAAATATTTTGAGGTGATTTCACCCCGCAATCCAATCATGCTTGATTTTTCAAGTACAGCTTTGACAAATTCCTTCACGTCTTCATCAAAAGGGAATCCTTCATCAAGTTTTGGTTCAAATGGCGCACGTAATCCGACGCCAATAACAATAACCGGAATTTTTAACTTCTTAATTAATTTCGTGTATTTTCGAAGGGAAGGGATAAATTCTTTCCGAAAGGCATCAGCCAACGGAATTACATAACAGTCATACTTTTCGTTAATTTCATCTGCTCTGCTCGGCTCGTAATTATAGTAATCGGGCGTGATCGTCGTATCTTCTGTCATTAATGTACGATAAATGCTGTAAGCATAAACTAAATTCCCAACATTTCCTCCGATAGAGTTGTTTTTTATAATGTGAGGCGCATCAAACGTATCCAATGGTGACATCCCTGAACGAATGATGATACTCTTCATTTGCTGAACCCCTTTCTAGTTGCAGGAAAAATTTATAATGCTTTTTCTTTTGCAGGAACAGAATCGAGAATTTTTAGCGCTAATTGCTCGCTCGAATTTCCTTTGGAAAATCTATTCCATTCCTCGGCAAATTCTTTTACTTTTTTCATATCAAAATATTGACCTTGAATAACTTCGATAATCTCCTCCGTATTGTATACGATTGGTCCTGGTACAAGGTCCATGTAATTTTCTATTATTCCAGTAGTTTTCATATATTCTTCTAAATCATAAGCATAAAAAATCATCGGCCTTTCCAATAGGGCAAACTCAAACGGGATGGAAGAATAATCGGTTACAAGAATATCGGTAATAAGCAATAGGCTATTAATATCCTCAGAAGAAACATCATAGACAAAATCTGGAAATGCCTCTGCTTCAGTTCGGGCTTGTACAGCTGGATGATATTTTACAAGCAAAATATATTCATCTTTTAATGAATCTCTTAATTTTTTGATGTTTAATTCGGATTGGAAATGGGATAGTTGTCCATTTCGGAAAGTCGGTGCGTAAAGGATAACTTTTTTCTCCTTTAGCACAGGGAACTTTTCATGGAGATCCCTGATGCTCTCCTTTTTTGCCAATTCATCATAAAAAAAATCCGTTCTTGGAATCCCGGTTCTCCAAATTTGGTTATCTGTTAAAGCAAAGCTTCTTTTAAATATATCTGCCATATGTTCCGAGCCTACTACAGTATAGTCAAACCGCTGATACACTTGCCGAAATCGTTGTTTGGCCTTTTCGGTTCTCTTCGTTATAGACGGGTACATCAGACCGAATTGTTTCAACGCTCCGGCTGCATGCCATAGCTGAATGCACCGCGTAGATTGTTTAAAATTGCATGCAGCAAGAAATCCAAAATAATTATCTATTAAAATCGTTTTTCCCGTTGCGATGTGATAAATAGATTTAATAAAGGAAATGGGATGTTTCACGGAAAAGTTTAATATAGTGCCGATTGATGGATCAAATGGGTAATGGCAATTGGAATCTTTTAATATAATAATCTCCTGATCCGAAAATTGGCGGATCGCTTTTACGGCATAAAAAATATTATCCCCAAAGGAGGCAACACAAACGGTCTTCTCTTTTTGGGGATATATATGAAAGATATTAAAAATTAGTTTAAAAACAACTAAATAGATGCTGATTACAAATTCTCTAAGCATGATTCACCTTATTTAAGTCCATTTTTGTTTTCGTTGTTGAAATTCCTACTGTTCTGGGCAAATAACACACGTCACAATATTCTTTCAAAAAGTCAAACTTGCCTTTCCAATCGTCACCCATGACTAAAACATCCACATCATATTTCTTCACATCTTCAACTTTCTGTTCCCAAGAATATTCAGGAATAACTAAGTCGACGTAGCGAATCGCTTCTAAAATGGCCTTGCGTTGTTCAAATGTATAATATGCCTTTTTGCCTTTAAGGTCATTAAATTCATCGGTCGAAACAGCTACAATCAGAAAATCGCCAATTTCTTTAGCGCGTCGCAGCAAGTTGATGTGACCAGTATGGAGTAAATCAAAGGTACCGTACGTAATCACCTTTTTCATCATTTTCCCCCTCCAACCCGAGAGCCTTCGTTAATATATTATACCATATTGTTTACATTTGATTAACAATTACTTAATATTCCTTTAACAACACGAAGCAGTGGTGATATAATACCTTTAGTTATTCCTCACCAATTACAGTATGAGAGGTGTTTTTTTGTGATTTACGCTGGAATTTTAGCGGGAGGAAAAGGAACGCGCATGGGAAATGTGCCGTTGCCGAAACAATTTTTGCCGCTAAACGACAAACCGATTATTGTTCATACAATAGAAAAGTTCATTCTCCATCACGAATTTAAAGAAATAATAATTGCCACACCAAGTGACTGGCTCAATTATACAAATGATACATTGCGCAAATACAATATTGACCTTCCGAATATTATCGTGATTGAAGGCGGGAAGGAACGCAATGAGACGATTATGAACATCGTGCAGCATATCGAAGAACAGCATGGATTGCATGAAGAAGATGTGCTAGTGACCCATGATGCGGTCCGGCCGTTTTTAACCCATCGGATTATTCAAGATAATATTGAACAAGGCAAGCTGTACCCTGCGGTCGATACGGTGATTCCTGCCATTGATACGATTGTAGAATCGGAGGATCATGAATTTATATCCCAGATTCCGAGAAGGGATTTTATGTATCAGGGTCAAACGCCGCAAACCTTTAAGATAAATAAATTTAAAGAGTTATATAATCAGCTGACAGAAGCGGAAAAGGAAATTTTAACCGATGCATGTAAAATATTTTCCTTAAAGGGTGAAACGGTCAAGCTGGTTGACGGCGAAATCTTTAATATTAAAGTCACGACACCGTATGATTTGAAAGTGGCAAACGCCATTATTCAGGAGAGCTTAGATAATGATTAATCAGGTATATCGCCTCGTTTCACCCAGACAGTTTGAAGTGACGTACCGTGATCAATCGATTATTTCGGACAAAGTTGTCATTCGCCCTACCCACTTATCCATATGTGCTGCCGACCAGCGCTACTATACCGGTTCCCGGGAAAAAGACGTGCTGCGAAAGAAACTTCCGATGGCTTTAATTCATGAAGGGGTAGGAGAAGTTGTCTTTGACCCGAGCAGAAAACTCGATGTCGGAACGAAAGTGGTAATGGTTCCGAATGACCCGACGGAGAAAGACGACGTCATCGCAGAAAACTATTTGCGCTCCAGCAAGTTCCGGTCTAGCGGATACGACGGATTTATGCAAGACTATGTGTTCTTAAGACACGATCGTATCGTCAAATTGCCGTCAGACATAAACATGGATGTCGCTGCCATTACAGAGCTTGTTACCATTGCCGTTCACTGCTTGGACCGATTTGAAAAGAAGGCCCACTCCAGAAGGGATACATTTGGTGTGTGGGGAGACGGAAACCTCGGCTTTATCGCAAGTCTGTTATTGAAAAAACTGTATCCGGAAAGCAAAGTCATTATCTTTGGGAAAACGGATTATAAATTAAATCATTTCTCCTTCGTCGATGAAGTGGTGAAAATAGATGATATCCCGGAAGGATTAACAATTGACCATGCCATTGAGTGTGCAGGCGGAAAAGGAAGCCAGTATGCGGTAGAACAGATTATCGATGTCATTCAGCCTGAAGGGACGATTTGCCTGTTAGGGGTTAGCGAATATCCGATTGAAGTAAACACGCGCATGGTTTTAGAAAAGGGTCTTACATTATTAGGAAGCAGCCGAAGCGGGGCTCAAGATTTCCGGCGAACAATTCAAATTTATCAAGAATATCCGGAGATTATCAGTTACTTGAGCACCATTATCGGGGAAACGATAGATGTTCGAAAAATCGGCGATATTACCGAAGCGTTCGAAAAGGATTTATCAAGTTCTTGGGGTAAAACAGTGATGAGATGGATGATTTGACTCTATGAAACTGCCAAAATTCATCAAGTATGCGTATATTGTTCTCTACAAGTTTTGTTTCAGCTCCATGTACGTTCTATTGAATAAATGGAAAAGACAGGATAACGAAAAAGCAGTTATCGTTTTATCCAGATCGAAGGTGCTTGAAGGGAATTTGCAATTTATCTGCAAGGAATTGACAAATCATATACCGAAGAGTAAGATTCATCTTGTTCGTGCAGAAAACAAGATGAATCTTCGCTTATTTAAGGAAATTCCAATTATTGCTAACGCAAAATACCTTATTTTAGATGATTATTATTTGCCGATTTACTTGTTGAATCCAAGCCCAAATCTTAAAGTCATCCAACTGTGGCATGCAGCTGGTGCATTTAAAAAATTTGGCTACAGTACGGTCGGCACTAAGTTTGGCCCGGATCCAACCTATTTGAAATTAGTGCCGGTTCATTCCAATTATACTCATGTCTTTGTATCGGCAAAAAGTGTAGTAAAATATTATGCAGAAGCCTTTCGCATGTCAGAAAACCGCATATTCCCATTGGGAATCCCGAGGACAGATTTGTTTTCTGATCGGCAAATGCAGGATGACATACGGAAAAATATTTTCGCCGATTATCCGGAACTGAAAACGGAAAAGAAAGTAAACATCCTCTTTGCTCCAACGTACCGGGCGCACGGTGCACAAGGGGAATCATCCCTTCATCTAACGGAATGTATTATCCGAATTGCGGATAAAATGGATGAAGGAAAGAGGATTATTTTCAAACCCCATCCGTATATGAGTAAAAGGGAAGTAGAGAAATTAAGCAATTGCAAAAATATTTTCGTAGCCGGGAAGTATTCAATCAATGAATGGATGCTAGTTGCGGATGCGTTTGTAACCGATTATTCCTCGGCTGTCTTTGAATTTGCTCTATTAAAAAGACCGTTAGCCCATATGATTCTCGATAAAGAAGAATATGAGAACAATCGCGGTTTTTATCAGCCAATCGAGCGTATTTCCGATGGCGCGATTTTAAAAGATGAAGCGGAAGTTGTGCAATGGATAAACGTGCGAAAAAAAGAGGAGTTTTATGATACTTCGAGGATGATTCACTATAACTTCGATCATATTGAAAATGTCTCCCAAAAGATAGTGAGCCATTTTCTTGATGGCAGGAAAGAGGCGGATTAACGATGCTTATTTCTTCAATTGATAATGAGAACGTTCAAGTAAAAAGAAATATAAAAATTATGAATGACGTCACGAAATTAATGTTAAACGGCCCTTTTTTAGAAATTGAAGGCTATGCAACCGTAGATGGCGTAATCACCCACTCGGAGGAACGGATTCGGAAAACGTTACTGATTGTCCCGTTATTAGATGTGGCTAAAATTCGGGAAGAAGAAGAGCACAAGGAAGAGCTCAAAGAATTAACCGATGAAGAAATTATTGAAATGAGAACAATTTCGATTCCGCTGGATAACTGCAAAATATCCGAATTGCAAGTTGAATTGGACGAGCGTTACAGCGACTCTTTAGCGGGATATAAAGCAAATATCGATTTAACTACATTAATCAACGGTAAGCCGTTATTAAACGGTGAATACGATGTCTACCTGAAACTGGAACAGCTGCCGGCAGACCGGGACGATGTAAAATATGAAAAAATATTCCCGCTGTCAAATATCAAACGCTTTATGAAGGGCGGCATTTTAACGACGAAACTGGAGTATTTTTCTGCTTCAAAAGTGTTAAAGTATAATTTAATGCTCACCTTTGACAAGTCGAGCAAAACGTTACGGCTGAAAAATCATTTGCTCCAGTCTTATGATCCGAGGGATATGCCTGACAGTATTGACGTCAAGGAAAATCGGATAATTAGAGCGATAAAACGCAGGGTTTTTAAATTATTTTATATATTGTTCTGCCTGCTGCCGATTAACAGCAAAAAGATTGTCTTTGCCTCAGACAGCCGGTCCCACTTAAGCGGCAATTTATATTTTGTATACGAGGAATTATACAAACGAAACCTTAACGTTGATATTACGTTTATATTGAAAGAACGAATCAATAACAAAAAAACGCTGCCCGACCTGCTGAAAACAGCCTACCATTTCGCTACGGCAAAAATTATTTTGCTGGATGATTTTTATCCATTAATTTACCCGTTGCGGATCCGCAAGAATGCAGACTTAATTCAAGTATGGCATGCAGCAGGTGCGTTTAAGACCTTTGGATTTAGCCGGATGGGGCGGCCGGGAGGTCCTTCTCCAAGATCTAAAAACCATAAAAATTATACGAAAGCAGCAGTAAGCAGTGAGGGCGTCCGGAAACATTATGCTGAAGGATTTGGCATTTCCATCGATAATGTATATGCGACGGGAGTGCCGAGATCCGATATTTTCTTTGATGAGCAATATAAGGCCCATGTAAAGAAAACGCTCCATGAAAAATATCCGTTTCTGAAAGAAAAGAAGGTAATTTTATTTGCGCCAACATTTAGAGGAAACGGACAAGCTTCAGCGTATTACCCGTTTGAAATATTGAATTTAAAAGAATTATATCGGGAGCTTCACGAGGAGTATGTATTTTTATTTAAAATCCATCCGTTCGTGAAAAATAAATTAACAATTCCGTATGAATTTGCCGATTTTTACTATGACTTTAGCGATTATCGGGAAATTAACGATTTGCTGCTCGTCACCGATTTATTAATTACCGATTACTCGTCGGTTTGTTTTGAATTTGCTTTATTAAATAAACCGATGTTATTCTTTGCGTTTGATGTAGAGAAATATATTGAGGATCGGGATTTTTACTACGATTACTTTGACTTTATCCCTGGACCGCTAGTAAAGGATACATCCGAAATTATTTCTGCTATTAAGCAAGGGAAATTTGAGCTTGAAAAGATTGAGCCGTTTGTTAAATATTTCTTTGATGATACATTGGGCAAGGCTACAAGTAATGTTGTTGACCAATTGATTATCCCTAGCCTGGAAGGGGTACAGGAAAATAAAGATACAGATAAGGACTTAACTCCTCCAGAATCTAGAATTGATTTATTCAACCGAACGATTGAAGAAGAGTAGGTTCTTGAAGGAAATTAAGTCCTCAGAAAGGGAACTTTTATGAAATCAGCATGGATTGTTCTTAAAGAACAAATAAACTATTTCTATTTAATTCGCCGGCTGTCGGTGTTTGAATTAAAAAGCAATAACAAAAATAATTTGCTCGGAATACTATGGGAGATTTTGAACCCGTCCATCCAAATCCTCATTTATTGGTTTGTGTTTGGGGCATTGAGGGGAAGGGCGCCGGTGGAAGTAGCCGGAGAGGAAATTCCGTTCTTCAGCTGGCTGCTGGCCGCCTTTTTCCTCTGGACCTTTTTCTATCAGGCAATGATTCAAGGTTCGAAGTCGATCTATACGAGATTGAAAGTTTTATCCAAGATGAACTTTCCGATGAGCGTCATTCCTAGCTATGTTATCTTTTCGCAAGCTTATGTCCATTTAGTCATGATGTTTATCGCTTTTGTTATTTTGATGTGGAATGGACATATGCCGTCGATTTATACATTGCAGCTTATCTACTTTATGTTTGGACTGTATTGTTTAACAGTTTCTATTTCCTTAATTACATCGACGCTGTCGACGATGGTCCGTGACTTGCATATTTTGCTCAATTCCATTTTGCGGATGATGCTTTATGTGTCTGGCGTATTATGGCCGATTACCATCATCGCTGATTTCCCGACGATTATGAAGCTGATGATGCTAAATCCGGTGTACTATTTGATTGAAGGATATCGGGCAGCATTCTTTACGACCGATTGGTATTTTATTACGAACTGGGAATATTCTCTGTACTTCTGGGGATTGGTTATTGTTCTGTTCCTCATTGGGGCGGCGCTGCACGTGAAATTTAGAAGACATCTGATAGATTACTTGTAAAGGCTTGTGAAACGATGGAAAAAGCAATTATTGTTGAAGGTGTTTCGAAAAAATATAAATTATATAACGGCACAAAAGACCGGTTGTTGGACTTTATTACCCCATTGAATTTTGGGGAAGATTTTTATGCCTTAAAGGACGTCAACCTGGAAGTGGAAAAGGGGGATATTGTCGGCTTTGTCGGCATTAATGGTTCCGGCAAATCGACTTTATCCAATATCATTGCCGGGATTGTGCCTCAAACGTCGGGGAATGTTATCGTGAACGGACAAGCATCCTTAATTGCCGTAAATGCCGGCTTAAAGGAGGACTTGTCCGGCCGGGAAAATATTGAGCTGAAACTGCTTATGCTCGGATTCAGCAAAAAAGAAATCAAAGCATTGGAACCGGATATTATCGATTTTTCCGAGCTTGGCAAGTTTATCGACCAGCCGGTGAAATCCTATTCGAGCGGGATGAAATCTCGGTTAGGCTTTGCCATATCGGTGAATGTGGACCCGGATATCGTCATTATCGACGAAGCCTTATCGGTCGGTGACAAAGCCTTTTCAGCCAAAAGTTTTAAAAAAATGCTGGAGTTCAAGGAACGAGGCAAAACAATTCTTTTTGTCAGTCATTCCATAAGGGAAATGAAGAAATTTACCGATAAAATTCTCTGGCTGGAATTTGGCAGAGTGAAAGATTTTGGTGATAAAGAAGTAATTCTTCCAAAATATGAAGAATTTATTAAAAAATATAAAGCAATGACGAAGAAAGAAAAAGAGCAGTACCGGAAGCAGGCGACAAAGGAACTTACCTAGTAATCGGCACTTTCTACAGAGAGGTTGTTTGAATATGAAGAATGAAAGAATAGCCATAATGGATATCCCATTTATCAATTTGACGAGAAAGGAATTTCTCGAAAATCATCTGTATCCCAGACTGATGGATAACGAGAAAACCTTTGTTGTTACTGCGAATCCAGAAATTGTAATGAGAACGAGAGAAGATGAAGAATATAAAAAAATTGTACAATCCGCAGATTTCGTCGTGCCCGACGGAGCGGGAATTGTTTTGGCATCGAAATATATCAAACAACCGATCAAAGAAAGAGTAGCCGGATTTGACATAATGCTGGACTTGCTTGAGTTCGCCGAGAAAAAGGGATTAAGCTGCTATTTTCTAGGGGCAAAGGAAGAAGTGAATAAAAAAGCGGTTGAAGAAGCGGTGAAAAAATTTCCGAACGTTAAAATTGCTGGCAGGCATCATGGCTATTTTGATGCAGGCGATACTAGGATCGCGGAACAAGTTGCGAAAACTAATCCAGATCTTGTCTTTGTTGCCCTAGGCTTCCCGAGGCAGGAAAAGTGGATAAAGGAAAATATGCACCGATTTGAAAAGGGACTGTTTATGGGAGTCGGCGGAAGCTTTGACGTATTATCCGGCGTGGTGAAGCGGGCTCCTGAGTTTTGGATCCGCCTCAATTTGGAATGGTTTTACCGCTTGTTAAAGCAACCCTTCCGCTGGAAAAGAATCTTAAAAGCATTTGAGTTTATCATACGGATTGTATTAAAAAAGTAAAGGCACCGGAGAATCGGAGCCTTTACTTTTTTTTAATTCGTATATGGATATTCGTAATCATTATCTTCAACTTCCGGAGCTGCAAGCTGTGTGCGGAGGGTGGAAGGAATAGGGAGATCTAAATGTTCCCGTAATTCCTTTTCGACACTCGCCCGGCTATATGGGTCCACCTGATAATACCACAATCCGTCTTCCAGTTTGCCGCCTGTTCCTTCTAAGGCAACGGATTCAATGTTCAGATTCGTATCCAATCCGTAGGTGAGGAAACTCTTCATGTGGTCAAAGGTTAAGTTCGTAGCCATATTATCGCCAACGGCTCGAATAACATCGTCCAGTTTTGTAATCGAACCGACAGAAGCTGCCCGCTTCACAATCGCTTTAATGATTTCCTGCTGTCTTTTTCCTCGTTCGAAATCATTATCATATTTCCTCGTCCGGGCAACTGCGAGCGCCTCCTCCCCGTTTAAATTTTGATATCCGGGAGTAAGGTGGATGGCATTTTGATTATCGTCAGAATCTAGCTCATACATTTCATAAGGGACGTTATACATAATTCCGCCCAGCGCATCGACAACTTCGATAAAGGCGTCAAAATTGATGCGGACGAAATAATCAACTGGAATATTTAAAAATTCCTCCACTGTTTCAATCGTTGCCTTCGGGCCGCCATGAAAATGGGCGTGGTTGATTTTCGTATATTGCCCGATTTCCGGAACGTATACATACGTATCCCGCGGAATGGAGAGGAGTTTCACACTATGATCCTCTTTACTAAAGGTTGCCAGAATCAGCGCATCAGAGCGGCTATTGCCGTCATAATCGCGATGTTCACTGTCGTCCACCCCGATGATGAGTACAGATATATTATCTTCCAGCGGGTCGACGGCTTCTTCCCTTAAGTCGGAAACACCTTCTTCCCGGTCGATTTCCACGTAGGAATCTTCTACTGCCTTTTGGGCTGTACTATATATGTGATATCCATAGGCGGAAACGCCGCCAATGAGAACAAATAGAACAGAAGCAACTATGATAAAGATTCTTTTCCTTTTATTCCTCTTATTCTGTTTTTTTATTTCTTTACGACTGATTTGGCCGTCCATTATATTTCACCTCTTAAAAACGTGTCATGAAACATTTTACCTTTATTTTAAGAAAACGTAAATACTGAGTTAAAAGTTTCAGCTTCTATTCGACAAAAGTCGGGAAATGGCTGAATCCAATAGCACTATGAAAAACTACTAATTAGCAGTTTTCATGGGTAATAAGGCCCTTATCATTACCTATCTCATTAAATACAAGGGAAAATACACCTATATTTATATTGTTGAATTATGCTATAATATAGCATGTATTGTCGAATAATTCAGTTTACGCAATAAGGCGGGGGGAAAGACATGGAGGAAACAATCAGCCTCAAAGAAATATTTGAGGTTATAAAGAAAAGATTGCTCATGATTATTTCTATGACCTTATTAGCCGCAACAGCAGCAGCAATCATCAGTTATTTTTTTCTGACACCTCAGTACGAAAACAACTCACAAATTCTAGTAAACCAAAGAAACATGGAGACGGGACAAGTCACCCAGGCAGATGTGCGTACGAACGTGGAGCTAATTAATACTTATAGTGTCATTATTAAAAGTCCGAGAATCCTAGATATCGTTATAGAAGAATTAAATTTAAATATGACTAGCTCCCAGCTGGCGGATAAAATCCAAGTAAACAGTGCGGAAAATTCCCAGGTAGTGACTGTAACGGCGACTGATCCGGACCCGGTGATGGCAACAAACCTTGCCAATGCCACCGTCCAAGTGTTTGAACGGGAAGTTCCTAGTCTCATGAATGTTGATAACGTGAATATTTTAACAGAGGCGATGCTCCCGGATAACCCGAGTCCAATATCCCCGAATCCGCTTCTCAATATTGCCATTGCTGTCGTGCTTGGCATGATGGTCGGAGTAGGACTTGCCTTCTTATTGGAATACTTGGATAACACCTTTAAATCGGAAGAAGATATTGAAAAACATCTTCAGCTGCCGGTGTTAGGGGTAGTTTCTTTTATCAGCGAAAAAGATATGGCACAAGCTGTTTCGTCTCACACGAGAAAGAAGAGGGGGAAGCTAAGTGGCGCGTCGCAAAAAGCACTCTAAACAATTAAAGAAAGGCCGTAATCTGATTACCGAAACAAGCCCGCGGTCCCCGATTTCCGAACAGTATCGGACAATCCGCACCAACTTGCAATTTTCTGCGGTCGATTCGGAACTGCAAGCGATATTATTTACTTCCGCCGGGCGGGAGGAAGGAAAATCGACATCGGTGGCGAATGTGGCGGTTGTGTATGCCCAACAGGGGAAAAAGGTGTTGTTAATTGACGCCGACATGCGGAAACCGACGGTACATTATTCTTTCCGCGCGGATAATATAAGAGGATTGAGCAACCTGTTAGTTGAGCAGGCAACGATTGAGGATGCCATTCAGGAGACCCGTGTGGAAAACTTGCACGTCATAACAAGCGGGCCGATTCCGCCGAATCCGGCAGAACTGTTGGCATCGAAAAAAATGGAAAGCCTTATGGAAGAATTAAAGAACATGTATGATGTCATTTTAATCGACTCGCCTCCAGTGCTGGCGGTAACGGATGCGCTTATTCTATCAGCACTGGTCGACGGGGTCGTCTTAGTCGTGCGCAGCAAACAGACAGAAATAGAAGTAGCGCAAAAGGCAGTAGAACTGCTTGATTCCAGCAGAGCAAAACTGCTCGGTGCGATCTTAAACAGTCAGGATAATAAACAATCGGATAACTACTACTATTACTATGGCAGATGATAGAAAACCTCCAGCAACTAACTGGAGGTTTATTTGTGTTCGGAAAATATCGAATTTTGACTAAAGGAAGTTTAATATAATCTCTTTCTTATTCTTATTAATTTTGTTATGATAACAAATAAGTATATTTACCCATATTATTAAAGGTGGTAATAGGATGATAGACCTACATTGTCATATTTTGCCAGGCGCAGATGATGGACCAAAAGTAATGGAAGAAAGTATTGCCATGGCTAAAGCAGCCTTAGAGCAGGGGATTCACACCATTGTGGCAACTCCGCACCATCAGAACGGCAGATACTTAAATGACAAAGAGGCTGTTTTGGCTAAGGTAAAAGAACTGAATGAAGTATTACAAGAAAGAGGGGTACCCTTACAAATTTTGTCTGGGCAGGAAGTCCGAATTCATGGAGAATTAATTAAGGAATTGCGCCAAGGAAAAGTAATGGGGGTGGCGGAGAAATCCAATTATTTGTTTATTGAATTGCCGCCGGACCATTTTCCCCGTTTTGCCAGCCAAATGTTATTTGATCTCCAGCTGGAAGGCTACCGTCCGGTCATCGTGCACCCGGAGCGGAACCGAGAAATCATGGAAAATCCGCTTATGCTCTACAATATGGTAAAGAAGGGGATTTTTACCCAAGTGACTGCAGCGAGCGTGGCAGGGAAATTCGGGAAGAAAATTCAAACCTTTTCCCATCAGCTCATCGATGCAAATCTCACCCATTTTATCGCCTCAGATGCCCACAACACAACAAACAGGGGTTTTTGTTTGCAGGAAGCTTACGAAGTGGTAGATAGGCAGTTTGGTGTCAGTACAAGAGTGATGCTGATGGAGAATGCCGAATTGCTTCTCGAAGGATTGTATATCAACGCTATGGAGCCAGAGGCTGTCAGAAAGAAAAAATTCCTTGGTCTATTTTAAAAAAATTCTCAATGAATAAGGGGGAAATTGCAGATGGGAGACAGTGATTCAATCCGTGTAGCAGTAGTAGAAAATCAGCAGCTAATTCAGGACTTATTAACCGTTATTTTCCAAGAAGCAGGAGAGATTGAACTGGCCGGTTTTGCAAGGACCGAGGAGGAAGCGAAAGAGCTGGTTCGTCACCACAAACCAGATATTGTCATTGTAGACATTCATAGCCCGGGGATAGATGGAATAAAAGAAATTAAGATGATTAAACAATATTCACCGCAGACAAAGATTATTATGCTTGGAGCCAAGCCGGATGAACGGCTGATTTTCCGCGGGATTCAGGCAGGGGCAGAAACTTTTTTGCTGACCGATATGTCCAATGAGC
Organism: Compostibacillus humi; assembly: GCF_014637175.1. Lineage (GTDB taxonomy): Bacteria > Bacillota > Bacilli > Bacillales > Amphibacillaceae > Oceanobacillus > Oceanobacillus humi. Next base: position 10,183 of record NZ_BMEV01000040.1, on the reverse strand, counting down.
AATTTATTAATGCCATTAAAGAAGTGTATCACGGCGGACACGTAATCTCCGGTGCAGCGGCAAAAGCAATTGTCAGCTGTATGAAGGAAATCAGTCTCGACAAGAAGGAGTATTTGGGCAAACGCCTAAATGATAGCGGATACAATTTAACGAATAGAGAACTGGATATTGCCTATCTGGTAATGGAAGGCAGAAGCAATGCAGAAATATCGCAAATACTATCGCTGGAAGAAGGAACGGTTAAAAACTATATCAGCGAAATCTATAGTAAATTGGGCATACGGAAACGCCCTAAAGCAATCTCATTCCTTCGTTCGTTAATTGAGGAGGAAGTAATGATTGAGTCATAAAAACTCTGACTTTTTTGTCAAGGAAAGTCACTACACTTTATGACTGGGACTATAGTATTATAAAGAATGCGAGTGTCGTTTAATATCGGAAAATCGTAATTTATGGCGAACATATAAACGATTAACCGATAAACTAGATCCGTTGATATCTTTTTGCAGCATGGTTTATCTATCCGGAGGTGCAAAACTACGCACCCAGAATTATTTAAGAGATACGTGCGCAATCTAATATCGGAATATTGTTAATTATTTAACATATCGACAACCAGGATAGGGAGGAGTCATTGAAGTTTGGATAATCTGTCGTAAACGATTAACGATATTTCGTTCAGTTAGATTTATTGATAGTAAGCGCTCTATTTTTGCATCATGTTTCGCCATCCGATGGTACAAACTATGCACCCGGGATTATTAAAGAGATACGTGCGCAATCTAATATCGGAATATTGTTAATTATTGAACATGTACGACAGCCAGGATAGGAAAGGAACAGTGATGTTTGGATGACCTATCGAAAACGATTAATATTATTAATATTATTAGATTCGTTGACTGTAAGCACGGCTATATTTCTTGCTGCATGGCTAGTATATCCAACGGTGCAAGATGCGCGCCTGGAAGTAATAGTTATAAGCGCTGTGACATTGCTCGTTTTCCATCATTTTTTCGCATTCATTTATAAGCTCTATCATAAAGTGTGGGCATACGCGAGTGTAGGGGAATTGATAGCTATTTTAAAAGCCGTTACATTATCAATTTTCGCAGCAGGGGTTGTGCAATTCTTTATCAATGATTTTGCGATTTATCGGAGAGCCCTGCTGGTAACGTGGATGTTACATATATTGTTTATCGGGGGCTCTCGCTTTATTTGGCGCATCTATCGGGAGCGCTGCAATCGAACAAAGCTTGAACAGCGCCGCACATTAATCGTTGGGGCGGGAGCGGCAGGATCGATGGTGGCAAGACAATTAATAAACGAACAACATCATGTCGATATTTGCCCTGTCGCTTTTGTCGATGACGATAAGGCGAAACAAAAAATGGAAATTTACGGACTTCCTGTAGCGGGTGCCGTGAAGGACATTTCAAGGATTGCTGAAAAATACAAGGTGGAACTTATAGTTATTGCGATACCTTCGTTGAAAAATGGTGAGTTGCGGAAAATTATGGACTACTGTCAAAAGACCGATGCGAAGGTGCAAATGATACCAAAAATTGAAGACATTATGACGGGAAAAGTATCCGTTTCCCAGCTGAAAAATGTGGAAGTAGAAGACCTTTTAGGACGAGAGCCGGTAAAACTCGATATAGATGCTATCAGTGAATACGTAGCAGGAAAAACAGTCATGGTAACCGGAGCTGGCGGTTCTATTGGTTCAGAAATTTGCCGTCAGCTGATGAAATTCATTCCGGGAAAAATCCTTCTCCTCGGTCACGGAGAAAACAGCATATATCAAATTCATATGGAACTGAAAGAAAAATATCATGATACAGATATAGAAATTATTCCGGTAATCGGTGATATTCAGGATCGGACAAGGATATTTGAAATCATTGAAGAACATCGGCCGGAAATCATATATCACGCTGCAGCACATAAACATGTGCCGATGATGGAATTTAATCCCCATGAAGCAGTGAAGAACAATATTATCGGTACAAAAAATGTTGCGGATGCAGCGAATGCTTTTGGTGTTGATGCCTTTGTTCTTGTCTCCACCGATAAGGCGGTAAACCCGACGAACGTGATGGGGGCAACGAAACGGATAGCAGAAATGATCATTCAAGACTTATCGAAACAGAGCAAAACGAAATTTGTTGCCGTCCGATTTGGAAATGTACTCGGAAGCCGGGGAAGTGTCATTCCGCTGTTTAAGAAACAAATTGCCAAAGGCGGTCCGGTGACGGTAACTCATCCAGACATGACCCGTTATTTCATGACGATTCCAGAAGCATCCCGGCTGGTCATTCAGGCAGGAACTCTTGCAAAGGGCGGAGAAATCTTCGTCTTGGATATGGGCGAACCGGTAAAAATTGTCGATCTCGCCCGGAACTTAATTAAGCTGTCGGGCTATACGGAAGAAGAAATTCCGATTGTCTTCACCGGCATCCGTCCTGGCGAGAAAATGTTTGAGGAATTGTTAAATGAGGAAGAGATACATCCGGATGCGGTGTATGAAAAGATTTATGTGGGACGGACTACTGATTTTGATACGGAAAAAATCGATAATTTTATCCAGAAATTCCAGCAATTAGAAACGAAAAAAGTGAAAGAAGAGTTATTGGATATTGTGTATGCAAAGAAGAAGTCAGCGGTAGTTTAGTAGCTTGGAACTAAAACTATGTTCGAACGGAGGGATTTGATTTTGAAACTTATTAAAAAAGCAATTATTCCGGCTGCTGGGCTTGGAACAAGATTCCTCCCTGCGACAAAAGCAATGCCTAAGGAGATGCTTCCAATTGTTGATAGACCAACGATTGAATACATTGTTGAAGAAGCCATCGAATCTGGGATTGAAGATATCATCATTGTGACTGGGAAAGGGAAGCGGGCGATAGAGGATCACTTTGACCACAATTTTGAGCTGGAAGAAAACCTAGCGAAAAAGCAAAAGTTTGATCTCTTGGAAAAAGTGAAGAAATCGACGAATGTCGATATTTACTATATCCGGCAGAAAGAACCAAAAGGTTTAGGACATGCGGTATGGACAGCCCGCAAGTTTATCGGCAATGAACCTTTTGCAGTACTCCTTGGCGATGATATTGTCCGTGCGGAAACACCGGGATTAAAACAGCTTATTCAGCAATATGAAGAAACGGGCTGCTCCATTGTAGGTGTACAAAAGGTTCCTGATGAAGAGACCCAACGTTATGGAATTATAGATCCAAGCGCGAGAGAAGGCAGACGTTTCTTAGTTCACAACTTTGTGGAAAAACCAGAACCGGGAACTGCTCCTTCCAATTTGGCAATCATGGGCCGGTATATTCTTACACCAGAAATATTTAATTTCTTGGAAAAACAAGAAATTGGTGCAGGCGGCGAAATTCAACTAACGGATGCTATTCAAAAATTAAATGAAGTACAAAAGGTGTATGCCTATGATTTTGAAGGCAAGAGATATGATGTCGGTGAAAAGTTAGGATTTATTAAGACGACTATTGAATTTGCGCTGGAGAATGAGGAAATTAGGGATGAACTGTATGAATACCTTGTAGACAAATTGCAAGAAATTCAGATTAAACTATAAGAATTTTAGGTGTGTACATTCTTAGAATGCACACACCTGGAAACCTTTAAATAGTCTATATTTAGATATTTAGTACTTTGTTTGATAAGTATCATTGAATAAAGTACTAAATATACTAAGTACGGTAGGGGTGAAATGGTGGAAATGTATTTAAAAATAAAAAGAGTACTAGATTTTATTCTATCATTCATTGGCTTAGTTGTATTATCACCCATTTTTATCATTCTTGTATTTGCAATCAAACTGGATTCTAAAGGTCCGGTGTTATTTAAACAAAAACGGGTCGGGATGCATAAAAAACACTTTTATATTCTTAAGTTTAGAACAATGCGAATCGATACCCCGAAAGATATACCTACCCATCTACTGGAAGATCCCGAGCAGTATATTACAAGGGTAGGCAAGTTCCTAAGAAAAACAAGTTTGGATGAATTGCCGCAAATTTTTAATATATTGGCAGGGCAGATGAGTATAATCGGTCCGAGACCAGCTTTATGGAATCAATACGATTTAATTGAAGAAAGAGATAAATACGGAGCGAATGACGTTCCGCCTGGTTTAACAGGTTGGGCACAAATCAATGGAAGAGATGAACTGCCAATTGAAATAAAGGCAAGATTTGATGGTGAGTATGTTGAAAAAATTGGTTTGTGGATGGATGTGAAATGTTTTATTGGTACGATTGTCAGTGTTATAAAAAGCGATGGAGTTGTCGAGGGTGGTACAGGAACGATAGCTAAGAAAGAAATAGCTAGTGATAAGGAGACCGTATCGAAATGAAAAGAATTTTAATCACTGGCAAGAATAGTTACGTTGGAAATTCCTTCGGAAAATGGCTTGAGAATTATCCAGGGAAATATGAAGTTGATAAGATTAGTTTAAGAGATGCCAATTGGAAAAAAATAGATTTTTCTAAATACGACTCAATATTGCATGTGGCAGGAATCGCCCATGTATCTACGAATCCAAAAATGAAAGAAAAGTATTATAAAGTTAATCGTGACTTAACAATTGATGTAGCAAAAAAAGCAAAGGATGAAGGTGTCAGTCAATTCATATTTATGAGCAGTATCATAGTTTATGGAGACAGTATGAATAATACAGCTTATATAAATAAGGATACTATACCAAAGCCCAGTAATTTTTATGGCAAAAGTAAGTTGGAAGCAGAAGAGGGAATAAAACCTTTAGAAAATGACAAATTTAAAATTGCCATCATCCGCCCACCGATGATATATGGAAAGAACTCTAAAGGAAATTATCCTCGATTAGCTGAGTTTGCAAGAAGAATCCCAGTTTTTCCAGACTTTGAAAATAAAAGAAGTATGCTTCATATTGATAATCTCTCCGAATTTATACGTTTATTGATTGAAAATGAAGAAAGAGGGCTATTCTTCCCTCAGAATCTTGAATATGTAACAACATCTGAAATGGTAAAAATGATTGCAGAAGTTCATGGGAAAAGGATTAAAACTACTAAGTTTTTTAACCCGTTTTTAAGTATGTTGAGAAATAGAATCGTACTTGTTAATAAGGTATTTGGGGATTTGATTTATGAAAAAAGCCTTAGCGATTATAAGGTAGACTATAGAATCTTAGATTTAAAAGCATCCATCGAATCAACTGAAAGCAGGGATTAGTTTGAGTCCAAAAAAAGTATTATTTCTAGTAAATCATGACGTTGTTATCTATAATTTTCGCCGTGAAATAGTCGAAAGATTATTGAAAGATGGATATGAGGTATTTATATCTTCTCCTTATGGTGAAAGAATAGACGATTTGGTTAATATGGGGTGCCATTTTATAGAGACTTCGGTTGAGCGTCATGGAAAAAATATATTTAAAGAATTTCAACTTATCCGTTATTATAAAAGGATTATGAAAGAAATAAAGCCAGATATAGTACTAACTTTTACCATTAAACCAAATATTTATGGTGGTATAGCTGCCCAAAAGTTAAATATACCTTACATTGCAAATATTACTGGTTTAGGAACTGCGGTTGAGAATAAAGGATTATTACAAAAACTCTCAATAGTTTTATATAAATTAGCATTTAGAAAAATTTCTACTGTTTTCTTCCAAAACAGTGAAAATCAGAAATTCTTTTTAAAACATAAAATTGCAATTGGAAAAGATAAGCTACTTCCGGGTTCTGGAGTCAATTTAGATTATTTTACAGTTTTAGAATATCCATCTCCCGAGACAATAGAATTTATTTTTATTTCTAGAATCATGAAAGAAAAAGGGATTGAACAATATATTGATGCAGCCAAGTATATAAGGAAGAAATATCCTTTTACCCGATTTCACATATTAGGATTTTGCGAAGAAGATTATGAAGATAAATTAAAGAGATTAGAGGAAGAGAATGTTGTAATTTATCATGGAATGCAAAGGGATATTAGGAAGTTTCTTAAGAATACACATTGTACCATTCATCCTACTTATTATCCTGAAGGAATGTCAAATGTATTATTGGAAAGTGCTGCATCTGGAAGACCTGTTATTACTACTAATAGGAGTGGTTGTAGGGAAATTGTAGTTGATGGTATTAATGGCTTTATTGTAGAACCTAAAAATAGTAAAGATTTAATAAATAAAATCGAGAGGTTTATAAAACTGCCTAAAAAAGAAAAAGAAGAAATGGGATTGGCTGGCAGAGCAAAGGTTGAAAAGGAATTTGATCGTAAAATAGTTGTTAAGGAATATTTAGATCAGATAAATAAAATAACTAGGTAAGGATTTGTAAATATATGAAACGAATATTGTTTATAGAATCGCGTTATAATTCTTTTTATGGTGCACAAAAAAGTTTGTTAAAGTTAGTACAAAGTCTTGACGAAAGAGAATTTGAATATAAAATTGTTACAACTTCTGATGGCAATTTTAAAAAGGGGTTTGAAGAAAATAACATAGATGTTGATGTAATAAAGTTAGGAGAAAAAGCAAATGTATTCGGAGGGAAAATTCTAGATTACACTTTGTTTGATAAATTAATAGTAATCATACAAATTATAATATTTAATATCAAATTATTAAATTATATTAGGAAAAACCAGATTGATATTATATATGTAAATGATTTAAGAGCATTTTTATATTCTATATTAGCAACAAAATTATTGAATAAAAAGAATGTATGGTATATCAGGACAGATATTAATTCATCATTTTTAACGAATTTGGGACTAAGTCTTTCGGATAATATTATTATAATTGCACAAGGTGTATTAAGACGCATTCCAAAAAATAAAATAAAAAAATACAACAATAAAATTACCAATATTTATACAGGTTTTGATTTTAAACAATTCAAAATATATGATAAAAAGGAATCGAAATTGAGGCTTGGAATATCTTCGGAAAAGTTTGTAATTGGTTATTTAGGCTCAATAAATGAAAGAAAAGGAATAGATTTGTTAATAGATAGTTATATAAATGTTTCAAAAATCTATGATGATTTACACCTACTACTAATAGGTGATGTAAGTCTGGGTTATGAAGAATATTGGGAGCAACAACTAAATAAGTTAATAATCGCAGATGTTCCATTTACTATAAAACCATATAGAAAAAATGTGAGTGAAGGATACAGTGCTATGGATATATTTGTCTTGCCTTCAAATTCAGAAGGGCTACCTAGAGTAGTAATAGAAGCAATGGCGCATAAGATTCCTGTTATAGCTACTGATGTCGGAGGGATAAGTGAAGTAATACCAAATAATGAAATTGGCTATTTAATTAAAAAGGGAAATCAATACGAGTTAATAAAAGCTATTGAGCTATTAAAAGAGAACGAGGATTATAGGATAAAAATGAGTAAGAATGGTCAAAAGTATTGCATAACCAAATTTAATCATAAAAAGTTTTCTGAGGATATTAATAAGTTCTTTTTAGATTTATAGTTTGTTAAAAGTAATAATGGGAATATTAAATTACGAGAAAGTTGTCACTCCATTTTATTTGACTTTTTAAAGGGAGTTTTTGAGAGATGAATCATATAGAGAAAAAAAGCATGTATTCTAGATTATTCTATTTTTTTCTTGTATCTATATTTTCAATAATATTTATTATGTATACCTATAATTTTCAAATAAATTATATCACTTTATTGTTTATATTATTCATACCATTAATTGTAATACCCATTTTAATTTCAAAAGATCTTATGCACCCATTTAATATATTCTTAATAAATTCTCAATTTCTATTTATCTTCAATATGATAGAAATTAATGCTAATAAAAGTTCCTTTAGATACGGCTCTCTACCACCTAGTTATCATGATACGGCTTTCTTTTGGGCGATTTTAGTAATGGTATTATGGTTTATATTTATGTATTTTGGCTATATGGTTTCAAGAAAAACAAAAACTAAGCCATTGAACAATTCGATTTTACAGATTACAAATCTGAAAATAATTTCTGTCATATTAATGCTTGTAGGTGTTATCAGTTTTTTATATCTCGTATCTCTACAAGGAGGTTTTTCAGGTATTATTGATGCTTTATTAAATAGAAGAGATGCATATGCTGGGTTAGCTTATTTTCGAAAACTTACAACCTTATTTTCAATTGGTGCTATTATGCTTCTTTTTAGTGGTTTCAAAAAAACTTCATTTATACTGATATGTATGTCATGCATAATGCTCGCTACATATGGTGGTAGAGGAGCAGCATTCTTTGGTTCAGTTTTTCCCTTTCTTATTTGTTATCATTACCAAGTAAGGAAATTAAAAGTAATAAAATTATTACCAATTGCTATAATAGCAGTCTTGTTAGCTATTGCATTAGGTAACTATAGATTATATAAAGAATTTAAAGTTAATGTAACCGGAATATTTGATATGTTGGGTGACATAGCTAGTAGTACACAAGGAGGAGAGATTCTACCTAGTTTGGTTGGTTCTTTAATCAAAGGAGAAATTGACTATCAATATGGATCTACTTTAGTAAATATTATATTTGCCCCGATTCCTAGGACGATTTGGAAAGATAAACCAATAATAGATGAAAGTGGAGTTGTTGGACAGGCATTAATGGGAAGTAATTATTGGGGGTTACCGCCAGGTCCATATGGAATAGCTTTTTTTAATTTTGGATTTATCGGTGTTATTATTATAGCCTTTTTAGTTGGATATATAATTTACAAACTGTATAACAAATTTATTCTAACCAATAAGAACTATAGAACAGGAATTATATTGTATGCATTTATAATAGGCTCTGCTTTTGATTTTATATCTACCTCTGAACAAATTGATTTATTATGGTACATTGCAGTTTTTACGGTTATAAAAATATTAGATATGCTAATAAGTTCATTCAATAGTAAAAAGAAATTAGATGTTAAGCGAAAAATAAATTACAGCTATTAGGCATATTCAAGTAAATTAGTTGGGTATTTTAGTTTTTTAATAAATGTTTCTGTAAAATAACTAAATGAGATAGCTAAAAATACAACAATAATTAAGAACACATAATTCATAATCCGAATTAAGAAATGTATTTCAACTATATAGTGTTGGATTAAAAGGGTGAAGATCTTTGAGAATCAAAAATTTAATTAAGTCATCGATGATTGGAAGTATTTATAAAGATATAAGGTACTTTTATTATAAATCATTATCAAGTAAACAAGTTATTAATAGAAGATTTATAAGTAAAAACAATCGAAAACCAAACTTACAAAATCCTTCGACATTTAATGAAAAACTTCAATGGTTAAAATTAAATTGGTATAGCCCAAATGCGGTAAAATGCGCAGATAAATATGAAGTTCGAAATTATGTTAAGGAGAAAATTGGTGACCAATATTTAAATGAATTATACGGTGTTTATAATTCTGTAGATGAAATAAATATTGATCAACTACCTAAGGCCTTTGTTTTAAAAGCTACTCACGGCAGTGGTTCTATTTTAATTTGTAAAGATAAAAATAAAGAAGATTGGAACAAAAATTTTAAAATGATGAGAAAGTGGTTGAAACGAAATATTTACTGGTACACAAGGGAATGGGTTTATAAAGATATTCAGCCGAGAATTATTTGTGAAAAATATTTGGAGGAAATAGACACAAAAGAGCTTACAGATTATAAATTATATTGTTTTAATGGAAAGCCTACTTATTGCCAAGTCATTAAAGGTAGAAATTCGAAAAAAACTATTGATTTCTTTGATACAAATTGGAACCATATGGGATTTAACGGTTTGCAAAGGGCACCTCACTACCCACAGGAAATCCCCAAACCAGAAAAATATGAGAAAATGTTGAAATTGGCTAAAAAGTTATCAGAGGATTTTCCATTTGTTCGAGTTGATTTATACTATGTTAATCAAAAAATATATTTTGGAGAACTTACTTTTTTTCCAATGAGTGGTTTTGGGGCATTTAATCCGATTGAGTGGGATAAAAAAATGGGTGATTTATTGGAGTTACCAAAATAAATTGTTCTGTGAATAAATAATAACACTAGCATTGCATAAATATAGTTGGAATATTCCGTAAATAATTTTCTCATAAATTAAGCCAAAAAGTCAAAGTCCAACTAAAGGTGGCTTTATCCATTTTTTGAAAATTATA
>NZ_BMEV01000039.1 GCF_014637175.1 Compostibacillus humi | reverse complement strand
CTTCCTTCAGACATGACGGTCACCCCCCATGCCCTTGTCTTAAGCTACAGCTACTACTGCCTTCACTGTTCGGGACTTTCACCCTATAGTCTGCACCCATGCCGGGCACACCACCAAAAAAACAGGAGACGATGCAACGTCTCCTGTTTTTTATTCAACTTACTTAATAATCTCAGTTACAACGCCAGATCCAACAGTACGTCCGCCTTCACGGATGGAGAAACGAGTACCGTCTTCAATAGCGATTGGAGAAATCAATTCTACTGTCATTTCAGTGTTATCTCCAGGCATAACCATTTCAGTTCCTTCTGGAAGAGTAATAACACCAGTTACGTCCGTTGTACGGAAGTAGAATTGTGGACGGTAGTTAGAGAAGAATGGAGTATGACGTCCACCTTCTTCTTTAGATAATACGTAAACTTCAGCTTTGAACTGAGTATGTGGAGTAATGGATCCTGGTTGAGCCAATACTTGGCCACGTTGTACTTCATCACGAGCAATTCCGCGAAGAAGCGCACCGATGTTGTCTCCAGCTTCAGCGTAGTCAAGAAGCTTACGGAACATTTCCACACCAGTAACTGTAGTCTTCGTAGATTCTTCAGCTAGGCCGATGATTTCTACTTCGTCTCCAACTTTAACTTGACCGCGTTCTACACGACCAGTAGCAACTGTACCACGACCAGTAATGGAGAATACGTCTTCTACTGGCATCATGAATGGCTTGTCAGTTTCACGCTCTGGAGTTGGAATGTACTCGTCAACAGCTTTCATCAATTCAAGAATAGCTTCTTCGTATTTTGGATCTCCTTCAAGAGCTTTAAGCGCAGATCCTTTAATTACAGGAATTTCGTCTCCTGGGAAGTCGTATTCGGATAGTAGATCGCGAACTTCCATTTCAACTAATTCTAGTAATTCTTCGTCGTCAACCATGTCGCATTTGTTTAAGAATACTACGAACGCAGGCACGCCAACATTGCGGGAAAGCAAGATATGCTCACGAGTTTGCGGCATTGGACCGTCAGCTGCAGAAACAACCAGGATAGCTCCGTCCATTTGCGCAGCTCCAGTAATCATGTTTTTCACGTAGTCAGCGTGTCCTGGGCAGTCAACGTGCGCATAGTGACGAGTTTCTGTTTCATATTCAACGTGAGAAGTAGAGATTGTAATTCCACGTTCTTTTTCTTCTGGTGCACCGTCGATTTGATCATACGCGCGTGCTTCAGCACCACCGTGTTTTGCAAGAACCGTAGTAATAGCAGCAGTTAACGTAGTTTTACCGTGGTCAACGTGTCCAAGAGTACCAACGTTAACGTGTTGTTTGGAGCGGTCAAATTTTTCTTTTGCCATTTATAGTTCCTCCTTTAAATATAAAAATATATTTTTATAAAATTTATGTTCAGCTAAGAAATAACCCATTGCATATTTCTTAGTCCTCACCAATGTTATACGTTACATCTGCAAAAAAATCAATTATTCTCCTGCATTTTTCTTAATAATTTCTTCAGCGATGGATTTTGGCACTTCTTCATAGTGGTCAAATACCATCGTATACGTACCGCGACCTTGCGTGTTTGAACGTAGTGCTGTTGCATATCCAAACATTTCGGAAAGTGGTACAAAGGCTCTTACAACTTGTGCATTTCCGCGAGCTTCCATTCCTTCGATACGTCCGCGGCGGGATGTGACGTCACCCATAATGTCTCCCATATATTCTTCTGGGACGGTGATTTCCACACGCATTACAGGCTCAAGAAGCACCGGATTACACTTGCTTTTCGCCGCTCTTAGCGCCATGGATGCAGCAACTTTAAATGCCATTTCACTGGAGTCTACATCATGGTAGCTTCCGTCAAACAGCGTTGCTTTCACGTCGATTAGCGGATAGCCGGCAAGAACACCGTTTTCCATTGCTTCCTTAACACCTTGTTCAACAGCAGGAATGTATTCCCGTGGTACGACCCCACCAACGATGTTGTTGATGAATTCGAATCCAGCGCCTTCTTCGTTTGGTTCGAACTTGATCCATACGTGACCGTATTGTCCGCGTCCGCCAGACTGACGAATGAACTTACCTTCAACTTCAGCTGCAGCACGGAATGTTTCACGATAAGCTACTTGTGGAGCACCAACGTTTGCTTCCACTTTAAATTCGCGTTTTAGACGGTCAACGATAATATCTAAGTGCAGTTCACCCATACCAGAGATGATTGTTTGACCTGTCTCTGGGTTTGTTTCTGCACGGAAGGTTGGGTCTTCTTCGGACAGTTTGCCGAGAGCAGTACCCATTTTATCTTGGTCAGCTTTTGTTTTTGGTTCGATGGCAACAGAAATAACTGGTTCTGGGAACTCCATCGATTCCAAAATAACCGGATGTTTTTCATCACAGAGGGTGTCCCCTGTACCTGTATCTTTCAAACCAACAGCTGCTGCAATCTCACCGGAATATACTACAGGGATTTCTTCACGGTGGTTAGCATGCATCTGCAAGATACGGCCAATCCGTTCCCGTTTGTTTTTCACCGTGTTTTTCACGTAGGAACCTGAAGTTAACGTTCCGGAGTAAACACGGAAGAAAGTAAGTTTACCAACGAACGGATCTGTCATTACTTTAAATGCAAGTGCTGCGAATGGTTCGTCATCAGAAGATGGACGGGTAGTTTTTTCATCAGTGCCAGGAACAGTACCTTCAATCGGAGGTATATCTGTTGGCGCAGGCAAATAGTCGATAACGCCGTCCAGCAGCAATTGAACACCTTTATTTTTGAAAGCAGAGCCGCAGAAGACAGGGTAGAATTCAACATTTACTGTCGCTTTGCGGATTGCCCGCTTCAGCTCTTCGTTCGTAATCTCTTCCCCTTCTAAATATTTCATCATTACGTCTTCATCAGCATCAGCCACTGCTTCAATTAAGCTGACGCGCAATTCTTCTGCTTTGTCTTTATATTCATCAGGAATTTCCCGCGCCTCTTCCTTTTTGCCCAAATCGTCCAAATAGAAATGTGCTTCCATTTCGATTAGGTCGATAATACCTTCAAATTGATCTTCTGCACCAATCGGCAATTGTACAGGATGTGCATTGGCTCCTAGACGATCTTTTAAAGTAGATACAGCGTAAAGGAAGTCTGCGCCGATTTTGTCCATTTTGTTAACAAATACAATACGCGGAACGCCGTAAGTTGTAGCTTGGCGCCATACTGTTTCTGTTTGCGGTTCAACTCCAGATTGGGCATCCAATACTGTAACTGCACCATCAAGCACTCTTAGTGAGCGTTCAACTTCAACGGTGAAATCCACGTGCCCAGGTGTATCAATGATGTTGATACGGTGGCCTTTCCATTGGGCTGTTGTTGCAGCAGAAGTAATGGTAATCCCGCGTTCTTGCTCCTGCTCCATCCAGTCCATTTGGGAAGCCCCTTCATGGGTTTCACCAATTTTATGAATACGTCCTGTATAGAAAAGAATACGTTCGGTTGTCGTAGTTTTACCCGCATCAATGTGGGCCATGATACCGATATTTCGCGTCTTTTCCAAGGAGAACTCTCTAGCCATGTATTCTTCTCCTTTCTGTTCCATACTTTGGTTAGTTTAAAATTACCAACGATAGTGAGCAAATGCTTTGTTTGCTTCAGCCATTTTATGCATTTCTTCGCGTTTCTTCACTGCTGCACCAGTGTTGTTGGAAGCATCGATAATTTCGTTTGCAAGACGTTCTTCCATTGTTTTTTCTCCGCGAAGACGAGCGTAGTTTACAAGGTAACGCAAACCTAATGCTTGACGTCTTTCAGGACGAACTTCCATCGGTACTTGGTAGTTGGAACCTCCTACCCGACGAGCACGTACTTCAAGTACAGGCATGACATTTTTCAACGCTTGTTCGAAAACTTCCATTGGCTTTTGTCCTGTTTTTTCTTGAACAATATCAAAAGCTTTATAAAGGATTTTTTGTGCTTTTCCGCGTTTACCGTCAATCATAATTTGGTTGATTAAACGCGTAACTAATTTAGAGTTATAAAGCGGATCTGGCAATACATCACGCTTTGGTACTGGACCTTTACGAGGCATATTTACATCCTCCTTTCTTGAGTTGTCTTTCTAGTTTATTTTTTCTCTTTTGGTTTCTTTGTACCGTATTTAGAGCGTCCTTGCATACGGCCTTCTACACCGGCAGTATCGAGCGCTCCGCGGACAATATGATAACGAACCCCCGGCAAGTCTTTTACACGACCGCCACGAATTAGCACAACGCTGTGTTCTTGCAAGTTATGGCCAATTCCCGGAATGTAAGCTGTTACTTCCATGTTATTGGACAAACGCACACGGGCATATTTACGAAGTGCAGAGTTCGGTTTTTTCGGAGTTAATGTTCCTACACGAGTACAAACACCGCGCTTTTGCGGGGAGTTTTGGTTTGTCAGAGTCTTTTTGAAGCTGTTGTACCCTTTGTTAAGTGCAGGAGAGTTCGATTTCTTCGCTTTTCTTACGCGACCTTTGCGCACAAGCTGATTAATTGTAGGCATTGCATTTCCTCCTTTCGTTTTGCTGATTTTACTATAGCTAAAGTGCTATACTATCCATTTCCTAATCCCACACATCCAGGCGGTTCATTTTTTCGCAAAAAAATAGCTGGTCAACGCTATCTTTTTACTTCTGAATCCCGACCACGGATGCGCCAACTTCGATGCCGCAAGCAGCTCCAAGTTTTTTCTTTGAAGCGACGTGCTCGCATGGGATGTTCAGTTCTTGCGCTAATTGAATTACTTTTTCAGTAACATGCGCATCGGCGTCATCGGCAACGTACACTTCACTGATATTGCCGTTTTTCATCGCCTTCAGTGTCTGTTTCGTTCCGATTATTAAGCGAGATCTTACTTGAGACACTTTTTCATAAGACATTTTCATATCCTCCAAAGCTACAAGTATAATCGGAATCACCTTGAATATATTATCATCACAGCAATTTGATGTCAATCATTTTTAATGATTTTTTACGTTTTCACCAAGAAAAAAGGATGAAATTGAACCCTGTAAAGGAATGGTCCAATCCTTTACAGGGCAAGAGTTTTATTGCACGGTTTCTGTTTCGGATACAGTTTCTTCCGACGGTTCTTCCGGTTTGTCAAGAAACGGTTTAATGTTGCGATATTGCTGCATCCCTGTTCCAGCAGGAACGAGTTTTCCGATAATAACGTTCTCCTTCAATCCGAGGAGTTCATCCCGTTTTCCTTTGATAGCTGCATCGGTTAGTACCCGGGTCGTTTCTTGGAAAGACGCAGCAGATAAGAAGGAATCTGTTTCCAGGGAGGCTTTCGTAATTCCAAGCAATACCGGACGGCCGGTTGCTGGCTGGCCTCCGTTAAGCAGCACTTCCTTATTCGCATCTCTAAATTGATGGAATTCCAGCAAGGAACCTGGAAGCACATCGGTATCTCCGGAATCGACAACGCGAACTTTTCGGAGCATTTGGCGAACCATAACTTCGATATGTTTATCGCCGATTTCCACCCCTTGCATCCGGTATACCCGTTGTACTTCCCGAAGAATATACTCTTGTACACCTTCGATTCCTTTAACCCGCAATAAATCTTTCGGATCGATGGAACCTTCTGTCAGCTCTTGGCCGGCTTCCACCGTTTCCCCGACGGAAACTTTAATACGGGCATTATACGGCACCGGATAAGCTCGCTGTTCGACTTCGCCCTGGATGACAACTTCCAGCTTATCTTTGTTTTCTTTAATGTCAACGACAGTACCGTAAATTTCAGAAATGACCGCCTGCCCTTTCGGATTGCGGGCTTCAAACAATTCTTGAATACGAGGCAAACCTTGAGTGATGTCGTCTCCTGCAACTCCACCTGTGTGGAACGTACGCATCGTCAACTGGGTTCCCGGTTCGCCAATCGACTGGGCAGCGATGATACCCACCGCTTCTCCGACTTCCACATCGGAGCCGGTTGCAAGGTTGCGGCCATAACATTTTTGACATACCCCATGTTTCGTATTGCACGTAAAGACGGAGCGAATGGTAACTTCTTCTATTCCGGCTTCGACTATTTCCTTCGCCTGATCTTCGGAGATAAGCTGGTTCTTTTCTACAATTACTTTTCCTGTTTCCGGATGTTTTACCGTTAAGAATGCCGTCCGTCCAATTAAACGGTCTGACAACGGCTCGATGACCTCTGATCCATCGGAAAGCGCGGTAACTTTCAGTCCGCGGTCTGTACCGCAGTCCTCTTCGCGCACAATTACATCCTGGGCCACGTCAACGAGTCGGCGGGTCAAGTAACCAGAGTCCGCTGTCTTCAGCGCGGTATCCGCCAATCCTTTCCGTGCTCCGTGAGTAGAAATATAATACTCGTTAACGGTTAACCCTTCGCGGAAACTGGACTTAATCGGGATTTCAATAATCTTACCAGCAGGGTCTGCCATTAATCCCCGCATTCCGGCAAGTTGAGTGAAGTTAGAAGCATTACCACGGGCTCCAGAATCACTCATCATGAAAATCGGGTTTTGGTCACTCAAGGAGTTCATGAGACGATCCTGGATTTTATCCTTCGCCTCAGACCAAATTGCAATGACACGGTCATATCTCTCTTCTTCCGTTATTAAACCGCGGCGGAACTGCTTCAGCACCCGATCCACTTTTTCCTGAGCCGCGTCTAAGATTTCCCGTTTTTCCGGAAGTACGACGATATCGGAAATACCGACCGTCATACCGGCTTTCGTAGAATAGCTAAAGCCAAGATCCTTCATCAGGTCAAGCATTCTGGAGGTTTCAGTAATCTTAAAGCGTTTAAATACTTCGGCAATGATATCGCCGAGAAATCCTTTTTTAAACGGTTTAACTAATTCCCTGTTTTTAATTTCTTCTTTAACGTTCGTGCCTTTTTCCAAGAAATATTTATCAGGTGTCCGCACTTCCAGATTTACCCTCGACGGCTCATTAATATAAGGGAAGGAGTCAGGCAATATTTCGTTGAAAATCAGTTTGCCGACAGTAGTTAGCAGTAATTTGTCCTGCTGCTCTTCTGTAAAAGTTTTATTGTTTAGACTCCGGGCCGGAAGAGCAATGCGTGTATGGAGATGCACATAACCGTTTTGGTATGCGATGAGCGCCTCGTTCATATCTTTAAATACTTTTCCTTCTCCAATCGCTCCCGCCCGCTCCATCGTTAAGTAATAGTTACCTAAAACCATATCTTGCGATGGAGTTACTACCGGCTTGCCATCTTTCGGATTCAAGATGTTTTGCGCAGCAAGCATCAGGATGCGGGCTTCAGCCTGAGCTTCAGCAGATAAAGGCACGTGTACCGCCATTTGGTCACCGTCAAAATCCGCGTTATATGCCGTACATACTAACGGGTGAAGACGAATTGCCCGGCCTTCCACCAATGTCGGTTCAAAGGCTTGAATACCTAAACGGTGCAATGTCGGCGCTCGGTTTAAAAGCACAGGGTGTTCTTTAATAACATCTTCCAGCACATCCCATACGTCCGGATGTACTCTTTCAATTTTTCGTTTTGCCGACTTAATGTTGTGGGCAAGACCTCTTTCCACCAATTCTTTCATAATAAATGGCTTAAAGAGTTCTAATGCCATTTCTTTCGGCAAACCGCACTGATACATTTTCAAATTTGGACCGACAACGATAACGGAACGCCCGGAATAGTCCACTCGTTTTCCAAGCAAGTTTTGACGGAAACGTCCTTGCTTACCTTTCAACATGTGGGATAAAGACTTCAATGGACGGTTGCCCGGACCTGTAACCGGACGTCCTCTGCGGCCATTGTCAATTAACGCATCCACCGCTTCTTGAAGCATCCGTTTTTCGTTTTGCACGATAATGCTCGGTGCTCCAAGGTCAAGCAATCTCTTGAGCCTGTTATTGCGGTTAATTACCCGGCGATACAAATCGTTTAAGTCGGAAGTGGCGAAACGTCCGCCGTCCAATTGCACCATCGGTCTGATTTCTGGCGGAATGACAGGCAACACATCCAGCACCATCCATGCAGGATCGTTTCCGGAGTTACGAAACGCCTCCATCACTTCCAGACGTTTGATTGCACGGGTTCTCCGCTGGCCTTGAGCCGTTTTTAGCTCTTCTCTTAAGTTTTCAACTTCTTTTTCTAAATCAATATCTTGCAGAAGTTTCCGGATTGCTTCCGCACCCATCTGCGCTTTAAAGGCATTTCCGTATTTTTCGTAATAGTTGCGATATTCTTTTTCGGAAAGCAGCTGTTTCTTTTCTAACGGTGTGTTTCCAGGGTCCGTTACGATATAAGCGGCGAAGTAGATTACTTCTTCCAAGGCTCGCGGTGACATATCCAACACTAAACCCATGCGGCTTGGAATCCCTTTGAAGTACCATATGTGGGATACAGGCGCCGCAAGTTCGATGTGACCCATCCGTTCCCGTCGCACTTTTGACTTCGTTACTTCGACTCCGCAACGGTCACAAACGACACCTTTATAGCGTACCCGTTTATATTTTCCGCAATGGCATTCCCAATCTTTCGTCGGGCCGAATATCCGTTCACAGAACAATCCGTCTTTCTCCGGTTTCAACGTCCGGTAGTTAATTGTTTCTGGTTTTTTTACTTCTCCGTAAGACCAGGAACGGATTTTCTCTGGTGAAGCTAATCCTATTTTCATAAATTCAAAATTGTTTACATCCAGCAAGGAGCCTTCCTCCCTTATTCGTCACCTTTTTCATTTATCCTAACCGGAAAAGAGGCCTTTTCCGGTTAGAATTAATGTTCTTCCACTTCCAGATTCAATTTGTTTGCTGATTGGGTATCTTCTTCCTCTAACTCCCGCATATCAATTTCTTCTTCATCGCTGTTTAACATTTTCACGTCCATACCGAGACTTTGCAATTCCTTAATTAACACCTTGAAGGATTCAGGCACACCCGGTTCTGGCACGTTTTCTCCCTTGACAATCGCTTCATATGTTTTCACACGGCCGACAATATCGTCCGATTTTACCGTTAAAATTTCCTGAAGGGTGTAAGCTGCACCGTAAGCTTCCAACGCCCACACTTCCATTTCCCCAAACCGCTGACCGCCAAATTGGGCTTTACCGCCAAGCGGCTGCTGGGTAACGAGGGAATATGGCCCAGTGGAGCGCGCATGCAATTTATCGTCAACCATATGGGCAAGTTTAATCATATACATGACGCCGACAGACACCCGATTATCAAACGGTTCTCCGGTTCTTCCGTCATAGAGAATGGTTTTGGCATCTTTCGCCATCCCCGCTTCTTCCAGTGTCGCCTGTACATCTTCCTCTGTTGCCCCGTCAAATACAGGGGTAGCAATATGAATTCCTAACAATCGGGCAGCCATTCCGAGATGAAGTTCAAATACTTGACCGATGTTCATCCGGGAAGGTACCCCTAACGGGTTCAACATAATATCGATCGGTGTACCATCCGGCAGGAACGGCATATCCTCTTCTGGCAAGATTCGGGAAATAACCCCTTTGTTTCCGTGACGGCCTGCCATTTTGTCCCCTTCGTGGATCTTCCGTTTTTGGACAATATACACCCGCACTAATTGGTTTACACCCGGAGGCAATTCGTCGCCATCTTCCCGGTTGAAGATTTTTACATCAAGAACGATACCGCCTGCACCGTGAGGCACGCGCAATGAAGTATCCCGGACTTCCCTTGCTTTTTCTCCGAAAATAGCATGGAGCAGCCGCTCTTCGGCGGACAGTTCGGTAACGCCTTTCGGTGTAACTTTACCGACCAGAATATCTCCGTCGGTCACTTCAGCGCCGATTCGGATAATTCCGTTTTCATCCAAATTCTTTAATGCGTCTTCCCCGACATTCGGGATGTCTCTCGTAATTTCTTCCGGTCCGAGTTTCGTATCCCGAGATTCGGATTCATATTCCTCGATATGGATGGAAGTGTAAACATCATCTTTCACGAGACGCTCACTCATAATAATGGCATCCTCGTAGTTGTACCCTTCCCACGTCATAAAGGCTACAAGCACGTTGCGGCCAAGGGCAAGTTCTCCCATTTCCATGGATGGCCCATCGGCTAAAACTTCCCCTTTCTTCACCCGCTCACCTTTTTTGACGATCGGGCGCTGGTTTATACATGTCCCCGCATTCGACCGGACAAATTTTTGCAATTTATACCGGTCCACATCGCCTTGAACTTCTTTTCCGTCCACTTCAACAATCCGTCTCACGAGGATTTCCTTCGCTTCCACTCGTTCGACTATGCCGTCGTGTTTACATATAACTGCCGCTCCCGAATCTTTTCCGTTGACATATTCCATTCCGGTTCCGACAATTGGCGCTTCCGGCTGCAATAACGGCACCGCTTGACGCTGCATGTTGGCACCCATCAAGGCACGGTTTGAGTCGTCGTTTTCCAAGAACGGAATACATGCGGTAGCAGCCGATACAACCTGCTTCGGCGAAACGTCCATATAGTCGATTTTATCCCGGCTTACTTCGATGTTTTCGCCGCGGAAACGGGCAATTACTTCTTCGTTTTTAAAGCGGTTATTCTCATCCAACGGCGTGTTTGCCTGAGCAACAATATAATTATCCTCTTCATCGGCAGTCAGATAATCAATTTGATTTGTGACAACGCCTGTATCCGGATCTACTCTGCGGTATGGGGTTTCAATAAAACCAAATTCATTTACCTTCGCATAAGTAGATAAAGAGTTAATGAGTCCAATATTCGGTCCTTCCGGAGTTTCGATTGGACACATTCTGCCGTAATGGGAATAGTGTACGTCACGAACTTCAAAACCAGCACGTTCCCGAGTTAGCCCGCCTGGTCCCAGGGCAGACAAACGCCGCTTGTGGGTAAGTTCTGCCAGCGGATTTGTTTGGTCCATAAACTGGGAAAGCTGGGAACTGCCAAAGAACTCTTTTATGGCAGCAATAACCGGGCGAATATTGATTAACTGCTGAGGAGTAACGCTGGATGTATCTTGGATAGACATTCTTTCCCGGACGACCCGTTCCATTCGGGACAGACCAATACGGAATTGGTTTTGCAGCAGTTCCCCGACAGAACGCAGACGGCGGTTGCCTAAGTGGTCAATATCATCTACATCCCCAACACCATGAAGCAAATTAAAGAAATAGCTGATCGACGCTAAAATATCTGCCGGTTTAATATGCTTCACTTTAGAATCGACATTACCGTTTCCGATGACATTGATTACCCGCTCTCCGCTCGGGTCGGTCGGATCATAAATTTTTACTTTCTGCAGAATAATATCTTCACCTAATACTCCGTCGTGCGGACTGAGCACTTCTTCTCCGAGCATATCTTCTTGACGCTCGATATACGGAATCAACTTATTCAGCAGTTTCCTCTCCAGCCGTTGCCCTTTTTCTGCGAGTACTTCACCGGTCTCCGGATCAACAATCGTCTCTGCCAGCACTTGATTAAACAAGCGATTTTTAATGCTTAATTTCTTGTTTATTTTATAACGACCTACATAGGCCAAATCGTATCGTTTTGGATCGAAAAAGCGTGAAATCAGCAGACTTTTTGCGTTTTCCACGGTCGGTGGTTCTCCGGGGCGCAGCCGTTCATATATTTCTAACAAAGCCTTTTCGGCGGATTCAGTATTATCTTTTTCTAACGTGTTTCTTAAATACTCATTTTCTCCTAATAAATCAACGATCTCCTGGTCTGTACTAAAACCGAGAGCTCTTAACAAAACGGTAACCGGCAGTTTGCGCGTGCGGTCAATCCGAACATAGACGACATCCTTAGCGTCCGTCTCAAATTCCAGCCATGCACCACGGTTTGGGATAACCGTAGCTGCAAATCCGGTTTTTCCGTTTTTATCCACCTTTTTATTGTAATAGACGCTTGGCGAGCGCACTAACTGGGAAACAATGACACGCTCTGCACCATTGATAATAAAGGTTCCTGTTTCCGTCATTAAAGGAAAGTCGCCCATAAACACTTCCTGTTCTTTCACTTCGCCGGTTTCGTTATTAATTAACCGGACCTTTACACGAAGCGGGGCATTGTAGGTAACATCTCTCGATTTGGATTCATCAACATCGTATTTTGGTTCTCCTAATGAATAATCGACAAACTCTAACGATAAGTTTCCGGCAAAATCTTCAATCGGAGAGATGTCCTGGAACATTTCCCTTAATCCTTCTTCCAAAAACCATTTGTACGAGGAAGTTTGGATTTCAATAAGATTGGGCAATTCCAACACTTCATTAATACGTGAATAACTCCTGCGTTGGCGGTGCCTGCCATACTGAACTAGATGACCTGTCAACTGCTTCACCCCTTAAAAGAATACAATTTATAAGTAGTGTACCTACTTTTATAAAAATGTATCGCAGGTTAACTGGCCAACCATTTTATAACGCAGCATTAACTGCGTTCTTTAAGGAGCCAGTCAACATCCGATTTATTCCACTAACACCCGGCGGGGCGGAGGGAAAGCTTTAAAAGTGCCATCTTTCCTTTCTTTAGAACCCGCAAGGTGAAGTATCGCATGATTAGAAAAAATAACGGCCGATGATCATCGGCACCCTTTGCATAATGGTTTTTCTGCAAATCTCGTACCTTCAACGAATTATGTACCTTTTAATCAATGTCAAATAAAAGATTTTTGTTAATAATAGTTTACAGATGGAACGAAATACAGTTATAATGGAAAAAGAAATGATTCGCAGTATATTTCCCCATTTTATAAGCATATCCTGAGCGCAACGAAATATACGTTGCACATGACAGAAAAGCCCCATTATTGCATTTTCCAATCTTACCATATTCTTTAGCGTTGGTCAAACTTTTCGTGCCAAAAATACATAGTAACCTTTATCCCTTGCTGCTATCTCCGCGTTTCCAAACACTTCCATTAATTTTGTTTTTAGCGAAGGAGCTCCTTGCTTCTTTTGAATAACTGCCCACAACTCCCCGCCTTCCAGCAGAGCTTCCTGGGCCTTATCAAACCATGGATAGTATACTTTTTTCCCCGCTCGTATCGGCGGATTCGTTACGACCGCAGCGAATCGGCGTCCGCCTAGATTGGAAAAACCATCACTTTTCAAAATTTCCACATTGTCAATGTTATTCTGCTTCGCATTTTCTTTTGCAAGGATTAACGCCCGATCATTTACATCCGCCATCGTCACCCGCCGATCAGGATAGCTTTTTGCTAAAGAAAGGCCGATGGGACCGTAGCCACAACCTAAATCTAGTATATCTCCGCGAACCGCCGGTTCTTCAAATTTCTCAATTAATAGCCGCGAACCGAAATCAACTTCATTTTTGGAAAACACTCCAAGATCACTAGTAAAAGAGAAAAGGTGGTCCCGCAGGCGGTAATCCCATGTTTTTGGCGAGCTTTTTGACTGGGGGTTTTCACTATAATAATGTTCGCTCAAAATCATCCCACCTTATATCTTGTTGGCAAAAAATCCCATGGTAGTCGAAAAGAGCTCGATCGAATCCGACGAGCTCTCCTCTATAGCAAACCTTATTTAACTTCTACTGTAGCGCCAGCTTCTTCAAGCTTAGCTTTAATTTCTTCTGCTTCATCTTTAGATACGCCTTCTTTAATTGCTTTTGGAGCGTTATCTACAAGATCTTTCGCATCTTTCAAGCCAAGACCGGTGATTTCACGAACAGCCTTAACAACTTTAATTTTGGATGCACCAGCATTTTCAAGCACAACATCAAATTCAGTTTTTTCTTCTGCAGCATCTCCGCCAGCAGCAGCTCCAGCTACAGCTACAGGTGCAGCAGCAGTTACTCCAAATTCTTCTTCAATAGCTTTTACTAAATCGTTTAACTCTAAAACGGTCATTTCTTTAATCGCAGAAATCATTTCTTCTTTCGTCATGATTAAATCCTCCTAATTTTTTTAGTTTATATTACGGACAGAGCATTAAGCTCCTTGTTGTTCTTCTTGTTGATCTGCAACAGCCTTAAGCGCATAAGCAAAGTTGCGAATTGGCGCTTGAAGTACGCTGAGCAGCATGGATACCATACCTTCGTAGTTTGGAAGGTCAGCAAGTTCATTGATTTGTTCTAATGTAGCAACTTTACCTTCGATTACACCGCCTTTAATCTCTAAAGCTTCGTGATCTTTTGCAAAGTTCTTTAAAATTCTTGCAGGGGCAACAGCATCATCTTTACTGAATGCAATTGCGTTTGGTCCAACGAGCAGATCGTTTAAGCCATCCAATTGCGCTGCTTCTACCGCACGGCGGGTTAAAGTGTTTTTATATACTTTAAATTCACAGCCTGCTTCCCGCAATTGTTTACGAAGTTCAGTTACTTCACTGACATCAAGTCCGCGATAATCTACAACTACTGTTGTTTGACTGCTTTCGAACTTTTCTTTAATCTCTTCTACTATTTGTTTCTTTTGTTCGAGTATGCTGGACATTTGCTCCACCTCCTATTGTTGCTTATACCGTATATAGAGAAAGCTCCCGGTCGCAGACACACGGGAGCTTTTATAACAAACACGGACACAAAAATGGCTTGTTTGTTTATAAACACCTCGGTAGGATAATTAAGCTATACGCCCCTACTGTCTACGGTATAAATATTTATTTGATTAGATAACGTGATTTATTATATCGAACCACCGTTAAGATGTCAATTGGCAATTAACGGTAATCAGAAACATCCACTTTAATTCCAGGACCCATCGTTGAAGTGATCGTTACATTCTTCATGTAGGTGCCTTTCGCTGCTTGTGGCTTCACTTTGATAATTTGTTCTGTAATCGCAATGAAGTTTTCAACCAGCTTGTCATCTTCAAAGGAAATTTTCCCGATCGGAACGTGGATATTGGCTGATTTATCAACGCGATATTCCACTTTACCAGCTTTAATTTCCTTCACTGCTTTTTCTACATCAAATGTAACGGTTCCTGTTTTCGGGTTTGGCATAAGGCCTTTTGGTCCAAGGACACGGCCTAATTTTCCAACCTCGGCCATCATGTCAGGAGTTGCTACAACGACATCAAAATCAAACCAGCCGTCGTTGATTTTATTTATATATTCTGCATCTCCTACATAGTCCGCTCCTGCAGCTTCCGCTTCCTTCGCCTTTTCACCTTTCGCAAATACTAAAACGCGCTGGGTCTTCCCTGTACCATGAGGAAGTACCATTGCTCCGCGGATTTGCTGGTCAGCTTTTTTAGGATCTACACCTAAACGGAAAGCCACTTCTACAGTTTCATCAAATTTAGCTTTTGCGGTTTGTTTCAACAAGGCAACCGCTTCTTTTATATCATACGCTTTTGTTTTATCTACAAGCTTAAGCGCTTCTTGATATCTTTTACCTCTTTTAGCCATTATTATCCTCCTCTATTGTGGTTATAACGGTTATACCTCCCACTTATAAAAGCACCCGCTTTTATAAAAGTGTGAAGTGCATTCACACCCAAGAAAAAGGTTGCGAAGATTCGAGCTCGCAACCCGTTTTCTGTCATTAGTCTTCAATAACAATACCCATGCTTCTTGCCGTACCTTCAACCATACGCATCGCTGCTTCTACATCCGCCGCGTTTAAGTCAGGCATTTTCAATTCAGCGATTTCTTTTACTTTATCGCGTTTTAAAGTAGCGACTTTATTACTGTTTGGCTCCCCGGATGCTTTATCAATACCGGCAGCTTTCTTCAATAGAACTGCTGCAGGCGGGGTCTTCGTAATAAATGTAAATGAACGGTCTTCGAACACCGTAATTTCTACAGGAATAATTAAGCCCGCTTGATCTTGTGTACGCGCATTAAATTCCTTACAAAATCCCATAATGTTTACCCCTGCTTGACCAAGCGCAGGTCCTACTGGCGGTGCTGGGTTTGCTTTACCAGCCGGGATTTGCAGTTTTACAACTTTAACAACTTTTTTAGCCACGAGACACACCTCCTTAAGTCCGTGATGTGGTAATAGGGATCTATCCCTCCCACTCATATAAACACTCTATGTCAGAGCGTAAATAACATA
Organism: Compostibacillus humi; assembly: GCF_014637175.1. GTDB lineage: Bacteria > Bacillota > Bacilli > Bacillales > Amphibacillaceae > Oceanobacillus > Oceanobacillus humi. The sequence continues at coordinate 15,508 of NZ_BMEV01000039.1, read as the reverse complement.
GGAATTTTACCATGAACGGAAAGATTTTGCAAGGTCATGATTCGGATAATTTCAGAAGTTTACTCGTCTCCACCGGGAAGGCAGGCAGAAAAATTAAGTTATTTTTTCCACTTGGGAAAAATCCAATTCGATTGGTGTTTCCCTGCCAAACATATTTACATGTACTTTCACTTTCTGTTTGTCTGCATCAATTTGTTCAATCGTACCTGTAAAGTCTTTAAATGGACCTTCCTTCACACGGACATTTTCTTTAATTTCAAAATCGACTTCTACCCTCGGCGCCTCGACACCCATCCGTTTAAATAATTCATCTACTTCATGAGGGAGCAGAGGGGTTGGTTTCGATCCGTGTCCGCTGGAGCCGACAAATCCGGTAACCCCAGGAGTGTTTCGCACCACATACCAGGAGTCATCGGTCATAATCATTTCCGTCAGCACATATCCGGGGAAGAATTTCTTTTTTACTACCTTCTTTTTGCCGTTCTTAATCTCGGTTTCCTCTTCTTCCGGGATAATGACGCGGAAGATTTTATCCTGCATGCCCATCGTTTCAACGCGTTTTTCCAGATTCATTTTAACTTTATTTTCATATCCAGAATAAGTGTGTACAACATACCATCTTTTTTCCATTTTTCGCCTGTCCCTCCCTTTTAACGAGCACAACTTGATTTTTACCAATTTAAAAAACCCGTGGCACGCGGGTTTTTAACAAAAATTTATTCTTATACATTATAGCATAATCCAATCGTTATTATTCAAATAATCTATAGCAAGTTTAAACCTAAGGAAATGAGCTGATCGACAATGAAGAAGAAAATCGCAAAGAATACAACCGTTGTAACGACTACAATCGTATAATTTGTGAGTTCTTTCCCTTTTGGCCAACTCACTTTTTTCATTTCCTTGCCAACGTTTTTGAGAAATTTAATCAAGCTTGTACCCCCCAACTCTACCTAAGCTGCGCCTGTTACTTTGTCTCTCGGTGTAACGTATGTTTCCCACATGTTTTACAATATTTTCGTACTTCTAAACGTGTAGATTGTGCGGATACATTTTTGTTTGTTGAATAATTTCTGCTAAAACATATTGCGCATGCTAGAGTTATCTTTTTGCTCATGACTACACCCCAGAGAAGAGGTAATATACTTTATTAAATTTAGCACGTTTGCCCTATTTATGTCAATGTTTGTCATTTTAATTCCTTCGTTTCCAGTAAATGTTCCAACTTCCGCTTCACCCGCTGCAATGCATTGTCAATCGATTTTACATGCCTTTTTAACTCTAAGGAGATTTCCTGATACGTCCGGCCGTCTAGGTAGAGCTGCAAAACTTTCTTTTCCAGCTCGCTTAAAAGCTCCGAGATTTTCAGTTCCATATCTCCTCTATTTTCCCGGCTGATGAGCAGTTTTTCCGGGTCGATATCCTGTGATCCGGCAATGATATCCAATAGCGTCCGGTCGGATTCTTCTTCGTAAATCGGCTTATCTAACGACACATAGGAATTAAGCGGTATATGCTTTTGCCTTGTGGCCGTTTTAATCGCGGTAATCATTTGCCTCGTAATACATAGTTCGGCAAAAGCTTTAAATGAAGTCAGTTTTTGATCATCATAGTCGCGTATTGCTTTGTATAGGCCAATCATACCTTCTTGGATTATATCTTCTTTATCAGCACCGATGAGAAAGTACGTTCTTGCCTTCGCCTGAACAAAGCCCCGATACTTTTGGATTAAAAAGTCAAGGGCAAGACTATTTCCTTGATGAATCAGCACGAGTATTTCCTCATCATCAAGCGAATGGAAACGTTCATGTTCACGATCAAAATTCTCGGCCCTCAATCTTTTGCCCCCTAACCACCATGATGACTTGTCCCTATTATACTAGAAGATTTTGGAAGGCGTCAACGGAATATAGTTAAAGTTTTTTGAAAAAAATAAAGCATTTGACTTTTCTATCGAGTAAGTTAAATAGAGGATTTATTACGCTACACTTCCCCTCTGCGCATCTTTTCCAATTTTTCCACCATACTCTTGTCTAACACATCCAGCAAAGCTTTTGACTGTGGTTTTGCTTTCTGCTGTTCTTCAATTCTGTCCCGTATTTGCCGCCTTATATCTTCCAGTTCTATATATAGTTCCCGGGCTGATTTTCGTAAAGCTCCTTGTCCAAAAATCGTCCGCTGTTCATCGTAATCCGAAGTTGCCACATACACTCGGGTCTTCACATTCATTAATTTTTTTACTAATTTCTCAATCCGCTCATCGGCGGTTTCCTTTTCTTTTGTGAAAATAACTTCGATATTGTACTGTTTTTCTTTTTTCTCGATTCCTTTCACGTAGTATGCATCAAAAACGATAATAACCCGATATTTCGTAATCGCCTGGTACTCCGCCATCATTTCTATCAGTCTGTCCCGTGCTTGGCCAATATCAATCTCTTTCAGCCTTTGCAGTTCGCTCCATGCCCCGATAATGTTATAGCCGTCTACTACTAAAATGACCATTATCTTTCACCTATCGGATGGCGATTCCGAAATACTTCATAGAGGAGAAGGCTGCAGGCAACCGAAGCATTTAAAGAGCTCACCTTTCCCTTCATCGGCAAACTGACGGTCCAATCGCATTTTTTTCTTACTAAGCGGCTTATTCCTTTCCCCTCATTCCCAACAACAATCGCGATGGGAATGTTCCCGTCCAGCTCCCGATAATCCATTGTCGCTTCTGCTGCCGTGCCGACGACCCAAACTTGACGCTGTTTCAGTTCGTCAATCGTATTGGCAATATTTGTCACCCTTGCCACCGGCACGTGTTCCAATGCTCCTGCGGCGGTTTTAGCGACCGTTTGGGTTAAGCCGACAGAGCGCCTTTTCGGAATGATGATTCCATGGGCTCCTACAGCATCTGCCGTACGGAGTATGGAGCCTAAATTATGAGGGTCTTCCAATTCATCCAAGATGATAAAAAACGGATCTTCTTTCCGTTCTTCTGCTTTTAGAAACAAATCATCAATTGAGCTGTACGTATAGGCGGCAACATAGGCAACGACTCCCTGATGATTTCCGTCCGTCAAGGAATCCAGCTTTGTTTTTGGCACGTTTTGGACAATCGTTCCCGCTTCTTTTGCCAGCCGGATTAATTTCCCCCTTGCCGTCGGATGAAGGGCTTCGGAAAGCAGCACTTTATTGACCGACCGTCCCGACTTTAATGCTTCGATAACCGGATTTTTACCTATAATTAGTTCCTGATCCATCTCTATTCACTCTTTTCTTCCTCGATAAATTGTACCGCTCTTTCCATGAGTTCCTGGAGCCGATCCTTTTGTTCGTCAAGGTACAGATAGCCTAACAGTGTTTCAAAGGCTGTACTGTACCGGTATGTTTGAACGCTTATATGTTTTGGCACGGATGCGGATTTTGCGTTTCTTCCCCTTGCCACAATCCGCTCCTCTTCATCAGTCAATACCTTTTCTTCCAGCCATTGCAAAATTACTTTTGCCTGCGCCTTGCCGGATACAAAGGTAATCGCTTCCTGATGGAGATGATGGGGTTTTATCTGCCCTTTTTTCAGCAAATATTCGCGGATAAACATTTCATAGACCGCATCCCCCATGTAGGCTAAAGCAAGGCTCTTCATTTGCCTGACATCTATGTCCATTCATTATCCTCTCTTCCAACGAACACCTTGTGGAGTGTCTTCCAAAATAATCCCTTTTTCCTTCAGCATATCGCGAATTTCGTCTGCCCTGGCAAAATTCCGGTTTTTCCGCGCTTCATTTCTTTCTTCAATTAATCGTTCGACTTCTTCATCCAGCAAAACAGATGTATCCTCTGTTATCTCTAATCCTAATATTCCCAACATCGCGGAAATTGTCTCCTGGAATTTTTCGATTACTTCTGTCGATGTCTGCTCCAATTGTACATACTGATTTGCCTCTTTAATGAATTCAAATAAAACAGAAATGGCATTTGCCGTATTGAAATCGTCATCCATTTCTTTTTCAAATTGCTTTTTCCACTCATCGATTTTTCCGAACCATTCTTCCGTGTCCTCGGTCAAGTTCATGCTTGATTGCTTGCGATGTTCCAAATTGTTGTATGCGGTTTTAATCCGTTCAAAGCTATTTTTAGCACTCTCCAGCAGCTCTTCCGTAAAATTAATCGGATTCCGGTAATGGACAGACAGCATGAAGAAACGAATCACTTGCGGGTCGTGTTTGGCAATCAGGTCCCGTGCTAATATAAAATTCCCGAGGGATTTGGACATTTTTTCGGAATTAATATTTATATAGCCGTTATGCATCCAATAGTTTGCAAAGGTTTTTCCTGTATTTGCTTCAGACTGGGCAATTTCATTTTCATGGTGCGGGAATGTCAGGTCCTGCCCGCCGGCATGAATATCAATCGTTTCCCCTAAATATTTTTTTGCCATAGCCGAGCATTCAATATGCCATCCCGGCCGGCCTTTCCCCCAAGGAGAATCCCAGGAAATTTCTCCTTCTTTTGCCTTTTTCCAAAGGGCAAAATCCAATGGATCCTCTTTCTTTTCGCCAACTTGAATTCTTGCTCCAGCCCTTAGTTCATCGATGGACTGATGGGAAAGCTTTCCGTAACCTTCGAATGCCCTTGGCTTAAAGTAAACATCCCCATCCACCTCGTATGCATATCCTTTATCGATAAGAGAGCTGACAAATTCGATAATTTCATCCATCGTTTCCATTACCCGAGGATTATGGGTTGCCTTCTTCACTCCCAAGGCTTCCACATCTTCTAAATACGCTTGAATGTATTTGTTGGCAATATCATGGACAGTTTCTCCCGTTTCTTTTGCCCGGTTAATGATTTTATCATCCACATCGGTAAAATTGAGGACATAATCGACTTGATATCCTTTATATTCAAAGTATCGGCGCACCGTATCAAAGACGATGGCCGGACGGGCGTTTCCGATATGAATATAGTTATACACCGTCGGCCCGCACACATACATTTTTACTTTTCCTTCTTCTATCGGCCGAAACTCTTCCTTCTCATGGGTCAGCGTATTATAAATTTTAATTGTCATCCTCTGTCATCCTTTCCTTTAATTTGGCAATTTCCGCTTTTAACGCCTCGATTTCTGTCTGCATTTCTTTAAATTTATCTGCAACAGGATCGGGCAATTTATGGTGGTCTAAATCCCTGGAAACCCGCTTCCCGTTTTGGACAACAACTTTCCCCGGCACACCAACGACCGTACAGTTCGGCGGCACATCTTTAATGACAACTGCTCCGCCGCCAACTTTCGAGTTTTCCCCAATGGTAATCGAGCCGAGCACTTTTGCCCCCGTTGAAATTAATACATTATCTTTAATTGTCGGATGACGTTTGCCTTTTTCTTTCCCTGTTCCCCCTAAAGTGACTCCTTGGAAAATCGTTACATCATCCCCGATTTCGCATGTTTCCCCGATAACGACCCCCATGCCGTGATCGATGAAAAACCTGCGCCCGATTTTTGCTCCCGGATGGATCTCAATGCCTGTAAAGAAACGGCTGACCTGTGAAATGACCCTTGCAATAAAGAATAGTTTTCTTTTATAGAAAAAATGGGCAACCCGGTGGCTCCATATAGCATGCAAGCCGGAATAGGTTAAAAATACCTCTAAATAAGACCTTGCAGCCGGATCCTGTTCAAAAACAACATCCATATCTTCCTTCATTCGGCGAAAAATCCCCATTTGAATGTTCTCCCCCTTTGATGGCAATATTTGCGGCAAATAAAAAAGCATCCCTATACTTTTTGTACAGAGACGCTTGAAGCGCGGTTCCACTCTGTTTGAAGAGAAAAACCTCTCCCAACTCGTGCTCTTATAACGGCAGAGTACCGCTGTTATGTACTGAAAGTTCCATAACAGACTCCGAGGGGCACTTCAAAAATGGCGCTTAGAATCACTTCCAGCCAGCGGTGATTCTCTCTGGGTAAGCTTTCCATTTTTTACTTTTCCTCGTCAACGTTCCCATATTTTTATTTAATAATATATTATACTACGGCAAAATTGTGTACTATTATGCATCGAGTTCTTTTAATACTTTGTCTAGACGGGCGATAACCTTTTCCTTGCCGAGCAATTCAATCGTTAAATTGAGTTCAGGCCCATGGGTTTGGCCAGTCGTTGCCACACGAATCGGCATAAATAATTTCTTGCCGCGATGGCCGGTTTCCTTTTGAGTTGCTTTAATTTGGGCTTTAATCGAATCTTGATGGAAATCATCCAGATGAATAATTTTATCTGCAAAAACTTGCAGCACTTCAGGAACTTGATCTCCCTGCAGCACTTCTTTCGCTGCATCATCGTAGGAAATGTCCTCTTTAAAGAATAGTTCCGTTAATTCGACAATTTCCTGACCGTATCGCAGCTGTTCCTGGTATAGGCCGATTAATTGCTCCGCCCAGCGGCGCGTCTTTTCATCCATACTTTCCGGCAGTTTTCCGGCTTCCACAAGATGCGGCAACGCCAATTGAACAACGTCTTCTTTCGCCAGCTTTTTAATGTAAACGTTATTCATCCATTTTAGTTTTTGCTGGTCAAAAATTGCCGGAGAGATGGATAAGCGTTCTGGATCAAAAATGTTGATTAACGTTTCTTTGTCAAAAATTTCTTCTTCACCAACCGGAGACCAGCCAAGTAATGTAATGAAGTTAAATAATGCTTCCGGAAGATAGCCCAGGTTTTTATATTGCTCGATAAATTGGACGATGTGCTGATCCCGTTTGCTTAATTTCTTCCGATCTTCGTTTAAGATTAGTGTCATATGGCCGAACTTTGGCGGTTCCCAGCCAAAAGCTTCATAAATCATCATTTGTTTTGGCGTGTTGGAAATATGTTCTTCCCCGCGGAGAACGTGGGATATTTTCATTAAATGATCATCAATGGCTACAGCAAAATTATAAGTAGGGACCCCGTTTTTCTTCACGATTACCCAGTCGCCAAAATCACTCGATTCAAAGGTAATCTCTCCTCGAACTAAATCGTGAAACGTATACGTTCGGTTTTCCGGCACCCGGAAGCGAATGCTCGGTTTCCGTCCTTCTGCTTCAAAGGCGGCAATTTGGTCTGGGGTAAGATTCCGGTGTTTTCCGGAATACTTCGGAACTTGCCCTTTCGCTCGCTGCTCCTCCCTTTCCTGTTCCAATTCCTCTTCTGTCATGTAGCATTTGTATGCCAAGCCCCGCTCCAGAAGCTCATCTACATATTTTTTATATATGTCGAGTCTTTCTGTTTGGCGGTACGGTCCGTAGTCCCCGCCGATATCCGCTCCTTCATCCCATTCGATGCCAAGCCATTTGAGGAACTTAAGCTGACTTTCTTCTCCGCCTTCCACATTCCGCTTTTCATCTGTATCTTCAATCCGAATAATAAACTTTCCGTCGTAATGTCTTGCATATAAATAATTAAATAATGCCGTTCTCGCATTTCCGATATGTAAATGACCGGTAGGACTAGGTGCATACCGCACCCGAATATCTTTCGTCATGATGGTTCCCCTTTCCTCGGACAATTCCTTTTAAACAGGAAATTTCCGCTGCTAAACACCTTTATTTCGTGAGTTTTAGAAGAAAAAGTGATAACATGAACTGTTATCACTTTCCATCCGTTCTTCTATAAGTTATACCTTGTTTACAATGCTTTTTCAAGTAATTTTGGTTTTGCGAAAATCATTCTGCCTGCCGAAGTTTGCAGCACACTTGTAATTAATACTTCTATCGTCTTGCCAATGTAATTTTTCCCTTCTTCGACGACAATCATTGTACCGTCATCTAAATAAGCAACCCCTTGGTTATGCTCCTTGCCATCTTTAATCACTTGAACGACGAGTTCTTCTCCAGGAAGGACAACCGGTTTGACCGCATTAGCCAAATCATTAATATTTAACACGTTAACTCCTTGCAGGTCACAAACTTTGTTCAAATTAAAATCATTGGTAACGATAATTCCATTGATTACTTTTGCCAGTTTAATAAGTTTGCTGTCCACTTCTTGGATTTCCTCAAAATCCCCTTCATATATTTCGACTTTTACGGGAAGCTCTTTTTGAATCCGATTTAATACGTCCAGTCCGCGGCGTCCGCGGTTCCGTTTTAACGCATCTGAGGAGTCGGCGATATGCTGCAGTTCCTCTAATACAAACTGCGGTATGACAATGGTCCCTTCAAGGAAGTTGGTTTGGCAAATATCGGCAATTCGGCCGTCGATAATTACACTCGTATCCAATATTTTAGCTCGAGGCTGAGAAGATTCTGTCTCCTCTTCTTCCGCCTTCCGTTTGTCTTTTCTTCCCGAGCTGCGCAGTAAATTAATAAATTCATCTCTGCGCTTAAATCCTACTGTAAAACCAAAATATCCTAGGAGAATCATAATAAAAAGAGGCAATACTTGGGAGATTACTTCAATGTTTATATCCTGGAGCGGCCGGTTTATAAAGTACGCAATGACCAGGCCGATGATCAGCCCGAGACTGCCAAAAAATAAATCTACTGCCGGAAGTTTAATTAATGCTTCTTCAATCCATTTGAGGAAATCGACAATATATCCGGACAAAAAGTAGGAAATTAGAAAGAAAATAATTGCACCGATGACCATTCCTATATACGGTGAAGTGAGCCAAGCTACATCCGCAAACTCTAGCAGCTGGATAATATTTGGAACATAAATAAATCCAATCGTTCCTCCAAGTACAACGAAAAACAGATGAACGATAATTTTTAGCATGATTTTTCACCTCCTGCAATCCATTATTACCTTTAATTGCAACAATTAGTCTAAGAATCGGAAAATATATGATGCCAATTAAATCATAGCATATCACTTGGAAATATTCAATTTTTACTAAACCAATCATTTTACCACACTATAAAGTCGGGATTCAATCCTTCTTTTATTGCAACGCAATGTTTAATGCTTCCTGGACGGTTTTTACACCAATAATTGTAATATTTTTTGGCGGATGCCATCCTTCTAAATTATTTTTTGGACAAATTACTCTGCTAAATCCAAGTTTTGCAGCTTCTTGAATTCGCTGTTCAATCCGGGATATCCGTCTGACCTCACCTGTAAGGCCCACTTCTCCGATAAATATATCATCAGGCCGTGTAGGTTTATCACGGAAACTTGAGGCAATGCTTACTGCAATTGCCAAATCAATAGCCGGTTCATCCAGTTTCACCCCGCCGGCAACTTTAATATAAGCATCCTGATTTTGCAGCATCATTCCAACCCGTTTTTCCAATACTGCCATTAACAATGGAACACGATTGTGATCAATACCAGTGGCCATTCTTCGGGGGTTTCCAAAGCTTGATGGGGATATTAATGCCTGAATCTCTACGAGTACCGGTCTTGTCCCTTCCATGGAAGCAACTACGGTCGATCCGGCTGCTCCTTGTGAACGCTCTTCTAAAAAAATTTCGGACGGGTTTTTCACCTCTTCCAAGCCCGTTTCCTTCATTTCAAAAATTCCCATTTCATTTGTCGAACCGAAGCGGTTCTTCACACTCCGAAGCATTCGATATGTATGATGCCTTTCCCCTTCAAAGTAGAGGACTGTATCAACCATATGCTCAAGCAGTCTTGGCCCGGCAATGGCACCTTCCTTCGTAACATGTCCGACGATGAAAATAGGGATATTTTTGCTCTTGGCAATGCGCATAAGCTCCCCAGTACATTCCCGAACTTGGGACACGCTTCCGGGAGCGCTCGTCACTTCTTCCCTGTAAATCGTTTGAATCGAATCGATGACGACAAAAGAAGGTTCAATAACATCAATTTGCTGAGAAATATCAAATAAATTAGTTTCCGATAATACGTATAATAATTCAGATTGTATATTTAGCCGTTCTGCCCGCAGTTTCGTTTGTCTTGTCGATTCTTCTCCAGAAATGTAGAGTACAGGCAACCCTTTCTCTGCCAATTGGGAGGATACTTGTAATAGCAGCGTGGATTTTCCGATTCCAGGGTCTCCGCCGATTAACACCAATGATCCTGGCACAATCCCGCCGCCAAGAACCCGGTTAAATTCTTCTAATGAAATGGCAATTCTCGGTTCTTTTTCCGACTTAATTTCCGTAATTTTTTCCGGTTTTTGCACAAATTTCCTATTCCCATTCAATATATGGCGATTTGCTTTAGAAGATGCTTCCATTTCTTCTACAAAAGAATTCCATTGTTGACATCCAGGACATTTTCCCATCCATTTCGGGGACTCGTATCCGCATTCCTGACAGACAAATTTTGTTTTTCTTTTAGCCAATGCCCTCTTCCCTTCTCAATCCATATTAGACTATTTTTCCCTTCCCTAGGTTACAAATTCCTATCATTTTCCTATCAAAATTCCCACAAATATGCCACATTTTCTGCCTATGGAGGAAAAGCTAGAAGAGAATCTCTTCTAGCTTTTTATTGCAGTATAACGAAATCGCCTTTGCTGTTCAATCCAATTTTTACTTTTTGTCCTTTCGAAATCGTTCCTTTCAAAAGTTCCTCGGATAACTTATCTTCAATATTCTTTTGAATGGAGCGGCGTAAAGGTCGGGCCCCGTATTCAGGATCAAAACCTTCTTTGGCAATTTTTTCAATCGCTTTATCCGTCAGGGTGAATTCAATATCTTGATCTTTAAGACGTTTTTGCAATTCTTTAATCATCAAGATAACAATATCCTTCATATGCTTCTCTTCTAAAGAATGGAAGACAATCGTTTCATCGATCCGATTTAAAAACTCCGGACGAAAGGCTTTTTTCAGTTCATCCATGACTTTCGCCTTCATATCCTTATATTCTTGCTTCTCATCCCCTAGGGTAAATCCGACATATTTATTTCGCCGCAATTCACTTGCCCCTACGTTGGAAGTCATAATGATGATAGTGTTGCGGAAGTCAACGACCCTTCCCTTCGAATCCGTCAACCTTCCATCCTCTAATACTTGCAAAAGGATATTGAACACTTCTGGATGAGCCTTTTCAATTTCATCCAGCAGGACGACAGAATATGGTTTTCTCCGCACCTTTTCCGTCAGCTGGCCGCCCTCTTCATAGCCGACATATCCTGGAGGGGAACCGACAAGCCGGGCGGTAGAATGACGCTCCATATATTCGGACATATCGACACGAATCATCGCATCTTCATCGGCAAACATCACTTCCGCCAGCGCTCTCGCCAGTTCGGTTTTTCCGACTCCAGTAGGCCCTAAGAAAATAAAGGAACCGATTGGCCGTTTCGGATCTTTCAGTCCTGCTCTGGCTCTTCGTATCGCTTTAGAAATGGCGTTTACCGCCTCTTCCTGACCGATAACCCGTTTATGCAGCGTTTCTTCCATATTTAATAGACGTTCCGTTTCGTCTTTCGTCAGCTTAGAAACAGGAACACCGGTCCAGCTGGAAACGACGCTTGCAATATCCTCTTCTGTTACTTTGGAATCGGTCTGACCTTGTTTTTCCTTCCATTCCCGTTTCGTCTTTTCCAGTTCCTCCCGGTAGCGCTGTTCTGCGTCACGCAGAGAGGCTGCTTTTTCAAATTCCTGGCTTTGCACTGCTGCATCCTTTTCTTTGCGTACTTCCTCTAATTTCATTTCCAATTCTTTTAGGTTTGGCGGCACAGTAAAGGAACGGAGACGTACTTTTGAACCTGCTTCATCGACCAAATCAATCGCCTTATCCGGAAGGAAGCGGTCTGTAATATAGCGGTCTGACAGCATGGCTGCCGCCTCAATGGCTTCATCGGTAATCGTTACGCGGTGATGGGCTTCATAACGGTCCCTTAACCCCTTTAAAATTTGGATTGTTTCTTCCACTGTCGGCTCATCCACTTGAATTGGCTGAAATCTGCGTTCCAATGCGGCATCTTTTTCGATGTATTTCCGGTATTCATCCAAGGTGGTAGCGCCGATACATTGCAATTCTCCGCGGGCAAGGGAAGGTTTTAAAATATTCGAAGCATCAATCGCTCCTTCAGCTCCTCCCGCACCGATTAATGTATGCAATTCATCAATGAACAGGATGATGTTTCCTGCCTGGCGAATTTCTTCCATCACCTTTTTCAGACGATCTTCAAATTCACCACGATATTTTGTTCCGGCAACGACAGTTCCCATATCAAGGGTCATTACCCGTTTATCCCGCAAAATTTCCGGCACCTCGTTATCGACGATTTGCTGGGCCAGCCCCTCTGCTACAGCGGTTTTTCCGACACCAGGCTCTCCGATTAAAACAGGATTGTTTTTCGTACGCCGGCTAAGTACTTGAATAACCCTTTCAATTTCCTTCGAACGGCCAATGACAGGGTCAATTTTCCCGTCTCGTGCACTTTGGGTAAGGTCCCTTGCCAGCGAATCCAACGTTGGAGTATTGGCGTTGGATTGCTGCGGGCCTCTTCCTTGGCGTCCTGCCTGGGTTTCATTGCTGCCCAGCAATTGCAGTACTTGCTGTCTTGCTTTATTTAAGCTGACACCTAAATTATTTAATACCCGGGCAGCTACCCCTTCCCCTTCCCGGATTAAGCCGAGCAGAATATGTTCTGTTCCAACATAGGAATGTCCTAATTTCCGCGCCTCATCCTGGGAAAGTTCGACTACTTTTTTTGCCCTCGGTGTATAGTGGATGGATTTCATCGGCTGTTTACCTACACCGATTAATTTTTCCACTTCTTCCTGAATTTTCGTTACTTCTAAACCTAGCGACTGCAACGCTTTTGCCGCAATTCCTTCTCCTTCACGAATGAGGCCTAATAAAATATGTTCTGTTCCAATATTATTATGTCCGAGGCGCACTGCCTCTTCTTGGGAAAGGGCAAGCACTTTTTGAGCCCTTTCTGTAAATCGACCAAACATCATAACGGCTTTCCTCCTAACTCTCTAACTGTAATCGCTCACGAATTAGCGATGCACGCAGAACATCTCTTTCATTGGCAGTCAATGTTTTTTGAGCGTAATGCTGCAAAAATCCTGGCTGAATTAAAACCATAAGTTCGTTTAATATCGTCCGTGATGTTTGTTGAATCATTCCTAAGTCTATTCCTAAACGAACGTTGGATATACAGTTGGATGCTTCTTTTGATTCTATAATCCGGCTGTATTTTAATACACCGTATGAACGGTAAATACGGTCTTCCAGCTGAGTATTTCTTTCCTTCATCAGCATAAATCGGGCATTGCGTTCATGTTCAATTAATTGATGAACGACGCTTTCCAAATCGGCAACAATATCTCGTTCCGATTTACCTAGAGTAATTTGGTTGGAAATCTGAAAAATATTGCCTAGCGCTTCACTGCCCTCTCCGTAAATTCCTCTTACAACTAAGCCTAACTGATTTACAGCTGGCATAAGGCGATTTATTTGCCCTGTCATCACCAATGCAGGCAAATGCACCATGACAGATGCGCGCATTCCTGTACCGACATTGGTCGGGCAGGATGTTAAATATCCTCTCGTTTCATCATATGCAAACGTAATTTTTTCTTCCAGCCAGTCATCCAATTCAAATGCCTTTTCCAATGCCTGTTGAAGCTGCAGTCCCGGGTAATAAATCTGCAGGCGAACGTGATCTTCCTCGTTAACCATAATAGATGCCTGCTCATTTTGGGCTATTAAGGCTCCGGATTCCTGGGAAAATTTCGTAAGGTTCGGGCTTATGAGATGTTTTTCCACCAGTACCCGTTTTTCTATGGCAGACAATTCCCGGGTAGGTATAAATTCAAACTCCCCATAATGTTGGAAAGTCTGATGGGCAAATTCTTTTTCGAAAAATAGCCGGATCTCTTCCAGCTTCTCTTCATCGGCAATAATTGGATATGGGAAATTCGCAAAATTCCGCGCCAGCCGAATCCGGCTGCTTAAAACAATATCACTGTCCGGACCATCTTCCCGCATCCACGGGCTTATCGCTTCGTTCATAAAGTGCTCCAAACTCATGCGTCTTCCCCCGCAATCTTCCCGTCATTTTCTAATGCTCTTATTTTATCACGAATTTTTGCTGCTTCTTCAAAAGCCTCCGTTTCAATCAAATGTTGCAGCTGTCTCTTATACTCTTCAATTTGTTTGCGCTTTTGAAGATGGACCCCTGTTCGTTTCGGTATTTTTCCTACATGTTTCGTATTCCCTGCGTGAACTCTGCGGAAAATCGGTTCCAGACGCGGATGAAACGTATGATAACATTGAGCACAGCCAAACTTGCCAATCTGTTTAAACTGATTAAAAGTCATGCCGCAGCTTGGGCATTGTAATTCTTGAACTTGTTGAAAGGCTCCCTGCTGGTTTTCTATGCTCGGTGTATCAAAGTTAAAAAGCCCTGAAAGCAGGTCATGAAGTGAGTATCCTTCTTCTGAATAATGAATATAACCTTTTTCCTTTGCACACACTTCACATACGCGAATCTCCCTTTTCTGTCCATTAATAATTTGGGTAAAGTGAAGTGTCGCTGGACGCTCATGACATTCTTGGCATTTCAACATAAGTCCCCCTCTAAAAATTAAAGATATTTTAATTGGGTCAGCATGGCACTCAATATTCGGGAACGGATTTCATCGCGGACAGGAAGCTGGAAAGCCAGCGTCTCCCGGTTAATCGCGCTTAGCATAATTTTTGCCTCCCGTTTTGTAATAATCTCTTCCTCGAGAAGCCGTTCCAGCACATCAACAGCAGCACGTTGGGACACTTCCGGATGAATCATTTCTAAAATTTCATCAATTAATTTCGATTTATCCTTGTGGGTTATGCGCATGATGCGGATATAACCCCCGCCTCCCCGCTTACTTTCCACAACATATCCTTTTTCCAATGTAAACCGGGTGTTGATAACATAATTAATCTGCGATGGTACGCATTGAAATCGGTCGGCAATCTCGCTTCGTTTAATTTCAATCACATTTTGACCTTTTTTCTGCAGTACACTCTTCAAATATTGCTCAATGATATCCGATATGTTGCTCATAATATCATCTCCTCTTGCTCGTCCTCCAGAGTCATTCTGCTGTTTTGACTTTGACTATCTTTGACTTTATTTTTATTATACTTTATAAACGAAGAGATGCAAATACCTTTTATCATTATTTTAGACAAAAAAAGAGGCTCTATACTAAATGTTGGGGTTTAGAAATAATTTAAAGACAAATAAAAACACGCTTCTCCAATTTCTTTTATACTTGAATTGACGAGAAACAAGCAAAAAGAGAGGAGAAGCGTGTAAATGAATAATACCATAAAAATCCCTGGTTTAGAAGATGTAATTATTACAAAGGTGGAGGAATTTGAGGATCGAATAGTGTAAAGCTCCACATTATTCCATCCAAAATAAGCCTTTTATGTTCAAATTCCTCCAGCACCTTCACTAGACTTCACCGCAATAATGTGCTAAATTTTTTGCATATTATTCCGGTAGTGTAAAAAGTTCTATGAAAACAACCTCAAAATAAAAATCCTAATATTTTAGGATGAGGGGAACTCCCGCCATCGCTCTTGACAAACACGACAATGGTTTACGGGTAAG
>NZ_BMEV01000038.1 GCF_014637175.1 Compostibacillus humi | reverse complement strand
TACACAGAAACCATTGTCGTGTTTGTCAAGAGCGATGGCGGTAGTTTTCCTCTAACCAAAATGGTTAGAATTTTTATTTTGGGGTAGTTTTCATAGAACTTTTTACACTACCTTTTTATCACGAATATTGTTAAACAATTATATAAAATGCTATCCTTCGATGAAAAATCCATATATAAGCTGATTACAAAAAGTAACTATTATTATCTTATCAAATTGTGCGGAAGTAGTAAACAGAAGATTGTTTAACGGTGCACATAAGCAGAAGTTGGAAAAAATGCCCGTTTATGAAATAATATTTTTGAATATAAAGATTGGAGGAAGGCAGATGGTCGATCAAAAGGTAATGGAAAAATATGCCGAATTGGCGCTAAAGGTCGGGGTAAATTTGCAAAAAAATCAGGCTCTAATGGTGAATGCTCCGATTGAAGGTGCGGATTTTACCCGGATTGTCGCCCGGAAAGCATACGAAATGGGCGCAAAAGATGTACATATTAACTGGACCGATGATGAACTGACGCTGCTGAAGTTTGAGCATGCGCCGGATGAAGTGATCGGCACTTTTCCGGAATGGCAGGTAAAACTGTATGATTCCTACGCTGAAGACGGTGCGGCTGTACTGAGCATCCGTTCCACCAATCCGGATCTTTTGCAAAATATTGATCCGAAGCGGGTGGCGATGGCGAATAAGGCGGCAGCCGAGGCATTGAAAAATTTCCGCAAATATACGATGAACGATAAAATCGCCTGGTCGATTATTTCCATCCCGTCCGGGGACTGGGCACTGAAGATTTTCCCTGATGCAAGCCGGGAGGAAGCAGTGGAAAGACTATGGGATGCGATTGTGAAAATTGTCCGGGTGGACCAGGAAAATCCAATAGCGGCGTGGGAAAAACATAATGAAACATTAAGGAAGGCCCACGAAGTTTTAAATGAGAAGAAATATAAAAAGCTTATTTTTACTGCACCGGGAACGGATTTGGAAATCGAGCTTCCGGAAGGCCATATTTGGAAAGGCGGGGCTGCGGTAACGGAATCGGGAACCGTCTTTAACCCGAATATGCCGACCGAGGAAGTCTTTACTTTGCCGCATAAATATGGGGTAAACGGCACGGTGTCCAGCACGAAGCCGCTCAATTACGGCGGAAGTGTCATCGATAACTTCCAGCTCACCTTTAAAGACGGCAAGGTCGTCAACTTTAAAGCAGAGCAGGGCGAAGAAGTGCTGAAACATTTATTGGAGAGTGACGAAGGGGCAAAACGCCTCGGGGAAGTGGCATTAGTTCCGAACGAGTCGCCGGTTTCCCAGTCGGGGCTGATTTTCTATAATACGCTGTTTGACGAAAATGCTTCCTGTCATATTGCGTTAGGAAAGGCATACCCGACGAACTTGGAAGGCGGATCTTCCATGAATGAAGAGGAACTGGATAAGCACGGCGTCAACGACAGCCTCGTCCATGTTGACTTTATGATCGGATCTGACAAACTGGATATCGACGGCGTCAAAGCGGACGGAACGAAGGAACCCGTATTCCGCAGCGGAACATGGGCTCTGGATATATAAGAAAAAGCCGCTGGATTTTTGTCCAGCGGCTTTTTTTGGTGCCTGGCACCGGCAAAACCTATTGCAATAGGTCTTGAATTCGTTCCATTATTTCTCCTGCTTCCTGCCAGCGTCCTTCGGCAACGGCGTCTTGGTAGGCGCTGAAGAGCTCGGAGATTTCTGTCAACAGTTCTTCTGCATCTAATATCGGTGCAGACTCACCGGTCTCTTCTCCTTCGCCGGCATCCCCGTCAGGCACATCGGACGGTTCATCTCTGTCCGCTCTTCCATCCGGATTGACGATGCGCAGCATTTCCTCCAATGCTTTGTCAAAGGAAGATTCCATGACGATATGGTCGCCGTAGGCCATGACCACTTGCTTCACTTCCGGCAAGGAGGTTTCATTGGCGGACTCAATGTAAATCGGTTCGACGTAAAGAATCGTATCCTCAATCGGGATTGCCAGCAAGTTTCCGCGGATAACCTGGGATCCGCCCTGGGACCAGAGGTTCAATTCCTGGGAAATTTCACTGTCCTGGTTAATCCGGTTTTCAATTTGCTGCGGACCATACACGTTCTCCTGTTTCGGGAAGCGGTAGACAAATTTTTCCCCGTAATTTTCCCCGTCGTTGCGGACGCCGATCCAGGCAATCATGTTTTGCCTGTTTTTCGGCGTGTACGGCATCATTAAAATAAATTCTTCCTTATCAAATTCCGGAAGCTTCATCGTCACATAGTACGGTTCCATCTCAATATCTTCATTGAAATAATGTTCCGTCGGGAATTGCCAGAAGTCTTCCCGGTTATAGAACAGCTCCAAATTCGTCATATGATATGTTCCGTACATGCGGGCTTCCACTTTAAACAGCTGTTCTGGATAGCGGAAATGGGCTTGCACGTCTTCCGGAATTTCCGCTGCAAACAGGTCCGGGAACATGTTTTTGTACGTCTGTACGAGCGGTTCTTCCGGGTCGGTGATGTAGAAGTCCACGTCTCCCGTGTATGCATCGACGACGACTTTCACCGGGTTTTTAATGTAGTTGCGGCTGCCTTCAAAGGACTCGGCGTACGGATAGCCTTCTTCAATTAAGTAGGCATCCATCATCCAGGCAAGGGAGCCGTCATCCCGCACGAAAATATACGGATCCGGATCGTATTCAAAGAACGGCGCAATCCGGGTAACCCGATCCATAATATTCCGTGTCTGCAACAGTTTGCTGTCTTCGTTAATTTGCCCGGAGACTAAAATGCGGAAGGAGCCTTCGTCCAGGGCAAATAACAGGCGGTTCAGCATCGTCATCGGGATGCCCGCTTCTTCTTCATAGCGGTTCGTCACGTTCTCGTCTCCGGACGGATAATCAAATTCATTTACAGCCGTATCGACGATGACCGTCTGATAATCTTCCTCGCCAAAGTAAATTTGCGGCCTTGTCACATCAATAACCCCTTGCGGCGGCAAGTTTCGCACCATATATTGGGGCTGTCCTTGGGCGGTGACCGAATTCACCTGACTCATGGCGATGCCGTACCCGTGGGTATAGCGCAACGTCCGGTTGACCCATGTTTGCGCCTGATCAGGCAAATCAATCGTATTCAATTCTCGTGCACCAAGGAACACTTGCTGATATTCGCCGTCAATTTCGTAACGGTCAATATCGATATCATTAAATTGATAATACGTACGGAATGTTTGCAGCTGATTGTAAATATCGAGGAGCGGCCGGGAATCGTTAATCCGAATATTGTTGATCGTCAGTTCGTTTCGCTCCACCAGTTCCTCATCTAATGAATCCACATTCCCTGGGTGTTCTTTCACTTCCATATTGTCTAATCCGTATGCCGCCCGGGTGAATTCCAAGTTATGCTGCAAATATGGCTCTTCCCGGTAAAATTCATTTGGCGATACGATAAAGTTTTGCACAACGACGGATGCCCCTTGGCCGAGAATTAAGACAGCCACATAGACGATAACCGGCGTCACAATCGAGCGGAGTTTCCCCCGGCGCAGGGCAATGGCCGTCCATACCGCCCCGATGATGGCAACGGCAGCAAGAATATATGCTTTCAGAATGTTAATCACTCGGTCGGTAAAGCTTAATCCATAAACGACGCTTTCCTGAAAAAGATTTACTTTATTCGTTAATAACGTATCGAAAGGTTCTAACACGTGGGTTAGTGCCAAAATAATTCCGGTAACAATGACGGTAATACCAAGATGGGCCTGTGCCGACCGATTCATCCGGTACATGTGAAAGACGGAATAGGCGGCAACTTCCACTGCTAAGTAAAAAATGCTTAAAGAAAGCAGAATCGATAAAATGAACTTTAAATAAGGCAAGACAAACATGTAAAAAGAAATATCCAAGTTGAAAAACGGATCGGTTTTTCCGAACGTTTCAAAGTTCATAAGCTTTAATGTCGGTTCCCAGCCGACTCCTTGGATAATTGTGCTTCCGATAATGCCGGCAAATAAAGCCGAGCCCCACATAATCAGCTGCAGCAGTTTCCCTTGGCTAAAGAAAGGGGGCAGCTGGTGTATGTCAAAATGCTTTTTATACGACCGGCTAATCCAAAATAACGTAATGTACGTAAGGATGGCGAATAATACAAATCCTGCCGTACCTAAAAGCACTTTCGTCTGGAAGATGGTGACGAACACAGAACTGTAATCGACACTGTCCATCCAAATATACTCGGTTACCCATTGTATTCCGAGCATTACGGTAACGATGAGAAAAATAAGAATACCTGAAATAATTCCGGAACGTTTTCCAAACTTCCGTATTTTTTTCATTTGCGCTTCGCTGTTCTGATTGAAATCCAAAAAGTTACCTCCTTCAACTCAATTCTTTATTCATATTCTAACAAAAATATAATGACTGTCACTAACCACTGCCTTCCGTTATGTTATACGGAAAAAGCAGGGGAAATGTTTCATTTTTCTTTCGCTCTGAAGGTTTACATCAAGCCGTTTTTCACGAAAACAGCTTTGATTTTTCTGTAGTCAAATTCAGCGAGCGATTCTTTTAATGGCTTTAGTTTTGGGGGATCCATCTGTTTTGCCGCGTCGAGAATTGCTTTTTCTTCCTCGTCGTTAAAAAAGATTCCCCATAAAATCGGAAAACCGTCTTTATACGCTTTAAAGAGGTGGTCTTCCGCTGTCTGTTCTGTAATATTTCGGATGGCAGCAATCTCGGCAATCGTTTTTCCCCCTTGAAATAAATCGTACGTTATCCGATGGCTTGGCCGTTCGTCCTTCGGCTCAAGTTTCTTTTTTCCCCCGCCGTGAATTGGAATCGGCTTTTTTGTTTCCGGATGGTTTTTCCGCCACGTGCGGATGACGGTTAAAAATTCCTCGCCAAATTGGGCAAATTTCCTTTCCCCGACCCCTTTGATTTCCAGCATCTCTTCCTTCGTTTCCGGCAAGTAGCGGCTGAAATCCTTAAGGGTGGCATCCGAAAACAATACGTACGGCGGAATGTTCCGTTCATCGGCCATTTTCTTCCGTAACGTGCGCAGCTCTTGAAACAAGCCGGTTTCATAGTCAGACTCTGCGTTTTCCGGAAGGGGGGCGGTGTACATTTCTACGGAACGCATGCCTTTCAGCACTTCAACGGAGCGCTTGTTTAACATTAGGGTAGGGTATTTTCCTTCCTTCATGGCAAGCAGTTTTTCCGACACTAAAAATTGAATCAGCTCGGCAATCTGCCTTTCCGTATACTGGGATAAAATGCCGTAGGTGGACAATGATTCAAAACCGAGCTGCTTTACTTTTTTGTCCTTGGAACCTTTTAATACTTTTGCCGTAAGGGTGACGCCAAATTGTTCCCGCATTCGTTTGACGCAGGACAAAATCATTTGTGCCAGCTCGGTAATATCGGTTTTTTCCCGGTTCCCGGCGCAATTGCTGCATTTTCCACACTGCACGTCCTGACCATCCCCAAAGTAATGCAACACAAAGGATTGCAAACATTGGTCCGTATGGCAATAATTGACCATTTCCCGGAGTTTGCGGTATTCTTTCTGCTTTGCTTCGTCGTCGAGCGCCGATTCTTCAATGAGAAACTTTTGCAGCTCCACATCCCGGGGGGAAAAAAGCAAAATGCAGTCGCTCGGCTCCCCGTCCCGGCCGGCTCTCCCGGCTTCCTGGTAATAGGATTCGATGTTCATCGGCATCGCATAATGGATGACAAAACGGACGTTCGATTTATCGATGCCCATGCCAAAAGCATTGGTGGCAACCATAACGGTTTTTTCGTCCCGGATAAATGCCTGCTGGGCATCTTTCCGCTCCTCTTCCGAAAGGCCGGCATGGTATTTCGCTGCACGGATTCCCTGGCGGGTTAAAAGGTCATGCAAGGCGTCCGTCTGCTTCCGGGTTGCTGTATAAATAATTCCGGATTCGTGACGCCGGGTGTCTAAAAAATTTCTTATATATGTCCGCTTGTCTTTTCCCTTTACGACGTGGAAGGAGAGGTTTTCCCGCTGAAAGCCGGTCTTCACGACTTGCTTAATGTGCAGCAATTGTTGAATATCCCGGATAACTTCCTCCGTTGCTGTTGCTGTCAGGGCAACGACGACGGAATGGTTCAGCCCGCTCAGCTTCGAAACGACGGACCGGTAGCTCGGGCGGAAATCATGGCCCCATTGGGATATGCAATGGGCTTCATCAAAGGCAATGAGAGAAAGGGGAATATTGCCGATAACGTTCAGGAAGCTGCCCGATTCGAACCGTTCCGGGGCAACGTATACAAATTTATATTTTCCTTGAGCCGTATGCTGGAGCCGCTTCTGTTGTTCCTGCCAGGAAAGGGAACTGTTGATATAAGTGGCGGGGATTCCGAGGGAAAGGAGGCCATCCACTTGGTCTTTCATTAAAGAAATTAACGGTGAAATGATAATCGCTGTTCCGTCCAGTGACAATCCGGGAATTTGGTAGCATATGGATTTCCCTCCGCCTGTCGGCATGACTGCCAACGTATTTTCCGCCTTTAGCAAGTATTGGATCGTTTCGTGCTGGCCGGGGCGAAAAGTATCATAGCCAAAGTAAGTTTGCAGCAGCTTTTTTTCCTTCCGTAACATTCGGTTTCCTCCTAATCTTTAACCATCCTACCACACTTTCCGGGAGGAGGAAAAAATATTTATTGCCTATTCATTTTGTTTTTTGCCCAGCACCGTTAACAAGGCTTCCGATAAAGATTCAATTTTTTACAAAAAAGCAAAGATTTTTTCGTTGACGGGTATACTAAAAACACATAAAATGGGGTGGACTTTTTCTATAGAGGGGGAAGTTATGACTTCTTTATTGTTTGAAATTGCACTTATTGGAATTTTAGGTATCGGGTCCCAATGGGTTGCCTGGAAGTACCGGCTGCCGGCGATTGTCGTCATGTCCATTACCGGCTTGCTGGCAGGACCCATTTTTGGCGTCATTGACCCGGCGGAGGATTTTGGCGATCTGTTTAGTCCCGTTATTTCTGCGGCGGTTGCCATTATCCTCTTTGAAGGAAGTTTGAATTTAAGTTTTCAGGAACTTCGCGGCGTCGGCAGGCCGATTTTCCGCATATCTACGATCGGGGCGTTCGTCGCCTGGGTGTTAGGTTCTCTGACCGCCCATTATATTGCCGGGCTTTCCTGGGCGGTCGCCTTTGTTATTGGCGGATTGTTTACCGTTACCGGCCCGACGGTTATTATGCCCCTTCTCCGGCAGGCGAAACTAAATCCGAGGCCGGCAAAAATATTAAAATGGGAAGGGATTATCGTCGATCCGATCGGCGCCTTGCTAGCTGTCTTTGCTTTTGAGATTATCACTTTTCTCACGGCAGAAAATCCCGACGTTACCCAGCTCATCTTTTTCTTTATCGCATCGGTTTTTGCTGTTCTGTTAGGATGGGCTTGCGGGCGGGGACTCGGATATGTGTTTGAAACCGGGCATATTCCCGAATTCCTTAAATCGCCTGCTGTTGTTGTTGTCGTTATTTTCTGCTTTACACTTGCGGATATTATTATGCACGAAACGGGCCTCTTGTCGGTAACGGCCATGGGGATTACGCTGGCAAATATCGGCATCGGTTCCATCTCGGATATGCGGCACTTTAAAGAGAACATTTCCGTCCTGCTTATTTCGACGATTTTCATCATGCTGACGGCATCGCTGGAACGGGAAACGCTTCTGGAAATTTTCAGTCCGAATATTATCTGCTACGTGCTTTTAATGATGTTTGCCGTCCGTCCGCTGTCGATTTTTTTATCGACGATAAAAACGAGTCTGACCTTCAACGAAAAACTTCTCGTCGGCTGGATTGCTCCGAGGGGTATCGTTGCCCTGACAGTATCCGGCTATTTTGCAGAAATCTTGCTGGATGCAGGATATGAAGATGCGAAAATTTTAACGGCCCTTACCTTTGCCCTTGTCATTTCTACTGTAGTTGCCCACGGCTTTTCCATCGGCTGGCTGGCGAAAAAACTGAATCTGTCATCGGAAGGGAAGCCAGGGGCTTTAATTATCGGCAGCAATCCGTTTACCGTCCGCCTGGCCAAATCATTGCAAGATATGAACATTCCGGTCATCGTTGTTGATTCCTCCTGGGAACATTTAAGTTTAGCCCGGAATGCGGGCGTCCCTTTTTACCACGGGGATATGCTGTCGGAACAGACGGAACACATTTTGGATACGATTCCGTATGATTATTTATTGGCCATTACCGATGATCATGCGTACAATTCCCTCGTCTGTACGACGTTTACACCGGAATACGGAAGGACGAACGTGTTTAAGGTCAGTCCGTACACTTATTTTAAAGACGGCTACTCCAGCGGCATCGTTTCCAAAGTAGGAGGACGGATTCTGTTTGACAAAAAGTTTTCCTTGGAAGATTTGCTGGAAAAGGTTGAAGCGGGCTATGTTTTCCGGCAGACGACGCTTACCCAAAAATACGGTTTGGAACAATATTTGCAGGACAAAGACGATTCCACCGTCTTTCTGTACTTGGTGAAGCCGTCGGGGGTTCTGAAGTTTTTCTCCGAAGAAATGCGTACTGTTCCTTCCGCCGGGGATACGATCGTCAGCCTGACACCACCGATAAAAGAGCAGGAAAAAATTAAGGCGAGGCTAAAGGGAGATTAAGGAATCAGCGGGAACGATCCCGCTGATTATTCACCTTAACAAAAATAGAGTGCGCTGTTTCGCACTCTATTTTTAACATCAGTCCTCCAGCTCCTCCAGCTGTTGCCGCACCTCGGCAATTTCCTTTTCCAGACGGACGAGCTGCTCCTGGGCGGATGAGACTCTCCCTTTCACATACTCCAGCTTATCCAGATCGCTCTGAATCCGGACGTAATCCGATTTTAATTCGAGAAGCTTTCCTTCCAATTCCTCTTTCGTTGCCACTTGTATCACCTCTTATCCCCAGTGTAGCGAAAAAGGCTCTTTCCAACAATATTAAATTAACGCATCTTCTTTATTTTCCTTCGATTCCACGTACGTCTGGTACAAATGAACGATAATCGTCCGGACGACGGCATACACGGGAACAGCAAACAGGATGCCGAGAAAGCCGGCGATGCTGCCTGCCGCAATGACGACGGTCATGACGGTCAAAGGGTGGACATTTAATGCCTGCCCCATGACGTTCGGGGAAATTAAATTGCTTTCAATTTGCTGGGCAACGAGCATGATGACGGCCACCCAAATAAAATTCATCGGGTCTTGCAACGTGCCGACAATCAGGGCTGGTGTGACAGCGATAAACGGCCCCAAATAAGGAATGACATTCGTTAACATGCCAAAGAGCGCCAAAAGCAATGCATAATCCAGATCGATGATTAAGTATCCGATATATAGTAACACACCGACAAAAAAGCTGACTAAAAGCTGCCCTTGAATAAAGGAAGACAGGACATTGTCAATCTTGCCGGCCAATGCGCGGATGTTTTCCGCTCTTTTCTTTTTAAAAATTTGCAGGATAAACGGGAGCAGTTTTTCCCCGTCTTTCAGCATAAAGAAAAGGAAAAAAGGCATCATGACGAGACCGGCAAGGATGCTGATGACGTGACCGATAAAATTGCCGAGAAAGCCGAAAAGATGGTCTAACAAATTTTGCAGGAAAGTCGGCAAGTTTTGCAGGAAATCATCGATCGCCTCGTTTACTTGCGGCGGGATGCTCGTATAATTTTGCTGCAAATATTCGATAATGTCCCCAGCCATCGCAATCATGGCTGGAACGCTATAGGCGAGATTGGCAAACTGCCGCTGGGCAATCGGCCAAATGTACATAATAAATAAACCTACGAGCAATAACAACGTAATATATACAAGAATAATAGAAATAATACGGTTTGCCTTTAGCCGCCGTTCAAAAAAGAGCATTAACGGGCGGGTTAAATAATAAAGGATCCCGGCGCCGATTAAAGGAAAGGCAATCGCCCCGACATATTGCAACAAGGGGATAAAGATAAATTTAGTGGATTGAATTAACCAGATTAATAGAAAGAACATAATAAAGAAGGTTAATATTTGGAACCAGCGTTTTTGTACCATTCCGTCACCACTTTCTAATGTTGGGATTTTACAAAATGGAAAAATTTATAAGATGTTTCTCTTCATATTTTACCCAAAATAGCAGAAATTAAATCTTATAGAATATACTATCAAAATATGTTAAAATTTGAACATATAAACTGCAATGGGGGATCGTTTTATGACCAGCTGGAAAAAGGTTTACGACAAATGGAAGTCCTTTCCACAGCTTGACCCAAATTTACAACAACAATTACTTGAAATAGAGCATGACCCAGCCGAGCTGGAAGATGCTTTTTATAAAGAACTCACTTTCGGAACCGGCGGCATGCGCGGGGTTCTTGGACCGGGAACGAACCGAATGAATATATATACGATCCGGAAAGCGGTCTTTGGCCTTGCCGAATATTTGCTGGAACATCGGGTCAATGTGAAGGACCGGGGCGTGGTGATCAGCTATGATTCCCGGTATCAGTCCTTTGAATTTGCCGTGGAATCAGCGAAAGTGCTTGCCCATTTCGGCATTAAAGCATACGTCTTTGAATCGCTGCGGCCGACACCGCTCCTATCTTTTGCCGTCAGACATTTAAGCACTGCTGCCGGCATTATGATTACCGCGAGCCATAACCCGCCGGAATATAACGGCTTTAAAGTATATAACGAAACCGGAGGCCAAATCACGCCGGATGAGGCAGAGGATATTATTTCCTACATCCGGAAAGTGGACAATGAACTGACGGTCCCGGCGATGGAGCAGGAAGTGGCGGAAAAAGAAGGCCTTCTCCGCTGGGCAGGAAAAGAAGTGGATACTGCCTATTTGTCCCGGCTCCAATTTATTTCCAAATTAGCAGATGACGAAAAGGAGAAAGAAAAAGACGTCTCCATCGTCTTTACGCCGCTCCACGGAACGAGTCTCGATTTAGTCACGAAAGGATTGGAGCAGCTCCGCTTCACTAATGTGCACGTTGTGGAAGAACAGGCGGTGCCAGATCCGGAGTTTCGCACCGTTTCTTCACCGAATCCGGAAGAGCACCAGGCATTTTCTATGGCGATTGAGTTAGGAGAAAAAGTCGGTGCGGACATTTTGCTTGCTACCGATCCGGACGCTGACCGGCTAGGAGTTGCGGTGAAAAATAAAGACGGCGTCTATGAGGTGCTGACAGGTAATCAGCTTGGTTCTTTAATGCTTTATTATATATTGCTGCATTATAATCCGATCGTTACCCGAAACCCGCGAATGATTAAAACGGTCGTTACGACCGAATTAGGCCGGGAAATTGCGAACAGCTTTGGCGTGAAAACGATCGATACCCTCACCGGATTTAAATTTATCGGCGATAAAATCCGCCAATTCGATTGGACGGGCGAAACATTTATTTTCGGCTATGAAGAAAGCTACGGCTATCTAATCAGCGGCTTTGTCCGGGATAAGGATGCAGTCCAGTCGGCGGTCATGGCTGCGGAGATGGCCTATTATTGGAAAAAGCAAGGAAAAACATTGCTCGATGCGTTGCAGGAAGTGTACGAAAAATACGGCTATTACCGGGAAGGGCTTTCCTCCATTACGTTAAAAGGAAAAGATGGAGCCGAAACTATCTCCCGCATTATGGAAAATTTCCGCAACGAGCCATTTACCGAAATTGCCGGATGGAAAGTGGAAAAAATTGAAAACTACTTAACCGGCGAACGGAAAATTGTCGAAACGAACGAGGTTGAGCCGATTGGTTTGCCGAGGGAAAACATGGTGAAAATATTGCTGGAAGAAAAAGGCTGGGTCTGCTTGCGGCCGTCGGGAACAGAACCAAAATTAAAGTATTATTACGGCGTTTGCGGGAAAGATAAGGTGGACAGTGAGGAAAGGTTAGCCCGGCTAAAAGCAGAAATGGATCGCCTTATCGAATCATATCAGCCAAAAGTTAGGAATTGACAAATCCTTTGATTATTGGTAAAAATAAATTACAACTTCTTTAATGATTAAAGGGGAGTAGCTGGACAATTTAAGTCGTCATTACGAGGTTATCTCCGGCTTAAATTGGCAACGGACTGTTGTTAGCGAGACCTTTACCACTGGCAGGTAAAGGTCTTTTTTATGTGCTTTTCTGTCGGTGAGACTTTTTACAAGGAGAGAGAGTATGGGTATAGAATTGATTTTGGAATACTTATGGGTGCTTGTCGTGCTAGTCGGTCTGGAAGGGCTGCTTGCCGCTGACAATGCCCTCGTTTTGGCGATTATGGTGCGCCATTTGCCGGAAAAACAGCGCAAACGGGCATTGTTTTATGGACTGGCAGGAGCGTTTATTCTCCGCCTTGGCTCCCTGTTTATCATTTCCTTTCTTGTCGATGTTTGGCAAGTACAAGCACTGGGAGCGGCGTATTTGCTGTTTATTTCCTTTAAGAACTTGTATGACCGGATGAAGCCGAAACATGAGGAGACTGACGCAGAAGCGGCGGCAGCGGGAGCGGAGAATGGCGTGCTTCAAGAAGCGACGCCGGCCCAGTTTTGGTGGACCGTCGCAAAAGTCGAGTTTGCCGACCTGGCCTTCGCCGTTGATTCCATTTTAGCTGCTGTTGCGCTGGCAATGGCCCTTACTCCAAGCGGATTGGGGACGATCGGCAGCCTGGATGCGGCCCAGTTTTTCGTCGTTTTTGCCGGCGGGATGATGGGAGTAATCATCATGCGCTTTGCTGCGAATATTTTTGTCGATCTTCTCCATAAACGGCCCGGCCTGGAAATGGCTGCATTCCTCATTGTCGGCTGGGTAGGTGTCAAACTTGCGGTGATGGTTCTTGCCCATGACGCCATCGGCATTATACCGCATGAATTTCCGCATTCCACGTTATGGAAGATCATTTTCTACGGCGTGTTGGTGCTGATTGCCGTCATCGGCTGGTTTGCTTCCGGCTCGAAGAAAAAGCAGCCTACCGAAGTGTAAGGAGCGGCGTTGCCATTGGAATTGCAAGTGAAGCGGGTATACGAGCCGCCGGAACGATCGGACGGACTGCGCGTTCTTGTAGACCGGCTCTGGCCGCGGGGCATGTCGAAGGAAAAAGCTCAAGTGGATCGCTGGCTCAAGGAGATTGGCCCGTCGCCGGAGCTGCGCAAATGGTTTGGACATGATCCGGAAAAATTCCTTGCATTTAAGGAAAAATACAAGGAAGAGTTAAAAAACAGTGAAAGGCAGGAAGCGCTGCAATGGCTTAGAAACGCCGCCTCCGAGCAGAAGGTGACTTTGCTATACGCTGCCAAAGATGAAGCATATAACCATGCCCGGGTATTGGAAGAAGTTCTCCGCGGCGAAATGGAATAAAAAGGAAACGCCTGTATGCTGCAGGCGTTTTTTCGTGGAATGATATTTTTCCTTCAGGGAAAACTTTGCATAAGCAGCATGCTTTTTCCCTTTTTTTGCATAATATTTATTTCTTGCAAATATAAATTTTACCATGTATATTAATCCTTAGTAACCTAATAGGATTAATTAGCATTTAATAATATTAGGGAAAAATGGGAAAGGAGAAAACATCATGGATGGTCTGTTTATTACCCTTAATGTATTAATATTATTAGCACTTATCAGTTTATTAGTTTATATGCAAAGAAAGCACGTTTCCTTTTCGAAGCGGGTTTTTGCGGGGATGGGACTTGGGATTGTATTAGGTGCCATTCTCCAGGTCACTTACGGCAGCGAGTCGCCTGTATTAACGGGGACCCTCGACTGGTACAGCATTGTCGGCAGCGGCTATGTCCGGCTGCTAATGGTCATCGTCGTACCTCTCGTAATGGTTTCCATTATCCGCGCCATTATTAATCTGGAAAAAACGAAAGAATTAGGGAAAATGGCGGGCTGGATTATCGGGATTTTAATTTCGACGACGGCGGTTGCTGCCGTTATCGGGATTGGCTCCGCCCTTGTCTTCGACTTAAATGCGGAGGAAATTGAAGTCGGCCAGGCAGAAAACGAACGGGCTCAGGCGCTGGAGGAGCGCTATGCGGAAATTGAAGACCAAACGACGCCACAGCGGATTTTGAACTTTATCCCGAGCAATATTTTCCTCGATATGACCGGAGATCGGCCGACATCGGTCATTGCCGTCGTGTTATTCTCGATTTTAATCGGAATTGCTGTACTCGGAGTCAAACGGAAGGAGCCGGAACACGGAGAACTATTTGTGAAAATCATTAATTCGTTTTATGCCGTCGTTATGCGGCTTGTAACATTAGTGCTGCGCCTGACTCCTTTTGGTGTGCTGGCGTTAATGGCGAATATGATTGCCAATACGAATTTTGCGGGAATTATTCAACTAGGAAAATTTGTCCTTGCATCCTACGTAGCACTTGGAATTATGTTTGTTATCCATTTAGTGTTAGTCGGATTCTTCGGATTAAACCCGCTTACCTATTTGCGGAAAGTAATCCCAGTTCTCGGGTTTGCCTTTACGTCCCGTTCCAGTGCCGGAACAATTCCGCTTAACATCCAGGCACAGCGGGAATCCCTCGGTGTCAACGAAGGGGTAGCCAACATGTCCGCAACATTCGGGGCAACGATGGGGCAAAATGGCTGTGCGGGAATCTATCCGGCCATGCTGGCGATTATGATTGCGCCGACCGTCGGCATTAATCCGTTATCACCGGAATTTCTCATTCAGCTCGTTCTGATTATTGCTATCAGTTCCTTCGGGGTAGCCGGCGTCGGCGGCGGAGCAACCTTTGCTGCAATTATCGTCCTGTCTTCCATGGGACTGCCGGTAGGACTCGCGGGACTGCTCATTTCCATTGAAGCCTTTATCGATATGGGCCGTACTGCATTGAATGTGAACGGTTCGATGATTTCCGGAACGATAACGTCGAAAATCTTAAAAAATATCGATATGAAGAAGTTTAACGAAAAAACGAATATCGTGGAATCCACTTCGGTGTAAACCCGATAGGAAAAGTACCGGCTTTTAACAGTCGGTGCTTTTTTTCGGGAAAATCGGATGCACCGGCCGTGCCAGTGTATCCTTTATTTGATAAAATCGAGCACTTTTTGCAAATGTTGCTTTTTCTGGACGACGAAATAATCCCGGAAAGGACATCCGAAAGTTTTTACCCGTTCGACGACATTCCGGATGGTGAACTGTTCCGGCCGCAAATTTTCCTGCACCTCCTCCCAAAACAGGGGAGCAGCAACCGTTCCTTCCTTCGTTTTTCTTGGCGAGTAGGGGGCGATAATCGTTTTTCCTTCCCCGTGCTGTACGTAATCGATATAGAGCTTGCCGTTCCGCTTCTTTTTCATCCTTTCCGTCGTAAACAAGTCCGGGTGCGCCTCTTCCATCGTCCAGGCGATGCCTTGGGTAAACACCCCCGTATCTTCGTAAGTCATGCTTCCCGGCGGAATCGGAATATACACTTGCATTCCTTTATTGCCTGACGTTTTTACGAAGGATGTTAATTCCAAGTGGTCGAGCAATTGTTTCAGGAGCCGGGCGGCAAAAACGGCGACCGGAAACGCTTCCCTTCCTGGCGGATCCAAATCAAAGACGATTTCACTCGGATAAGGGCTCTCCACCGTTGCGAAGGGGACATGGTATTCAATCGCTCCGTGATTGCCGAGCCAAACGAGCGGCCGCAGTTCGTTGCAAACGATATGCTTTTCGTCTCCGGTTCCGATGCCTTCCAAAAATTCCGGCGCGTAATCAGGGAGATGTTTTTGAAAAAAAGATTCACCCTCCACTCCGTCGGGGCAGCGGATGACGGTAAGAAGCCGGTTTTGCAAAAAGGGAAGCATATAGGGTGCGATTTCCCGCAGGTAGATGAGCAAATCCTGTTTCGTCCATTTTGGCACCGGCCAAAATATTTTGTCGGCGTTCGACACTTCGATTTCTTCCGGTATCATCGCCATGTCGAATAGCGCCTTTTCGTAGGTAAATTCTTCTGGCGCCGCTTCAGGCAAAATGGAATGGAAATTCGGCTCCCTCAATTCGCCTTCATATAAATCCAGTGTTTGGACCCGAGCGCAGATTGCGGGGGGAAGAACATAATATCCTTGTCTTTTTTCTCCTTGCTGCAAAAAGACTTCCCGTACCGTGTCATACGTTTGCGAATCGAGTCCGTGTTTGCATGAACCAAGTTCCCGGATTTGTTTTCCTTCGTAGACCGCCACGGTAAAATAGCCGTTTTTCGGTTCATACGCTGTCAAAAAGCCGTCAACTGTGCGCCAATTTTTAATTTTGAACCAGTCCCGGTGGTTTTTCCCCGGTATGTATTTGCTTTCCTTCCGTTTCGCAATAATGCCTTCTCCTTTGGCAGCAAATACAGCTTTCGTTATCTCTTCTGCATTTTTATAAGCTTCCACATATTGCAAAACAGGATGGTGCACGTCTTGAAATATGTTTTCCAAAGCTGCCTTTCTTTCTGAATATCGCTCATCGTGGAAGGATTTTCCGCCCGTTTCCAACAGATCAAAGGCAAGGAAGGCAGCGGGACGTTCAAGGGAAGCCTTTTCGATTTTTTCCTTATTTTTCAGCCTGCCCCGTTTCTGAATTAAAGCAAAATTTGCCTGTCTATCGTGATTTAAGACTACGAGCTCCCCATCGAGCTTTAAAGGAAGAAACGGGCGGAGCACTTCAAGCAGTTCGCTGCAGCAGCGGACGATTTCCGGGAATTTTTCTGTAAAGTCGTGTTTGTTTTTTGTGATTAACGTAACGGTACCGCCTTGCTGAATCGTAAGCATCGCGCGAAAGCCGTCATACTTTATTTCATACATCCACTCAGGACCTATGGGAATTTCCTCAGCCGGAATCGGCTTCATATAGTTCATCGTTCAACTCCCTCCCATTGCGGAGCAGTTATCCTTTATAAATTGGCTGAATGCGCGGATAAAAATACATATCTTTCGGAAACTAGAAGGAAAAGGGGGATTTTTTATGCATACGATGTGGAAAGGAACGATCAGTTTCGGGCTGGTCAATATTCCGGTAAAAATGCACGCGGCAACGGAAAATAAAGATGTAAAATTACGGCAGCTTCATAAAGAATGCCATTCGCCGATAAAGTACGAAAAGGTGTGCCCGAATTGCGACCGGGAAGTGAAGCAGGATGAAATCGTAAAGGCGTACGAATATGCGAAAAACAAATTTGTCATCCTTGACGATGAAGAGATGGAAGCGCTGCGCAAGGAACAGGAAGATAAAGCGGTGGAAATAATCGATTTTGTCAAACTGGAGGAAATCGATCCGATTTATTTTGAGAAAAGCTATTATTTATCCCCGAATGAAGGCGGGAGCAAGGCATATCATTTATTGCGGCAGGCGCTGGAAGATACGGGGAAAATCGGTGTAGCGAAAATGATGATCCGCTCAAAAGAACAGCTTGCCGTCATCCGCGTTTATAAAAATGTGCTTGTGGCGGAAACGATTCATTATCCTGATGAAGTGCGCAACGTGGCGGACGTTCCGAATATACCGGAAGAAACCGCTTTGGATAAGAAGGAACTGGACACGGCAAAATTGCTGATTGACCAGTTGACGACCGCCTTTGAACCGGAAAAATATACGGACGATTACCGCAATGCCCTGCTGGAGTTGATCGAACAGAAGAAAAATAAAGAACAGACCGCAACCGCAAAAGATGCGCCGAAACCGGAGAACGTGGCAAATTTAATGGAAGCATTGCAGGCATCGCTAGAAAAAGCGAAAAAGGACAAGCCAAAACCGAAGCAGCCGAAACGGAAAAAAACTGCATCGAAGAAAAAAGCAACATCTTAAAAAACAGAGAAACGCTCTTTCCTTTGTCAGAGGGGCAGGCGGGATGTAAGTTTATCGGCGCCCCCATTCAGGATATCGGCGGAACTTTCGAGAATATCGGCATTCGGTGTATTACGAAATTTGCTCAAACTTTTCCGGATATACTTTTTGAATTACTGTGGACCGCGCCAAAAAGAGAACGGAAGCCATCAGCAAGCATGCAGAACTGGTCATAATCCAAGGAGCAGGGAAAAGATCGTATAATACGCCGAAAAGAAGGGTGCCGGCAGGAACGAGGGCTTGTGCTCCTGTCTCCACAATGGAAAACACCCGGCCCTTATATTCATCATCAATATCTCGCTGCATCATCACTTGAATCGGTGTATTAATAAATGTCGTTGATGCCCCAATTAGGAACATAAGTACAGAAAAATAGGCAAAGACAAGCCAATAGGAAAATGAAATGATGAGAGGCAGGGAATATACGCCGATAATCAGTCCTAAGAAGAGAATTCCGTATTTCGATATAACTAACGGGTATTTAAATTCTTTCGCCATGGACATATAGATTGCGATGACGAGCATGCCGATGGCCAATGCACTTTCTGCAATCCCAAAATGTTCGGCAGGCATCTTCAATTGGTCGATTAAAATATACGAATAGCCGACTTGGAATGCGCCCATGAAAAAGTTCACGACAAAGGCGATGGAAATAATTGTAACGAGTATCGTACTGCCCTTGACGTAGACGAAACCTTTCTTCATATTTACCCACATGGACTCCTGTATATTTTCCGTTCGCGGCTTTCCGTACAGAGTAAAATCCATGGTAGCTTCTAAAATTAAAGCAATGATGATGGCTGCAAAATAGATCATAAATATAAGGTGAAGGGAAAGGAAGCCGTATAATATCCCTCCCGCGGCAGGGCTGGCGACAGCTGCCATGGAAATGACCATCTGATTTAATGACATCGCTCTTTGAATCTGTTCATGATCCACTAAACTGGTAATGCTGGAAGTAAAGGCGATTCCAGAAAAGGATGATGCCAGAGAAAAAATAGCCGTTGCTGCATACAAAATAGGAATAGATACTTCGGAAGAATAAATGTGAAGGAGGATTAATCCAAGTATAGTTACTCCGGTAATGAGATGGGAAAGTATAATGATTTTTTTCCGCGAAAAACGGTCAGCGGCTAACCCTGCGAATGGACCTGCAGCAATTCTTGGCAGTACATTGCACAGCAAATTAATGGCAAAGCTGGAAGCAGAACCGGTCACTTGCAAAATGTAGAAACTTACCGCAAAGGCAAAAATCTGAGCCCCAAAATTTGAGATAAATTTGCTGATGGTAAATGTCCATAAATGATAGACCGCCCGTTTCATTTTTTGTCTTTCCTTCATTGCCATATTCATCTCCTTTTTATTTGTTTAATTAAGTTAAACTTATTATAACTAATAGTTGCAGTTGTTTCAATATAAATTTTAATTAAATTAAACAAATGCAAAAATACATCCCTTTTCAAAACTAAGGTTGTTTAATATAATTGAATTAATGATGGGGGTGGATTTCGTGGAACTAGGAGATCGGATACGGCAATTAAGAAAAGAAAAACGAATGACCCAAGAGGAACTGGCTGGAAAAAAGCTTTCCAAAGGGATGTTAAGTCTGATTGAAAACAACAAAGCTAAACCTTCCATGGAAAGTCTGGCCTATATTGCGGAGCAGCTCGGTGTTTCCGTGTCAGAACTGCTGCAGGAGGAAAATAGACAAAAATTAAAGTCACTCTTGGAAAAGGCAGAAAAAATTTATTTTAAAGACAGAACAAATGTAGAGGAAACCTTGGATAAATATAAAAAAGTGGGAGAGCTGATTCAGCCGGTATTGAATGAATTGACGGAAAGCTATGAATCCGCCCGGCTGCTGGAACTGTACAGCTATAGCAGGTTTTATTCCAAGCAGGACCGCTGGGAAGAACCGTTAAAGAAAGCAGCGGAAATGTATGAAGCATTGCACGTGCCGACGAGAAGAGCAGCCATCGGTGTATTCCGCTCCTTTGCAATTTTTGCCAAGCGGGATTATGAAGGGGCACTGAACGTATTATTAAATGAAAAAAAATCTTTTAAGGAGAAGGAAGTATATTTAGATCCGGTCACCCGGCTGGAATTTGACTATACGGAAGTATGTTTTCTGCTTGCTATTGGAGACGTGAAAAAGGCCTTGGCAGTTTTAGAAGAAGCTGTTGAATTTTCTCGAAACAACAAAATTTTTTACCGGATTGACGATTTGTTCCGGCTTGCAGTAGGGTACGGAATTTTATTCCATGATAGCGGCATGCTCGCTTATTACAATGACAGGTTAATCCATTACGGGAAATTTGCCGAAGACCCTTTTTATGAAGCTTTTACTGCCCTCGCATTAGCGGAAAAAAAGATGTTTCAAGATGGGGATTATCAGGGAGCGTTGCGGTTGATGGAGAAATATGGAAAGGAATTTCCCGCTATTTCCGAACCCCATTTTACCGTCGCCAAGGGAAAGGCGCTGTATGGGCTCGGCAAATATGAAGAGGCCTTTTCGCAGCTGGAGAAAGTTACCATTCCTGATAATTTGCACCACCCTTACGACTTATCCCTGCTCCATATCGCTGATACGTATAAAGCGCTTTGCCAGTGGAAGCTTGGCAATGTGGAGCATGCCCTCCGGTATATAACATTGGCAAAGGAAAACTTCAGCACGCTCACTCCTACGAAGTATACAGAACTAACCGAAGAAACATACCGGAAAATTGTGGATGCAATAAAAAATTAATTTGTATTAAAGTACCTCCTTTTTAAAGAATAATTTTTAACAAACAAGCCAAAGTAAAACTAATAAGAAAACGAAATTCGTTTTTCGTTTTCTTATGCTTATCTAAGGATGAAAGTGGAGGAATTTTTTTCTATGAATCACGGTACAGTAAAATGGTTTAATTCAGAGAAGGGTTACGGATTTATCGAAATGGATGGCGGAGACGATGTATTCGTGCATTACTCTGCCATTCAGGGAGAAGGGTTTAAAACGCTGGAAGAAGGACAGGCGGTAACGTTTGATATTGTGGAAGGCGAGCGAGGACCTCAGGCAGCCAATGTGGTCATCGGATAATTCTCCCCGTCCGATCAGAAGGGCAACACCCGGAGTAAATGTGCTTCGGGTGTTTTTTATTTCAGAAATTACCCGTATTTTACAATATTTACAGCATGCCAACAATTGTATGTAATTGGGCT
Source organism: Compostibacillus humi (assembly GCF_014637175.1). GTDB lineage: Bacteria > Bacillota > Bacilli > Bacillales > Amphibacillaceae > Oceanobacillus > Oceanobacillus humi. The sequence goes on along the minus strand of NZ_BMEV01000038.1, from coordinate 10,877 downwards.
GTTTTAGATGATTTTTTTGAGGAAAGGGAGTATGGTATGTATTGCACCATACTTTTGAGAGAGAGGGAGAGGTCATGGAAAGAAGCGCATATTTTGACAACGCTAAAGGATTACTCATCTTTCTCGTCGTTTTTGGTCATTTAATTCAGCCGTATACTGGGGAAGCCGAATGGATTCACACACTCTATGTATGGATTTACACGTTTCACATGCCGGCGTTTATTCTCGTTTCCGGATTTTTTGCCAAAGGATCCGGGGAGAAATCCTATATATTGAAACTGGTAAAAAAATTGATCGTACCGTATCTCATTTTCCAACTCATATACACCGTCTACTATTTCTTTATCGGCAAAGACGGATGGAATGCGGGAATTTTTTATCCGCATTGGTCTTTATGGTTCCTGTTCAGCCTGTTTTGCTGGCATATTCTTTTAATTTTCTTTAAGCGAATTCCGGCAAAATGGGGACTGCCCCTTGCCGTTTTTGCCGGCATTATCGTCGGTTACATAGGGGATATTGGCCATACATTCAGTCTGTCGCGGACAATCGTATTTTTCCCGTTTTTCCTCGCCGGATATTGGCTCACTTTACCGCAAATGATGACCGTAAAGCGAAAAGCAGTAAAAGTTGCTGCCATCTTGATTCTGGTTGCCATGGCTATCGTCCTTCATATCGCACCGGAGTTTAATTCCGGCTGGCTGTTAGCTTCCAAATCCTATATTGATCTCGGGATGGAAGAATTCGGCGGCATTGCCAGACTTGGCGTATACTTGGCTGCAACGGTGATGGCCGTAAGCGTCCTGGCCTGGATTCCGCAAAAGCATTTTGGCTGGTGGACCGATTTAGGGAGAAAAACGATTTATGTATATTTACTGCATGGATTTTTCATCCAGTTCATTCGGGAGAAAGAACTGTTTGTTGTAGACAGTGTTCTTGACATATTAGGATTGGCTGTTATTGCTGCGTTTATTGTCATTTTGCTTTCCTCGAAATTGCTCGTTGCCGTTTGGCAGCCCTTTATCGAAGGAAAAGCGAGCATCTTGCGGAATTTACGGATGCAGCGCAAACACGGTCACGTTTAAATAGGAAAAAACCGCATGGGGCCATGCGGTTTTTTATTATGAGAGAGGGGGGTATTTAGGAACGCCGATATAGCTTTAGAAGTGAAATGCCGAAATCTCCAGAGCCCGACCGCCGATATAAGAGCAGGCGCCGTTTCGCTCGATAAATTTCGAAAAAAGCCGATATCTGAAGGAAAGCGCCGATAACTTAGATCAAATGACCGATTTAAACAAAGAAGCTCCGGGCAAAACCGGAGCTTTTCCTTTAAAAAATAATATGGGCAATCAAGGTGATAATCGGTAACGTAATAATCGTACGCAATAGGAAGATAACAATTAAATCAAATAAGTTCACAGGAATTTTGGAACCTAAGAGCAATCCGCCCACTTCAGACATGTAAATGAGCTGGGTTACGGATAAGGCTGCGATAATAAAGCGGGTAATTTCTGCTTCAATGCCCGAACCGATAATGGCAGGCAGGAACATGTCGGCAAAACCGATAAGAATCGTCTGGCTAGCTTCCTCCGCAAAAGGGATTTGCATCAGTTTCAATAGCGGAACAAACGGTGCCCCGAGCCACTGGAAGAACGGCGTATACTCAGCAATAATTAAAGCGATAAGTCCGAAGGCCATGACAATCGGTGCAACACCCATCCACATATCGAGAATGTTTTGTCCGCCTTCTTTGAAAAATTTATACACGCTCGTTTCCTGTTTGGCCCGATCCAGCGCCTTTTCGTAACCAAATTTTACAATGCTCGTATTGGCTGGTGCTTCTTCTGCATTAGCCGATGTTTTCTCCCCGTTAACATACGTATCTGCCTTTTTCGATAGAGGAGGAATTCTCGGCATAATAATCGCTGCAACGAATCCAGCAGCCACGATCGTCAAGTAAAACGGTACAAACAGATGGGACAGCCCGACTTCAGCCAATACAACTAAAGAGAACGTAATGGAAACAACAGAGAAGGTCGTTCCAATCACGGCAGCTTCCCGTTTTGTATAAAATCCGCCTTCGTACTGCTTGCTCGTCAGCAATACTCCGATGGTGCCGTCCCCGATCCACGATGCTAATGCATCAATGGAAGAGCGGCCAGGCAATTTAAAGAGGGGGCGCATGATTTTCGTCATAAAAGCGCCGAATAATTCCAGCAAACCAAAATTCGTCAAGAGGGGTAAAAATACCCCGGCAAATAAAAAGACGGCAAATAAGACGTGCAATAAACTATCCAGCAGCAGCTGGCCGGTATTTGGGCCATGTACAGCTTCCGGTCCGAGCTGGAAGTAGACCATAACAGCAAATACGGCAGCTAAAATTCTCGTCGTCAGCCAAAACCCATTTGTATAAAATAAATTTTGGAAAAAGGGCGTTTTGGCTAATACCTCTTTTCCGGCGATTTTGGCGATAATGGATGCCAATGCAGTAATGATGATAATAATCATCATAATCAATGACAAATGATTTGCCAATAGATCCTGTGCCCAGCCGGCAAGAACGGAGACCGGGATTGTCATTCCGTCCCCGCTCGGTACTGGAATCATAAAGAGAAAAATTCCTGCCAAAGATGGAAGAATAAATTTAAGATGATCAGATAAATGATATGATTTCATGAAGTTCAACCTTTCTGTCGATAATTGTCGATGATGAATAATTATACATACAAACTATTAAATATGCAATAACTTTTTTCCGTCTCATTTGAATTAGCTTTTGCAAATAGGATAAGTTTAATGTAAAGACATAATTAAAGGGGATTCCGTATGAAGAGGCTTAAATACAATCTCGTTTACCGTTTTACGATCATCGTCGGCATGGCGATAAAATTTATTTGGAAAATTTATTTTTTCCACTTCCGCCATTCTGTATGGGACTATAAAACGAAGGAAAAATGGAATCATATGCTGCGCAAAATGGGGCAGGAATATCGCGAAAAGGCCGAAAAATTAGGTGGGCTGCTCGTGAAAGTCGGCCAGTTCCTCAGCACGAGGACAGACTTTTTGCCAGACGTCTTTATCCGCGAAATTACCGGGCTCGTTGACCGGGTTCCGCCGATGCCTTTTGCTTATGCAAAAGGAGTGCTGGAGGTAGAATGGAAGACGGATATTTCCGCCCATTTGCAGCATATTGGGGAAAAACCGATTGCTTCCGCTTCCATCGGGGAAGTGTACGAAGGAATATTGAAAGACGGCAGCAAAGTTGCCATTAAAGTCCGCCGTTTCCGGATTGATGAAGTATTTCACCGGGATTTCATTGCTCTCCGGATGGTGTTTTGGATTTTGAAAGTATTCACTTCGTTTGGAAAACGGAGCGATTTAAATGCTTTGTATAAAGAGATCGTCTTCGTCATGGACCGGGAGCTGGATTTCGAGCAGGAGCTCGCTTTCGGGAAGTTTTTCCACGAGAAATATAAAGACAATCCGAATATTCATATTCCTTACTACTATGAACAGTTAAGCACTTCGAAAGTAATCGTTATGGAATGGATTGACGGGGAAAAAATAACGGATACAGCTTTTATGAAAAAACACGGTATATCGATTGAAGAAACGTCAAAGATTATTTTTGACTTCTATTTGGAACAGTTTCTTACCGCCGGAAAATTTCATGCCGATCCCCATGCAGGAAATATATTCATCGAAAAAAACGGCCGGGTCGGCATTATCGACTTTGGCATGGTTGGCGAAATCAGCCACGCCGATATTGAACAGTTTAAGCTTCTCGTTCAAGGATTCCTCATCGACAATTATGATATCGTCATCGATGCATTGGATAAGATGAACTTTATCCTTCCCCATGCCGACCGGAAAAAATTGAAAAAAATGATCGAGGAAACGATCGATATGTACTCGGACGGGTCGCTGAAAAATCTAGATGCCCAAGCTTTGGAATTAATTCAGGAAGAAGTGAATACAATCGTCAAAGATCAGGCGATCCAGCTGCCGGCAGATTATGCCTATTTGCTCCGGGCGATTTCCATCGTCGTCGGGCTGCTGTACGAAATCAATCCTGACATTGACATCGTCCAATGGATGAAACCGAAAATAAAAGATTGGTTCGGCCGGGCAAGTATTGCCGAATCCATCGCCAAGCAGTATGCGAAAAATGCAGCCGAACCGCTCCTTTCCTATCCGAGAGCTTTTTTAACCTATTTGCAGAGCGGGGAAAAGAACCGCCAATGGGATCAGGAAAAACATTATCAGCGGATGAAACATCAATACTATTTACTTCTTGAGTTTCTTTCCTTTATGATGGCATTAGGAGGGGTATTCCTCTCGGTATATGGACATCATATGGAAAGCAAACTGTTTTTCTATATTGGTCTAAGTCTTTTTATTCTGTTTTTCGTCAATTTAATCGCAGTGCTTTTCATTCATTACCGGTTTATCCGCAAGCAAAAAATAAGGAGGGATCATTATGAGTGATTATTTGCGCAAAGGGTTTTTGCTCGGCCTTGGAGCGGCCATCAGCGGCAAGGAAAAATTGGAAGAAAAGCTGAAGGAATTAGTAAAGAAAAATGAAATTACCCAGGAACAGGCAAAAAACATGATGCAAAGCTTTATTGAAAAAGGGGACAAAAAAACAGACGAATGGTCGGCGAAACAGAAGGATCAAATTAAGAAATCCGCTGAAGAATTTGGCATTGCTACAAAAGAAGATGTGGAACAGCTGAGAATCCGCATTCAGGAACTGGAAGACAAGATTATGGAACTTACGAAGGAGTAGACCGTTATTGCGGTCCACTCCTTTTTCTATTTTACAAAGCCAACATTATATTATTTTTGTTAAATTTAAATTATTTAAAAAATACTGTTGATTTTAATTGCCATTCCATGTACAATAATAGAAATCCTTCAAAAAGGAAGGGAGACGAATGATAAGCTTTTTGCAAGTTTGTGAAGAGTTTAGGAACAGACTTGGCAGACAGCTTAAGGATGAAGAGCTGAACTTTTTGCGCTGGCTCTATGCCCGTTACTTGGATGAACATAATGAATCTTACGAGTGGACGAAATCTTAATTTGCGTTTTACTTCATTTTGTAAGTTGATATAGACGAAATTTGGACTTGCAGCGGTTTCATGCCGCTGCAAGGAATGCGGGATCTGCTTTCGTTTTATTTTTTTCCACCCCCCTCCATAGTCGGATGCAAGTATACTGCTGCCCTAAACCCGCTTTGGATCCCGCAAATTTAGCGGGTTAAACTTGCATTCGGTTTCAGTATCCTTTATCCCCTGGTTGAGCCGGGGGCTTTTTTTGTCTCCTGCAAATTTTTCAAGGTTTTATAGCACATGATATAATAGGGAAACGGAATATGAAAAATACCGGGCAGTCAAGAACTGTCCGTTTCTTCTGTAAACGATTGGATATAAAGGAGGTTTCGTCATGGCCGTCGATAACAATAAAATATTGGCGAAAATGATTCACGAAGCGTATCAGGCGAAGGAACAGCAGCATAATGAAGAAAAAATGCTCCATCATATTGCCAATATTAAGCTATTATGCGAACTGTTTTTGGAAGAAGAAGCGAAAGAAGAACCGGTGAAACAGGAAATAACGGAAGAGGAACGGAAAATGATGCTTGGGGAAGGGCAAGGGAAAGATCCCCTTTCCTCCAAGCCACTGGATGAAGATGATGCTAACGGACTTTCCATTTTCGACTTTTAATAGAGGACGGAGGAGGACAAATGAAGCTATTTATATTATTAGGTGCATTGAACGGTTTCTTAGCTGTCGCTCTTGGAGCGTTCGGTGCTCATGGGCTCGAGGGGAAGATTTCTGAGCGGGCATTAACGACTTGGGAAAAAGCGGTGGATTATCAGATGTTCCATACGGGGGCGCTCCTTGCTGTCGGATTGCTCATGGCAAAAATTCAAAGTCCGAGCTTAACATGGGCCGGCTGGATGTTTTTCATCGGAATCGTTATTTTTTCCGGCAGCTTGTACATTTATTCGACGACCGCAATCAAAGGCTTTGCCATGATTACCCCGATCGGCGGTTTTTCCTTTTTAATCGGCTGGATTCTTCTCGGCTATGCAGCAATAAAATATCTGTCATAGAAAAAGGAATAGCGTAATGAGGAAAAACAGAACCCCGGCCCGCAGCCATTGCTTTCCGGCAGACTGGGGATCCCGGCGCTGGGAAAGAAGCAGACCATCACAAAAAAGGCTGAAACAAAGAAAATAACCGCCGAATAAAAGGAACAAAATTTGCTTAAAGAAAATGGCAAACAGACCAAATATAAAGGCGATCAGCAAGGAAAGGAATTCCATCATCATTAACTTTTCGGCAGGATGTCGCATTCTTTTCGCCCCTTACTCGCATGTCCTTCATGACAAGGAAACCGTGTGCCCGTACATACATAGGCATGATAAAATGGAGAGAAAGGATGACACGTTATGCTGTGTCATCCTTTTTATCGTTACCGCGGGGAATAAGTTGCCAATTGCTGCTGGGTGGAGTCAAAAGGATATTCGTAATTAATAGGCTCGTCGAAAACAACGTAATCCAAGTAAACCATCAAGAGCAAGTATCTTCTTCCTGTTTCCGGATCACTTAGAATAATGTGGTCCCTTCCTGCCGCTTCGATAACCCCTCTAAATTGTCTCGAGTTATATTCGGTGTTGTTTTCGAATGTCATGTAGACGGTAGCCAATTTTCCCCGGTTTAGGCGCAAAATGTTTTCAATGTAGGATTGCTCCAATGGCAGCATGCCCGGAACGTCAGCCGCCTGCTGCTGGGCCTGCTGCGTTTGCTGGCCCGGGAACCCTTGGCTGCTTTGCGGCGGAAACGTCCGCATATAGTTGTACGCCGGATAATAAAATGATGCTTGGTGCGGGTAATATGGAACCCCGTACCCGGGCACTCCTCCGTACCCGTAATTTTGATTTTTCTCAGACATAAATAACCCCTCCTGCTCAAGTGAAGTGCCGCCGGTTCCAGGCACTTCCCAAATTTTGTAGAAAATGTGAATTATCGGTACACCGATGGACAGTCCGCTTGGGTCGGAGCGTAGAAACAGTGGGATTTAAATCTACCCACATTCCATTGCCCGTACCATTGTGCCGGACAATCTCCTGCCGGCCGAAAAAACCATAGCGAGTTTGTTGCCGGATGATGGCGCTCTCCGTTAATGGCGCGCCGGGCTAGACGTCTCTCATTTTCCCGGGCCCGCTGGTAAAAATACCCTTTTTGCGTCGCCTCAAAACCTCCGGGGCTTTGAAAGACCATGTCGCGAATATTCCGTATATGGGTAAAATCAAGGCAATCAGCGATGACACGGTTAATCCCGGTATTCCCGACCATGAGCATGCCGAGGTCGCCGTCTCCTTCAGCTTCTGCCCGAATTAATCTTGCCAATAGGTCGACATCACTTGCGGTATGTGCTACAACTGCCAACGAATACCCCTCATTTCTGTTAATTCTGAGATGTTACGTTCAATAAATATATGTATGTATTCGCCCGGAAAAAGATGACAGCAAGTTTTGCCGAACCCGGTTTAAATTTGGAAAAGTTGCTCATGGATGGAACAGACGATTGAACAAAAGACTCCATCTTGGATAGGCATAAAAACAAACGTTCGTTGAAAAATTCCTGTCTGCTGAAGTCTGTCCCGTTTATCAAATTAAAACAAATGTTTGTTCAGGGGAAGTGCTGGAGGAGGTCTTTCTTCAGCTGCTTTTCTGTAGAGGCAAGGCCGAAACAAAAAAAGCTAACCTCTTTTTGAGATTAGCTTCTCTTGCTTTTACAGGGCAAAGTATTTGTCCACGTCTTCTTTAGGCAAGTAGTTGCCGATGATGAAGTCGCCGAACTCGGCATATTTAGCGGTTACTTCATCGAAGCGCATTTCGTATACGATTTTCTTGAACTGTAACGCATCATGGGCGAATAATGTTACTCCCCATTCGAATTCATCCAAACCGATGGAACCGGTAATGATTTCTTTCACTTTTCCGGCATATTTTCTTCCCGTCATGCCGTGTTCATATAACAGTCTTGTCCGCTCTTGACGGCTGATTTCAAACCAGTTATAGTCTCTCCAGCGGCGGCGGGACATTGGATAGAAGCATGCATGCTCCCATTTTGGCAGAATCGGTTTTAGCCGTGCTTCCACTTGAGGAGACAGCTCCCGGTCCTTCCCGTCGTCCAGCGGATTGTGTTTCGTCATTTCCACAATGGAAACGTAGGAATAGCTCGGAATTAAGTAGTCACCGATTGTCGATTTGTTCAATTCGGTCTTAATTTCCTCCAATTCTTCCATCGTCGGGCGGAAGAACATAAACATTAGATCCGCTTTTGTGCTGACTACTTTGTATACTGCATGGCTTCCGTTTTTCGCATCTTCAACTGCTTGCCATTTGTCCATTAATTCTTTCAATTCTGTTACTGCTTTTTTGCGTTCTTCTTCGGATGCGACTTTCCAGGATGCCCAGTCGAAGCTGCGCATATCATGCAAGGCGCACCAGCCGTCCATTGTTACTACTGCTTCTGCCATTCATACTCTCTCCTTTATTCGTCCATAATTTCTATTATAGGAAAAGAACAAGAGAAACATACTCGCCAACATGTTCTGTCGGCAGATAGTGAAAAAAATCACTATCCGCCTTTTACTATAGCATATTTGGGGAAGGATAAACATCGAGGAGCAAGTCATTTTGGCGATTGAAATAAGATTGTCATAGGATTGTCAAAAAATGTTGATAAATAAGACCGAATTCTTTCATCAAAATTGTATTTCCGATATGATAAATGAGTAAAAGGTAACAGATAGTGGAGGTTGGAACGGATGAGCAATTTATTTGAACAACTAAAGGGAAAAGTATGCGGCAAAAATAAACGGATTGTTTTTCCGGAAGGGTTAGACGAACGCATTTTAGCTGCGGCTGGCCGTTTAAGCAAAGAGAATGTCGTTCAGCCGATTTTAATCGGAGATAAGGAAGAAATTGCGAAGAAGGCGGAACAGGCGGGAGCGGATGTATCCCAATGTGACATTGTCGATCCAAACGGCTACGAGCGGTTTGAAGAGATGGTCCGTCAATTTGTCGAGCGGCGGAAAGGGAAGGCGACGGAAGAAGATGCACGGAAAATTTTGCTGGATGAAAACTACTTCGGCACGATGCTCGTATACATGGGGGAAGCCGACGGATTAGTGAGTGGAGCAGCCCATTCGACTGCGGATACGGTCCGCCCTGCATTGCAGATTATTAAGACGAAAGAAGGCGTGAAGAAAACGTCAGGTGTGTTTATTATGGTGCGCGGAGAAGAAAAATACGTTTTCGCCGACTGTGCCATTAATATTGCACCGGACGCAAACGACTTGGCGGAAATTGCCGTGGAAAGTGGAGTAACTGCCGAACTGTTCGATATTGATCCGCGGGTTGCCATGCTCAGCTTCTCGACGAAAGGTTCAGCGAAGTCCCCGGAAACGGAAAAGGTGGCAGAGGCATTGCAGCTTGCCAAAGAGAAAAATCCTCAGCTTGTCATCGACGGGGAATTCCAGTTCGATGCCGCCATTGTACCGAGCGTGGCGAAGAAAAAAGCGCCGGATGCGGTCATCCAGGGGGATGCCAACGTCTTTATTTTCCCGAGCTTAGAAGCAGGGAACATCGGCTATAAAATCGCTCAGCGCCTCGGCAACTTTGAAGCTGTTGGACCGATTTTGCAAGGGCTAAACAAACCGGTAAACGACCTTTCTCGGGGCTGCAGCGCGGAAGATGTCTATAATTTAGCAATTATTACGGCTCTGCAAGCTGTAGGAAAATAAGGAAAAAACCACATGAATTTGTGATATGCTCCCAATACAGTAGACAGAGAAATAATAAAAATTCTCTATTACTGTATGGGGGGCTTTTTCTATGTCGAAAAGGAGTAGTAAACATACTTTAAATGAAAGGATAGAGGTAGTATTACGTGTCATGGAGGGGAGCGCATCTGTAAGCAGGATTGCTGAAGAATACGCTGTTGACAGGACGACGATTAACTTATGGGTTCGTAAGTATAAAGCAGATGGGGTCGATGGTTTAAAGGATTCGAGGACATGGAAGGGGTATTCCAGCGAGCTGAAAAGGGAAGCTGTTGAATATTATTTAAATGGAGAAGGCAGTTTAAGAACGACTTGTGAAAAGCTTCAATATTTCATCTCATTCGGTTTTACGTCACTGGATAAATCAGTATACTAGTGGGAAGAAGATAAAATCTACTAGTAAAGGAAGAGGAACCGTGACTAAAGGGCGTAAAACCAACCTTCAAGAGCGTATCGAAATTGTACAATATACGATTGCCAACGATCGCGACTATCGTGGGGCAGCTGAAAAGTATAGTGTCTCTTATCAACAAGTATATAGCTGGGTACGCAAGTATGAAAAAAGTGGGGAGCAAGGTCTTCAAGATCGTCGTGGCAAGACCTTAGAGTCAAAGCAACAGCTGACAGAAGAAGAGAAACTACAGCTTCGTATTAAAGAGCTGAAGCATCGTAATCAGTATTTAGAGGCGGAGAATGGCTTATTAAAAAAGTTGAAGGAAATCGAAAGGGGGATGGGACTGCGCGACTAGGAAAACACTTAGCTAAATTCCAAGCCATTCATGACTATCATGAGGAGACAGATACTCCGATTCTATTACTCTGTGAAATCTTAGATGTATCACGCTCCGGTTACTATAAATGGCTGAAACATGAACCAACAGAATCCGAAAAGGAAAATGAATGGCATGAAAAAAGTGAAAGAGGAATTCAAGAGGCACCATGGTAACTTTGGATATCGTCGAATAACCATGGTGATCAACCGGAAATATAAGAAGCAGTATAACGAGAAAAGAATTC
>NZ_BMEV01000037.1 GCF_014637175.1 Compostibacillus humi | reverse complement strand
ATTTGTGTTGGTAAAAATAAACTTTTTCCACACAGAAATATAAATTCAAGTTTCTTCGATTAAAAAATACGAATGGATTGAAGGTATAACAAAGAAAATCGGTAAACTTAAAATAATTGTCCTATTTACAATTGCGAAATTTTTGGTAAAATGTATTGATATACGAGTCTAAAGAAAGTTGATGCTTGCACGGAGCACGTCAGCTTTCTTTTTTTATTTCTGATGATATATTTGATACACTTCCCGTTTCGGCATCTTCCGATCTGTGGCCACCAGTTTGATTGCTTCTTTTGGAGTTATTTCTTTTTCCGTCATATAATATTGAACGTGTTCTTCAATAGAGTATTCTTGCCACCATAATTCTTCCTCGCTGCTCGCTTCCATGCTGCCTTCAACAACGAGACAAAATTCTCCTTTTAATTGCTTGTTTTTATATACATCAATCAGCTCTTCCAAATTGCCGCGGACATATTCTTCAAACATCTTGGAAATTTCTCTGACAACGGCGATATTCCGGTTTCCAAATACGGAATAGAGGTCTTGTAACGTATCAGAAACACGATAGGGTGATTCATAAAATATAAGCGTTGCCTCGAGCGGTTTCAGCTTCTCCAACTCTTTTTTCTTTTCCTTCGGTTTTCGCGGCAAAAATCCGTAAAAATAGAAATGCTCTGAAGGAAGGCCAGACCCGACGAGGGCACATAAAGCCGCATTTGCTCCAGGCAGGACAACTACTTTTATATCCTGTGCAATCGCATCCCGGACAACTTCATAGCCTGGATCAGATATCGCTGGCATGCCGGCATCGCTGACAAGAGCAATCGAATCGCCCTTTTTTAATCTTTCAATTAATTGCTCCCCTCTCCCTCTTTTATTATGTTCATGGTAACTGATTAAAGGAGTGGCGATGGAAAAATGATTGAGCAGCTTCATTGTATTTCGAGTATCTTCTGCAGCGATGATTGTTGCCTCTTTTAAGACGTTTAATGCCCGGTACGTAATATCGTCCAAATTGCCAATGGGGGTCGGGACGACATATAAAATTCCTTTTCCATCCTTCTCATAGCTTTTCTGGATTTTCATCTCTTTTCACTTCTTTCAGCCAGTTCTGAATAAGAAGCAGCTTCCCTTTTCTTGTCAGCTGCTTTATTTCATATTCCCTCTTCAGCGCTTCATTTTTCGTCATAAACTTTTCTATATACATCAGCTGAAAAGGGCCTCTCCCTTTTGTATACTTAGCCCCTTTACCTTCTTCATGTTTTTGCATCCTTTGTTCCAGATTATTCGTATAGCCGGTATAAAGGGTGCCATCTTTGCATCGCAATATATAAACGACATGTTGCTTATCCATATATTATTTCCTCAGCTTCCTTCGTATATGTTCCGTCCTCCTGATAAATATAGAGCGGCGGCAAAATTTTCAGGTCAGGCTTGCCGTCGCGGATTCCTTCAATAAGCAGCATATTTGCTTCCTTTCCCTGTTTCGGGTAAACGAAGCGGATTCGCTTCGGTTCGAGGCGGTATTTGCGAAATAAAGCAATAATATCGACCAATCTCCCCGGCCGATGGACGATTGCTACTTTCCCGCCGGGCCGGACGTGGAGTTTACACGCCTTAACCACATCTTCCAGCGTACAATATACTTCATGGCGGGCGATGGTCAAATATTCGTTTTCATTATACTCCGTTGCCTTCGGTGTTTTAAAATAGGGCGGATTGCAAGTAACAGCATCAAAAGTACTATGGCCAAGCACTGGAAGCATTTCCTTTAAATCCCCATGAATGACCGATACTTGGTCTGTAACTTTATTCAGTTCCATGTTTCGCCTCGCCATATCGTAAATCCGTTCTTGTATTTCCACTCCGGTAATATGCGCCTTTGTCCGTTTTACTAATAATAACGGAATAACCCCGTTTCCGGTACATAAATCCAATATTTTGCCCCTTTTTATCGGAATGGAGGCAAAATGGGCAAGCAGCACCGCATCTAAGGAAAAGGCAAAGGCAGTCGGGCTTTGGATAATTTTCATTTTTTCGTCTGCCAATAAATAATCCAGTCGTTCATCGTCATATAGCTGTACCATTGTCATTACTCCTATTGGTTGTCCTATTTCTTGTTTTGCTCTATTATGGCAAGAAAGCTGTCCCAAACCGAGACAGCTTTCTTTTATTACTTCGTCTTTTTATCGAAAAACTCCAGGCAAAATATACAATCTTGATTTTGCCTTGGACTGCCAAATTCCAAATTACAAATATGAAACCCTTCATCGTACAATCTTGCTAAATTATCATAGCCCTCGCTTGGAAATTTTCCCTTTCTTTCCTCAGAGGAAACATCTTTATTGTCTGAATCCTGTTCCATATTTTCCAAATGGATGCGCAAATGGTGATTTTCCATTTCCAGCCGGTGATTTTCCTCCAATAATGCACTTAGCTGGTGCTTGATTTCTCCGAGCTGCTCGTACAATTCACCAATTTGCTTTTCCATATCTGAAACTTGATCAAAAATTTCCCGCTTATTCACGGCCACTCACCCCAAATTAATCTGTGGCTTGCACTAAAATTCCTTCCTCAATAAGTTCATCCAAGGTGTATTCAATGACACGTTCCTTTGCAGGTATTTCAATTTGAATCACCCGCTCTAAAATGTTCAGTCCGACTACTTTTCCGTCTCCGTATGGTGTATGTATCTCTTCACCAAGGTCTGGCAGCTGGCGTTTCGCTGTTTCATAATCATCATTCTCATATTTTAAGCAGCACATTAATCTTCCGCACAACCCGGAAATTTTCGTAGGGTTTAAGGAAAGGTTTTGATCCTTTGCCATTTTAATGGAAACTGGCTCGAAATCTCCTAAAAACGTTGAACAGCAAAGCGGTCTGCCGCAGGGGCCGATGCCGCCGATCATCTTCGCTTCATCCCGGACACCGATTTGCCGCAGTTCGATTCGGGTTTTGAACATGGCTGCTAAATCTTTGACAAGGTCGCGAAAGTCGATTCGTCCATCAGCCGTGAAATAGAAAATAATTTTATTCCGGTCAAACGTATATTCCACATCCACCAAATTCATTTCCAATTTATGTTCCTTAATTTTTTCGTTGCAGATGTCAAAGGCTTTTTCCGCTTCCTTCTGATTTTCCAGGACGGTTAATTTATCCTTTTCATCTGCTACCCGGATGACTTTCTTTAGCGGCAGGACAACATCTTCTTCATCCACGATCTTATTCGTCACAACGACCTTGCCAAATTCAATTCCCCGAATTGTTTCCACGATGACATAGCTGTTCAGCGGAATTTTATCCTCTCCAGGGTCGAAATAATATATTTTACCCGCCTTTTTAAAGCGGACACCGATCACTTCTATCAAACATAATCACCTCTGTATTTGAAGAGCCAATTGTTCAAACACGAAAACAGGCTGAACATTCTGCTTCAATTTTCTTTTTGCATGTAGAATCTCATGCAATATCATTGTCACTTTTTCTTGGGAAAAGACAAGAACTGCTCTTTCCAATATATCTTTGCCCAGAAAAACCTGATCCTCCTTTAATCCGATATGTTCATACAATATATCTTTAAATGCCAAAAGCATTACATCTAGTCCCTTCTCCTGCTCCCCGCGGTCTTGAAAATGGGGAATCCACTGGTCATGGAGAAATAAATACACATCTCCGCTATTATTTAGGAACTTTTCTAATAATTGTACCACTAATCTCCTCGTCTCTGCAAACCAACCATCTTCATGCCACGTTTCCGCTTCCGTTAAATTATTCGTTAACGCACTGAAAAACTTCGCATTGTCTTCATCCATTCCTTGATGCACGAGCCGCTTCTGGAGCATTTTTGGCTGTAAAGGTTTCAGTTCGATGATTTGGCAGCGGGAACGGATTGTCGGCAATATCGACTGGCCGTTTTCCGTTAGCATAATCGCCGTCGTTTCCCGGCTCGGTTCTTCCAAAAATTTTAAAATCCGGTTTGAAGCATTAATCGTCAGCGTATCAGCGTCCTTAATTACGTACACTTTCCGGTTCGATTCCAGACCGGTATACACAAATTCCTTCTGCAAGTTTTCGATTTGCTCCGTTTTTATCGATTTTCCGTCCGGTTCAATCCAATGGACATCGGGATGGTTACGGGAGTCGATTCTCCGGCAATGGACACAATGGTGACAAGGCTCTGCTCCCTCTTTTTCTTTACAAAACAAAACCTTCGCCATTAACAGGGCAATCGCTTCCTTCCCTGTTCCCCGTTCCCCGTGCAGCAAATAGGCATGGGAAATCCGTCCCTTTTTAATGCTATTCGTTAAAATTTTTTCTGCCAGCGGCTGTATTTCCCTGACTTCCGACCACGTGTTCATTTTGCTTCATCTCCAAAAATGAGAATAGGAAATCGACGAGTCGATTTCCGTAATCATTAAAATTGCAATTACGTATATAAATTAATCAGCAAACCTTTAATTTCACCAATTAATCCGAGAATTTCCACTGTCTTTTTCTCTTCATCCATCACTTGTTCCGTAAGTTCCAGCAATTTTTCGTCCACTTCTTTTACAATCGCCATTTTTCTGCTTCCATACATCCCGAAACTATGGTTTTTTTCCAATTGATATCCGCCTGCAACTGCAACTTGGAGAAACTCTTTAATTAGCCGTTTAAATTTTGCCAAATCCCGAAAGGTACGGGATCTTGCTAATTTATCCCCTTGGACAGTAATATTTTTCACCATTTTCTCCAGCTCTTGCTGTTTTGCTTGGTGAACTTGGGACGCAAGGGCTTGCTGAAACGCTTTCGGATGATTCGCTTTCCGCTGAAATGCTGTTTCGGTTTTCGTTTGTAAATCGCTCGTAATTTTCATGTACCCATGTCCCTTTCCATACCTTGCTTAAAATTGATAGAAGGATTCTACCGGCAATACAAATACCGTCGCGCCGCCTACTTCGACCTTTACCGGTTTCGGAATATAGGAATCGGCGCTTCCGCCCATCGGTGATATCGGGGCGACCATTTGCTCCCGCTGGGAACAGTTATCTTTAATAATTTGCAATACGTCATCGACGTTTTCATCTTTACAGCCGATAATCAATGTCGTATTTCCTTCTTTTAAAAACCCGCCTGTCGATGCCAGCTTAGTCACTTGAAAACGCTCTTCTCCCAAAGCCTGCAGGAGTCGATTGGAATCTTTATCTTGAATGACGGCCATAACTAATTTCAATTTCCGTCTCCTCCCTTCTTCAATTTATTTGAATCAGGATACGTCTATTTGCAAATAGGACAATACAACTTTAAGCACTTCCTGTTCCACTTGTTCCAGCGGCCGGTCCGCATTTATCGTATAAATCCGCTCCGGAAACTTTTTTGCTAATATTTGATAGCCTTCATAAACCCGCTCGTGGAAGTGAAGGGTCTCCACATCTAAACGGTTTTGTTCTCTATTTATATTCGCCGAAATACGTGCTAATCCCTTTTCCGGTTCGATATCGAAAAATAAAGTTAAGTTGGGCATGCAATGCTGAATGGCAAAACGGTTAATTTCCAGCACTTCTTCCATGCCAATTCCCCGGGCGTGCCCTTGATAAGCTAAGCTGCTGTCAATAAATCGGTCGCATAGAACAATTTTCCCCTGTTCCAGCGCAGGAATCACTTTTTCCACAAGGTGCTGTCTCCTCGCAGCTGCATATAACAGTGCTTCGGTACGTTTTTCCATTTCAGTATTTTTCTTATCGAGGATAATGTTCCGTATTTGTTCTGCAATCGGGATTCCTCCAGGCTCCCTCGTCTGAATTACGTCTAAACCAATTGCTTTTAACTTTTCCATAATGGAGTGGAGAACGGTCGTTTTACCGGCACCCTCGCCACCTTCCAAAGTTATGAAATGTCCGTTCACACCCGATTCTCCTTTTCTATTTAAAAATCTTGACGCCTCTATGCCGCTGCTGAAAGGATACTCCTTCCGCTTCCAATTGCTTTATGACACGAATATGCTCTTCTTTGATTACCTCCCCTTTTATTACGAGAGGAATTCCTGGCGGATAAGGGATAATTGCCTCCGCTGCTATCTGTCCAACTCCCTCTTCTAGAGGGACTGAATCGTACGTATATACATTCATTTTAGCATAGGACAAAGCCAATTCCTGTATCGGTTCAGCAAATAGCTTTGTTGCTTTTATTGTAGCATGGATTTTCCTATTTTTTAAATAGTCCCCGGCACTCTCCACTGCCTTTTTTAACCGGTCCAAATCTGGAAACGGCCGTAAACCATGGATAAAAAGAATTTGTTTGTCCGTCGTTAATTCGGGATATATTCCTTTTTGGGCAAATATCTCGGCAATATCTTTCACCGGCCAGCCTTCTTTAGCCTGCAGCGTAATTTTTAACGGATCGTCAGTCTCTGTTTGCGGGAGCACGTCCCAATATGTGGATTCGGATAAAATGTGTCTTACCCTTTTAACGCTTTTTAAAAGAGCATCCATATCCCTTTCGGAAAAATTCGCCAAATAATAGCGGGCTAAATCTAAAGAAGCCATCAGCGGATAAGATGGACTGCTCGACTGGATCATCTGCAAGTAATGGGCAACCTTTTCCTTCGATACGAACTTGGAATTGACATGCAAATAGGCCGACATCGTCATCGCCGGCGCCATTTTATGGGCAGACTGGACGACTATGTCTGCACCTAATGTTAATGCCGATGGAGGAAAAGGTTTTCCTAAAGAAAAGTGGACTCCATGGGCCTCGTCTACTAAAACCGGAATTTCATGTCGATGAGCGAGTTCTATCATTTTCTTCAAAGGGAAGGTTTGGCCAAAATAATCAGGATAGGTGACGATAACCGCTTTTGCTTCCGGATATTTGCGGATTGCCTTTTCCATAGTTTCATAGCTTGGGCAGGCATATCGATTCGTCCGCTCATCAAATTCAGGAGCGAGAAATACCGGCTTTGCCCCTGCCAATTCCAGCCCGTTCATAATCGACTTATGGCAATTTCTTTGGACAATCACATAATCGTCCGCCTTGCAGGTGGCCAAAATCATTGCCAAGTTCCCGGAAGTGCTCCCTCCTACGAGGAAGAACGTTTCCTCTGACTGAAAAAATTGCTTTGCTAGTTGCTGAGCCTGAGCGATGACTCCTTTTGGTGCATGCAAATCGTCCAGCTCCGGAAGCTCGGTCATATCCAGCTTTAAGAGGGGAGAATAACAAGTGGCGCCATGTTCAGGGAAGACTTGTCCGTTTTTATGGCCCGGGACATGGAATGAAAGCGGGTTACCGCTTGCGAATTGCTGTAGTTTGGTAAAAAGGGGGGTTTCTTGCTGATTCATCCGTCTATCTCCGTTTCTAAATAAATTTCTCTTCTTCTATTTAAGGGCATAAAAAAAGTCTTTGCAAACAAAGACTCATTTCTATGAATATAATTTTGACTGCCGAACTGCTTTCAGCTTGCGCACGTAATATTGGTATTTTTCTTCTCGCGGTTCCGTATGAACCATATTATATTCACACTCGGAACAGATAAACAAGTTATATAGATGAATGCCTTCTTTTTTCTCTTCTTCACAAATGCCGCACCGTTTCAGCTGCTTGTCCATTCTCCAACACCTCCGTTAGAAATTAGTATCTCCTAATCTAACGGATTCTATACAGGGAAACTTTGAAACTTTAAATAATAAAAAAGTGGATAGCTGCTAATGAGGCGACCCCAAATAAGCCTAAAAATCCGGCTATGATTGCGGTAAACAGATTAATAGGGATATGCAGTCCAATTGCGCCGCCAAATACGTTGATGAAAAATAAGAGCAACACACCTATCCCCAGCTTCACGATTCCCTGTCCAATCCATCGCATCGGCTTGATCGGCGTACCGACAAATAAAAGAATTAGAATTAAAACAACAATTATAGATATTATGATGGTCGAATTCAATTTCAAACCAGCTCCTCTTTCTTTCTCTTGTTAATCCATATGATGGACAGGTCAGAAAAAGAACTTGAAAACGTAAAAAGCAGGAGACCATTTTCTCCTGCTTCTATCATAAATCTATAAATCTAGTATACAGAGTCAGCGAAGATGGGCACTCAGTTTGCGCACCCGTGCCTCCCTTAATAGAAACATATATTTTGCTTCTGCTAAGGCTACTTCCATTTGTCCGTGCATGGTCGGCTCAATGCTCCGTCTAACAATGGATTGAATTTGTTTCCATTCCTTTTCCAGCTGATAGAGCGTTTCTAACAATTGGCGGTCGACTTCTTTCTTTCTTACTTTTTTTGCCATTTTTTCCTCACCTATCCTATATTTCTCTTCTTCCTTCCAGTGCTTTTGATAGAGTCACTTCATCGGCATACTCCAAGTCTCCGCCTACTGGCAGTCCGTGGGCGATTCTTGTCGTTTTGATGCCGGATGGTTTCACGAGGCGAGAAATATACATGGCGGTGGCTTCCCCTTCAATATTCGGATTCGTCGCCAAAATGATTTCTTTTACTTCTTCATCCTTTAGCCGGTTAAGCAACTCGGGAACTTTAATATCCTCCGGGCCAATTCCGTCCATTGGGGAAATCACCCCATGAAGCACGTGGTATTTCCCGTGATAATCCTTCATCTTTTCCATCGCGATGACATCCTTCGGATCTTGGACGACGCATATGACCGAATTATCCCTCGATGTATCGGAACAGATGACACAAGGATCCTGATCGGTAATATGCCCGCAAACGGAACAGTGGGATAATTCCCGTTTCGCATGGACTAGCGCGTTGGCAAAGTCCATCACATCATCATCATTCATATTGAGAACAAAAAACGCCAGTCGGACTGCCGTTTTCGGTCCGATTCCTGGCAATTTGGTGAAACTGTCAATTAGTTTCGAAATCGGTTCAGGATAGTACATGCTGTCTCACTCCTAGAATAATCCAGGAACATTAAGTCCTTTCGTAAATTGTCCCATCGTTTCGTTCGTTTTATCGTCCACTTGCTTTAGCACATCATTTGTTGCTGCCAAAATTAAATCTTGAAGCATTTCTACATCGTCTGGATCGACGACTTCTTCTTTTATTTGAACGTCGACAATTTCTTTTTTCCCATTGGCAACGACCGTAACCATACCGCCGCCTGCAGTGCCTTCAAATGTCATTGCAAATAGTTCTTCCTGGGCCTTCATCATTTTCTTTTGCATTTTTTGCATTTGTCTCATCATATTATTCATATTTCCTTTCATGGAAATACCTCCTTTTCAAAAATAAAATGTTTTGGGGGAAATTCCCTTAGAAATATTTCCCTCAATCTTCATGAATTTCCACTAAATCCTCGCCAAAAAGTTTTTTCGCTTCTTCGACAATCGGTTCGTTGGCTGTTTCCTTCGTCTCCTTATCCTGTTCCTGGATATAGGAAGTTCGTAATTCCTGCCAATTTTCGTTTGGAATCGGTATGACCCGCACCTGTTTTCCTAACGCGGCAGAAAGAATCGATTCCACCGTAGTCCGATGGTCAAGAAATAAGGAGCAATGAATTTCGTATTTAAAAGCGACGATTATCGTATCATTCGAAGCGGCCGCCGGCTTGCTGTCCTGAATCGTTGCATGGGCAGGAGCATTGACAGATTTCAATTTATTTAAAAAGTTTGCCCATACTGACTGTACTTGGGTCAGCGCTTTTTTCTCTGCCTGTCCTAAAACGAGCCGGATTTGTTCATAAGGAACGTTGTAGCTGGACTTTTTCGGCCGGGCAGGTCTCCGCGTCTCTTTTGGTGCCTGCGCCGGAACAGCGGCAGGGGTTTCTTTCAATTGCTGAAATTCCCTTTCCATCGCCATTAATTTTTCATTCATTTGCCGGATTAGCCCGGAGTCAAAGGAAGAAGCCTTTTCCTGCTGTTCATGCTGGCTCGTTATTTGCAGAATCGTAATTTCAATAAACACTTTCGGATTATTCGTCCATTTTATTTCCTGCTGGCATTGGTTTAATCGGACGATGGCATGCTGAATCCATTCTGGGGAAACTTTGTCCGCCAATGCACGGAAGGATTCATCGGCTCGTGCCCGTTCCAGCATTCCTTCCAATGTTGGCGCGCTTTTGTATAAAAGCAAGTCCCGCATAAAATAAATCAGGTCATAGACAAACCGTCCCGGATCTTTTCCGTTCTGAATCAAAGTATTCAACAATTGAATTGCCTGTTCCGTATTTTGTTCCGCCATGGCATGAACTATTTCGGAAAGGACGTTTTGGGAAACTCCTCCGGTTACTGCAAGGACATCATCAATTCCTACCGTTTCTTCGCTGTAGGAAATCGCCTGGTCCAAAATACTTAACGCATCCCGCATCCCGCCATCGGCAGCAAGCGCGATGGATTCAAGCGCTTCTTCTGTAATTGCGATGTTTTCATGTTCCACAATCGTTTTCATTCTCTCAATCATCGCTTTATTCGTTACCGGCTTAAAGTCAAAACGCTGGCAGCGGGAAAGAATGGTTAGCGGAATTTTGTGGGGTTCGGTTGTCGCCAATATAAATACGACGTGTTTCGGCGGCTCTTCCAACGTTTTTAAAAGCGCATTGAACGCGTTGTTGGAAATCATGTGCACCTCGTCGATTATATATACTTTATAAGGGACGACGCTGGATGCATATTTTACATTTTCCCGAATCTCCCGAATATCGTCTACACTTGTGTTGGACGCAGCATCAATTTCAATGACATCCGAAATAGATCCGTCATGTATCCCTCTGCAGGCAGCACATTCGTTGCACGGTTCCTTAACTGGCGCATGTTCACAATTGATTGCCTTGGCAAAAATTTTTGCAGCACTTGTTTTCCCTGTGCCTCGAGGACCGGAAAAAAGATAGGCATGGGAAAATTTCTTCTGCACGATGGCATTTTGCAATGTCCGGGTAATATGGGTCTGACCAGCCATATCACCAAATTTTCTCGGACGCCATACACGGTATAATGCTTGATAGCTCATAGCTTCCAATCTCCTCTACAATCTAATTTCCATTATACCCGATGGAGAGGGGAATTGTGAACTAAGAGGATAGGAAATCGGAAAGTTCCTTCATCCGGCTTTTGCAAGGATATAACGGACTGAATAACTGGGGTTTTTAAAGTAAAGGAGGGATATCTAAAGCTTTTATTATCGTATCCATTTTTCGTTGAAATGTGAAAAAATACATGTTATTTTCATCATCAAATATAAGGATATGGGGCTTTTCCTCTTCCGGAATAATCAGGATTACTTCATCAATCAGGGCATTTATCCATTTATTTTCCAGTTGGACAGGCGGCTCTAAAGGAATTCTGATCATATATCCTTGATCTGGTATTGGATTGAGTTTTTTTACTACGCTATCAGCTGTTTTTAATATTTTTTCAGCCTCTGACTGGATAGTCGGATTCGTCGGTATTGTTTTGACGATTTTATTTTTTCCAATATGGAATAGTTCAATGTTCTTAACGGCTTCTCCGTTATCTGTAAATAGGAAAAAGAGGAAAAAAAGGGGAGCTGATGAAAGCATAATTTTGCGTACCACTCATATCACCTCGGTTGTAGCATTGCCGAAGCAGCTTTTTTCATGCTTCATCAGACGCTGAAGACAATAAAAAAACGCTCAACCGTTACGGAGCGTCCTTGTTGCAGTGCAATTTGCTTTCTATGTACACCGTGCACCCATTGTTGATGAAACAACCCTATGCGTTACTTAAGTTCATGGCTCAGCCCAGGCTTCCCTGCGGCACACAGAAATGACCACTTACTGCTGCTTCCTTCCGGACCTGACAGGGTTCATGGGTTTCTGTTGCGCAGGACCTGAGCGTCAGCACCAATCCCTTAAGGCAGACCATAACGTTGCCCACCGCGAATGGGAATTCGGCCTCGCTATAGCGGATTGCGAGTACAGGGCACCGCTACCTCCCCGCTTAGCACGGTAGTTCTTATTATAGCGGCTTTAGGCTGATTTTGCAATGGAAATAAAAGTAAGAGTGAAGCTCAAGCTTTGTTCTTCTTTTTCCGCTCTCTCAGCTTGCGGAAAAAGTTAGTCAAAAGCTCCGAACATTCTTTTTCCATGACGCCATCAGTAACTTCCGTCTGATGGTTAAACCGTTCTTCCGTCAATAAATTCATTAACGTACCAGCACAGCCGGCTTTCGGATCTTTTGCACCGTATACGACCCGCTTAATCCTCGATTGGACAATCGCGCCGGCGCACATCATGCACGGCTCCAAAGTAACATATAATGTACAGTCTTCCAGCCGCCACGTACCTAATTTTTCATTCGCCTGTTGAATGGCAACCAGTTCCGCATGGGATAGGGTATGCTGTGTCGTTTCCCGCATATTATAACCAGCTGCAATAACCTCATCTTCGTATACAATTACTGCACCAATCGGCACTTCCTGATATGCCAACGCTTTTTTTGCTTCATTGATTGCCAATTGCATAAAATGTTCGTCCTTCATTTTTCACAACACTTTCTCCGTTATCTTTTTCTATCTTAATCCCGATTCAATCCTGTGGCAAGGGCAGATTTAGTTCATCGGTATATCTCGGCCCTCTTGCTCATAAAGTGTAGTAAACAAATGAATGGAGGAAAAAAAGTGCAAATTCATGTTGTTTCTCAAGGGGAATCGCTTTTTTCCATCGCCAATACATATTCTACGTCAATGCAAAACATCATTGACGCCAATGAACTAGATGCACCTGATAATCTTGTCGTCGGCCAGGCATTAGTTATACCGATAGTCGGACAATTTTACTTCGTCCAGCCTGGAGACAGCTTATTTTCGATAGGCCAGCGTTTTGGAATCCCATATACAACCCTTGCCCAAGTAAACAATATTCCTGTCAACCAGGTGCTTCAGCCCGGCCTTCGTTTATATATTCCCCAACCGCAAACAAAACCGCCAATTACTTCGAATGCATATGTCGAGCCTATTGGGGATACGGTATCGGAAACATTGGAAAATGCGGCTGAAAAGACAAGTCCTTACCTGACGTATTTATCCCATTTCAGCTATCGTGTCAACCGGGACGGTACCCTTTCTCCGCCGCCAATCGGCAATTTGCGGCAAACGGCGGAGGCAAACAATACGGCCCTTGTCCTCGTCGTTACGAACCTGGAAGGAGATACATTCAGTACAGAACTGGGACATATTATCTTAACGGTACAGGCGGTGCAAAACAATTTATTGGATAATATTGTGAATGCGGCGAAAGCAGGCGGTTTTCGCGATATTCACTTTGACTTTGAATTTTTGCCGCCGGAAGACAGGGAAGCTTACAATGCATTTTTACGTAAGGCAAAGGAAAGATTATCCCAGGAAGGATTGTTAATGTCCACCGCCCTTGCTCCGAAGATAAGTGCAACCCAGGAAGGTATCTTGTATGAAGCCCACGATTACCGGGCCCACGGGGAAATTGCCGACTTTGTTGTTCTCATGACCTATGAATGGGGCTACAGCTATGGTCCTCCTATGGCCGTATCGCCTATTAACGAAGTTAGACGGGTCGTTGAATACGCCATTACAGAAATACCGCCAGAAAAAATTTTGCTTGGGCAAAATTTGTACGGCTATGATTGGACTTTGCCTTTCGTGGAAGGCGGGCCTGCCGCCAGAGCTATCAGTCCGCAGCAGGCAATTGCCATCGCCAGGGAAAACAATGCTGTCATTCAATATGACGAAACGGCACAGGCACCATTTTTCTTCTATACGGACGCAGAAGGAAATAATCATGAAGTTTGGTTTGAAGATGCAAGGAGTATTCAGGCAAAATTTAATCTGATCCGTGAGTTAGGTTTATTGGGGATTTCCTATTGGAAACTCGGGTTAGCTTTTCCGCAAAACTGGCTGCTATTACAGGATCAATTTAATATCCGCAAATTGGAAAGCTAGTATACGTTTAAAAGCATGCCGATCATCGGCATGCTTTTTATTCTCCTTCCACTGTAGAGTTATCTCCCGCCGAGGGCGCGAATTCCCGGGATTTTAAAAGATGCCGCCTCTTCTTTCCGCTTTTCGTTTTCGGAATGGAATCAACCACTTCCATTTCTTGCGGTGTTTTATGGGAAAGAAATCGGCAAAAAAAAGCAAATAGACAAGCTATTTGCCAATCCTTCATATCGATTTGTAAATAAATAACGGCCCCGAGAGGATTCGAACCTCTGACACATGGTTTAGGAAACCATTGCTCTATCCCCTGAGCTACGAGGCCAATTTTTAGACCGACAATATTTATTATACATAATCATAAAAGGAATGAAAAGAAGGAATTATAGGACGGAAAAATAATCCGTTTCTTTACTTTCTGCCTAACTGTTCCGAACGTTCCTTCGCCTGTTTAATACACTCGCTTACAACCCGCTGAAAATGATGGTTTTCCAGCACTTTTATTCCTGCTTCTGTCGTTCCTTGGGGACTTGTAATTTGTTCCCTTAACCGCTCTGGCTCTTCCTTTGTGATTTGCAGCATGTGTCCAGCGCCAAGGACTGTTTGGATAACAAACTTCCTTGCTAACTGATTATCCAATCCTAACTCGATTGCTGCCTTCTCCATCGCTTCCACCATGTAATAAATAAATGCCGGCCCGCTGCCGGAAAGAGCCGTTATTGTATGCATATCCTTTTCAGGCACGACGGAAGTTATTCCTACCGTTTGAAATAAGGCACCAGCTAATTCCAAATGTTCCTTCCCGGCATATTTTCCGGAACTTAAAGCAGTGGCAGCAAAACCGATGGATGCTGAAGTGTTTGGCATCGCACGGATTACCGGAACCGGCCTTTCGATTAGGTCGGCTATTTGTGCCGTTTCTACTCCGGCAAGGATTGATATAATCATCTGTTCATCACGAACTTCCTTTTTCCAGCTGTCTATAGCATCGTGAAGATCATAAGGCTTCATGGCGAGCAAAATGATATCGGCAAATTGGATCGCTTCCGAAGCATCGGTCGTATATTTTACGTCATATCGTTTTGCCAGTTCCTTTAACCGGTCTTCATTTTGGCGGTTTGTCACAATAATTTGTTCACTGGCAACTATTTTTGCCCGCAAGATTCCCGCTATAATCGCCTCGGCTGCAGCTCCTGCTCCGATGAAGGCTAATTTTTTGTTCAACATTATCCCACCTTGCACTTGAAGATATGAAAGAATAGCTTCAGACATACCGTTCTACTCTGTTTTTTGTACTATAGAATGTGCACCATCTTTTGTCAAGGGATGGTTTATCCAAAATAAAAAAAGCCGTTACCGATGTAACGACTTAACTTTTGTGATGGAGGAGGTAGAGGGATTCGAACCCCCGCGCGGTTTGACCCGCCTGTCGGTTTTCAAGACCGATCCCTTCAGCCAGACTTGGGTATACCTCCCTTTTCGCAGAAATTAATATAACATGTCCATCTTTTCTCTGTCAACTGTAAGTGCCAAAGGGAAATCCCTTTGGCACTCAAATTATTTAATCACTTCTTTTCCGCCCATGTACGGACGCAATACTTCAGGAATTACGACCGAACCGTCTTTTTGCTGATAATTTTCCAATATGGCAGTTACTGTTCTGCCGATGGCAAGTCCAGAACCGTTTAATGTATGGACAAATTCCGGCTTGCCGTTCGGCTCTCTGCGGAAACGAATTCCCGCCCGCCGTGCCTGGAAGTCTTCAAAGTTCGAACAGGACGAAATTTCCCGATATACGTTTTGGCTAGGAATCCAAACTTCAATATCGTATTTTTTCGCTGCCGTAAAGCCTAAATCTCCGGTACACATGCTCATGACCCGATACGGCAGACCTAATAATTGCAGCACTTTTTCCGCATGGCCCGTTAATTGTTCCAACGTTTCATAAGAATCTTCCGGTTTGACCAGCTGCACCAATTCTACTTTGTTAAATTGATGCTGACGGATCAACCCCCTCGTGTCCCTTCCAGCCGAACCTGCTTCCGAACGGAAACAGCCGCTAAAAGCAACAAATTTTTTCGGCAAATCTTCCGCCGATAAAATTTCCTCGCGATGGTAATTCGTTACGGGCACTTCTGCTGTTGGAATCAGGAAATAATCCCATTCCTCAATCTTAAAGGCGTCTTCTGCAAATTTCGGCAGCTGGCCAGTGCCAACCATGCTATTGCGGTTCACGATATATGGAGGAAGCATTTCTTCATATCCATGCTCATCGGCATGAAGGTCCATCATAAAATTCATCAACGCCCGTTCCAGGCGTGCCCCCAAACCTTTATAAAAGACAAACCGGCTTCCTGTTACTTTGGCTGCCCTTTCAAAATCGAGAATATTCAAGTTGGCAGCAATGTCCCAATGGGGCTGTATTTCAAAGTCAAATTCCGGGATTTCGCCCCATTTCCTCACTTCCACATTATCTTCTTCATCTTCCCCGATGGGAACACTTTCATGGGGAATATTCGGAATCGACAGCATGATTTGTTCCAGCTTTTCTTCGATTTCCTTTAATTCCTTGTCGTATGCCGCAATTTTTTCTCCTACTTCCCGCATTTCTTTAATGGCAGGCTCCGCATCTTTCTTTTCCCTTTTTAGTACCGAAATTTGTTTCGACACTTCATTTCTTTTCGCCTTCAAGTTTTCCGATTGGCGAATGAGCTCCCTTCTTCGCTCATCCAATTCTCCGAAGTGTTCAAATTCATGTAAGTCTTCTCCGCGGTGGGCCAGTTTTTCTTTAATTTCCTCATAATTGTTTCGCAAATATTTCATATCGAGCATTTCGAATTCCTCCTTTTATTTTGAAATTAAAAAACTCCCGTCCCAAAGAAAGGGACGAGAGTTGATTTCCCGCGTTGCCACCCTAATTGAAGAACTAGTCTTCCGGCTTTCCAAGTGTTAACGGTGCTGTACCGGATTTGCCTACTGGATAGGTTCAGCAAATCAGTTCAAGGATGGATTCACAATAGACCTGACATCGATTTCCACCAGCCATCGACTCTCTTAGGACAGTTCTACTGCTACTATTTCCTTTCATCACTTTTCATCTCGATATTTATACATAATCATAATCAATTTTTTGCGGAGATGCAAGCTCCTTAACTAAAAAGTCCTTTGACGAAATCAACTGCGGAAGTAAATAAGTCGGTGAAAAAGTCACCAATGGCTCCTAACGTTAACATAAACCAGTTTGCTTTCTCCACTGCGTGTTCTGTGACGATATCCACTGTTTTTGCTCCTTCGCCAGTGATGTACCCATAATCGCCTTCTCCGTCATAAACCAATGTTGCCTGGCCAATGACTTCACCTTTTTCGATTGGAGCAACGAGTTCACCGTCTTCATTCAGTTTGCTTTCATCAAATTGGAATTCTAATTGATAGTTTTCTTCTTCATTTGCTTTTACCGGAATGCTGATTGCTTCATTCGTAATAACATTTACGGTGTCTTCTTTTCCTTTAGCGACAGGCAAGGTGCTTTCGCCTTTTGCCTGATATCCTGCAGGGAATAGCTCTTGCTGCTGGAAATTATTAAATCCGTAATCTAGCAATTTGGCCGTTTCCTGGAAACGTTCTTCTTCACTTCCTGTTTTCATGACGACGGAAATCAGCCGCTCCCCATTGCGGATTGCCGTCCCGGTAAAGCAGTATTCCGCCAATTCGGTGTAGCCTGTTTTTAAACCGTCTACCCCTTCATAATAAAATGGCTCTAAATAAGTTGCATCGTGAGGGAGCATCCAGTTATAGTTACGGATTGTCTGTCCGTCAAACTCTGTTTCCGGAATCCTGGAAATTTCTAACGCCTCAGGGTAGTCATTGACAATATGATAGGCAAGTAACGCAGCCGATTTTGCAGACAGCAAGTTCACTCCGTTTGGATCTGTGCCTTCTGGATAATTATCCCCCAAGTCACTGTTTTCTAAACCGGTGGAATTAACAAATTTAAAATCGGGAAGTCCCATTTCTTCCCCTTTTTGATTCATTAATTTTACAAATTCCCCTTCGGACCCGGCAATAAGCTCTGCTAGAGCAATCGTCGTGGCATTATCGGAGTTAATTGCCATTGCTTCATACAATTCCCGTACTGTATAATCCCTGTTTTGCCGCAATCCTACTCCTGAAAAACTATTATTTGCAGAAATGCTATAAGCATAGTCACTGATCATCGTTGTCGTATCCCAACTAATTTGACCATTTTCAATTGCTTCCCATACAAGATATTCGGTCATCATTTTTGTCATGCTAGCTGGAGGCATGGCGGTGTCTGCATTTTTCGCATACAAAATTTTCCCTGTTGTTGCATCTACCAATATGGCTGATTCTGCATTAATATCCATTTGCGCATGTCCATCTGCCGGATGTAAAACGATGGAAAAAAGCAATGCTACGAAGCTGATCACTATAGTTTTTACTTTATGTTTCACTTTTTTCTTACCTCCAAATTATTCCAGTATTACTTCATTTATTATTTCATTTGACAACGTTCATTTCTGATATCGAAAAAAATATCTATTATACTCGTAACGATTTAAAATTTCCCGTACACCTTCCCTATTTTAACATACGATTGTTCTCCGTCCCATTAATTTAACAAAAAAATACTTGCCAATTTTTTTCATATCGACATGCGTAGATTTCCCTTCCAAAAAAAATAGATGGTTTCCCATCTATTGAACAAAATAGTTTGGTGCTTCTTTTGTAATTTGTACGTCATGTGGATGGCTTTCTCTAAGTCCCGCATTGGTTATGCGGATAAATTGTCCATCTTGTCTTAACTCTTCCACTGTCTTCGTGCCGCAATATCCCATGCCGGAGCGCAGTCCGCCGACCAATTGATGAATCGTGTCTGCCAGTGCACCTTTATATGGAACCCGTCCTTCTATTCCTTCCGGCACTAATTTTTTATTATCTGTATCCGCCTGGAAATAGCGGTCTTTGGAACCGGCTTTCATCGCACCGACAGATCCCATTCCCCGGTATACTTTATATTTCCGTCCTTGATAAATTTCTGTTTCTCCCGGGCTTTCCGTCGTTCCGGCAAACATGCTTCCGAGCATGACGGCATGGGCACCTGCTGCCAATGCCTTTACAATATCGCCGGAATATTTAATTCCGCCATCGGCAATTATTGGCACGCCGTATTCTTCTGCTGCCATGGCACAGTCATATATTGCCGTTATTTGCGGAACTCCGACCCCGGCAACAACCCGTGTCGTGCAAATGGATCCTGGTCCTATCCCCACTTTAACAATACTTGCCCCAGCTTCAATCAGCGCGATCGTCCCTTCTTTCGTTGCTACGTTACCAGCGATTATCGTTAAGTCAGGATATGCCTGGCGCGCTTCCTTCACCTGGTCGATTACCCCTTTGGAATGGCCGTGGGCTGTATCGATAACAATCGCATCGACGCCGGCATCTACCAATTTCTCGATCCGAGCCATGGCATCTTTCGTTACGCCAACTGCTGCCGCAACAATCAGCCGTCCTTGGGAATCCTTGGCTGCATTCGGAAATTCGATAACTTTTTCAATATCCTTGATTGTAATTAAACCTTTCAAAATATTATTCTCATCGACAAGCGGCAATTTTTCGATTTTATATTGTTGCAGGATTTTTTCTGCCTCTGCCAACGTTGTCCCAACTGGTGCCGTAATTAAGTTTTCGCTCGTCATTACTTCTGAAATAAAAATGGAATAATCCTGAATAAAGCGCATATCCCGGTTTGTAATAATGCCGACTAGTTTTTGTTCCTCGTTGTTATTTACAATCGGAACACCGGAAATCCGGTATTTTGCCATGAGATGTTCTGCATCATATACTTGATGCTCTGGCGTAAGGAAAAACGGATTCGTAATGACACCGCTCTCCGAACGCTTGACACGGTCTACATGTTCAGCCTGTTCTTCAATGGACATATTTTTATGAATAACCCCAAGTCCGCCTTGTCTCGCCATCGCGATAGCCATTTCAGCCTCGGTTACCGTATCCATCCCCGCACTGATGAAGGGAACATTTAATGTTAAATTTGGAGATAATTTGGTGGAAATATCTACTTCCCGCGGCAATACTTCTGATTTTCTCGGTACTAACAACACGTCATCAAATGTTAACCCTTCTTTGCCAAACTTGTCTGCTCGCAACGCGAATCCTCCTTATATTTTCCATAATTTCCCTTTATAGAAAGTATGTTTATTTGAAGAATAGTAAAAACTAGGTAGCAAATTCTTTTTATTTACAATACGCCAATTACAAATCTTTTTCAATAACAGTTAAGAAATGCAAAATAGAAATTACATTCCGAATTTTCGTGCAAAGGATAAGAGTTATGAAGCAGAGAAAATTTCTTTCCTTTTTAACATCCCAATATACAGCGCAGCAGTTTCTGCTCCATTGTTATAAAAAATTAGAGGTGGAACATCCGGAAAAGAAAAGTTATGAAAATGCCTCCGCTTTTATCCATTTTTTAGATCACGGCTTAAAGTTTTATGAAAGCGGCAGGAAATTGGATGAACTGGTCCAGCCTGTTCTCTATTTTTACGGTCTAGCCCATTTATTGAAAGCGTATATATTAACGAAACGGCCGGATTATCCCGAATCCACTACCCATCTTGCCCATGGAGTGACAACGAGAAAACGAAAGAAAAAAGATTTTTCCTTCTTAGAGGATGAAGTAAAAGTTCAAAGAAACGGATTGTTTACTTACGCTGCAGAATATTTATTTTCCATCACACCTTTTCCCTTTGAAAAAATAAAAATGAAACATCTTCTTGTCTGCATTCCCGAGATGAATGAACTTTTTCGATTTCAGCAGGATGAAAGGCTGATTCCTGTAGGTACGATAGACTCGCCCTCCCTGCTATTTCCTTACGACCTGTTAGACACGTATCACGTGACCGAAAAAGCCTTTATCGAAAAAATAAAACCCTTTATGCCAGGCATAAAGGATATTCATGCGGAAGAAAACAATATCGTTTTCCAATTGGAAAAACCAATATTTCCGGGAAAGGGACCCTTCTTTTTCAATTATATCGACAAGAACATTTATTTCCCTGTCCATCGGGAAGATTTCCTCCCTTTGCCGGAAACGATGATTCATTATTTGCTGCTGTATAATTTAAGCATGCTTTGCCGCTATGAAACCGAATGGTGGGGGGAAATTTTAACGGAACGGGCGGATTATAATTATTTATATATTCGTCATTTCTTGCACATAACTGCAGAAAAGGTTCCGCTGTTAATCGAACAGGAACTGCTTCACCTACTGGGAAACAATCTCTTCAATATATAAATCTGGTACGTGCTGCAAGGAAATGATTTCCCCGCTGTCATGGAACCGGACCATCGGCCTCGTCGGTTTATTCGGGTCGATGAAGACGATTTCTGCATTCTTTTTGTTGGACAAACGCACTTTTGTGCCAATGGAGAAATTCGCCAAATTCCGGATAAAACTGCGAACAATTTCCGGGTCTAATTTGGAAAATTGGTCCTGCTCGATCTCTTCTATGACTTTGAAAGGAGATTGCTTCTCTTTATATAAACGCTCGCTAGTCATCGCGTGGTACATATCACTGATTGCGATAATCCGGGCATATTTGTGGATTTTATCTCCAGTTAATCCCAACGGGTAACCGCTGCCATCCATCCGTTCATGGTGCTGCAAAATCGCTAATTTCACCTGTGCGGATAAGCTGGGGATACTTTCAACGAGCCGATAGGAATATGTAGGATGCTTTTTTATTTGCGCCAGTTCTTCGCTGGATAATAAACCTTCTTTAAAGACGATGTCCGGATGGATTTTCGCCATTCCGCAGTCACTCAAGAAACCGGCGAGCCCGATTTGCATCCATTCCTTTTTCTCAAAATTTAGTTTTCTAGCAATAAAAGAAGATGTTATCCCGACGGCAATACTATGATAAAATATATAGTCTTCCTTCGTCGTATAATGATGGAGCATATATACTTCCCGGTCAATTTCTTCCGTACTTTCCAGCAGTGGAAGAATGATATTCCGCACTTCCCCGATTTCTAATGGAAGATGATTCTGTAACCTTTGGAAAATATCTTTATATTTTTCCTTTGCTTCTTCCAATCTGGCCTGAAAAGGCAATGTCCGCTTCTTCAATTGGACAGCTGTTTCCTCTGCCTTCTTCTGCTGCACCGCTTCCTTTCGTTTCGGCACGTAAATTTCCCCGCTGGCCAAAGTCTTTGAAACTTCCACCTGTTCCACGAGAAATTTTTTTAACACTTGAATATGGATTTCTTCTAATACAGTGTTTTTAGGGATGATTGGACGATTGGTTTTCCCTTTGACATC
Organism: Compostibacillus humi; assembly: GCF_014637175.1. GTDB lineage: Bacteria > Bacillota > Bacilli > Bacillales > Amphibacillaceae > Oceanobacillus > Oceanobacillus humi. Next base: position 9,768 of record NZ_BMEV01000037.1, on the reverse strand, counting down.
TCGGAATAGGATACATCCTGGAATAAGATCCGATGTTGCTACTTTCATACAAATCCCCCATGTCCATCAAGTATTAAGCAAGAAAAGGCGACAGCTGCCGCCCTATCTTGCCTTTAGTCCATATCACTTTCTTTTTCTTCCTCGGCTTCATGGTCAATTTTCGTTACGGTTGCCACTTCTTGCCCTTCCTGCAGGCGAATGAGAACTACTCCCATCGCGTTCCGCCCCGTTTCGGAAATATCGGCTACTGGCATGCGGATTAATACACCATGTGCTGTCATTACCATCAAGTCCTCGTTGCCGAAAACAGCCTTCACCGCAACAACATGTCCTGTTTTTTCATTTATTTTACAAGTTAGGACACCTTTTCCACCGCGATTAATGCGGCGATACTCTTCTACTTTCGTCTTCTTGCCAAATCCGTTGCTCGTAACGTGCAAAATCTTCGAATTTTCCTGAATGATTTCCATTGATACGACTTCATCATCATCCCTTAAAGAAATTCCTTTTACCCCGGCAGCACTTCTTCCCATAGCGCGGACTTGCGTCTCCTCAAAACGAATGAGGTAGCCCTGTTTTGTAGCAATAAACACTTCCTGATTGCCGTCGGTCAATTTGACAGAAATCAGTTCGTCATTTTCTTTAAGGCTTAAGGCGATGATTCCGCCTTTTCGGATATTGGCAAAGTGGGACAATTGGGTACGTTTTGCAATCCCGTGTTTCGTTGTAAAGAACAAATAGGCGTCTTCATTGTATTCACTTACGGAAATAACCGCATTAACCCATTCCCCTTTTTCCACTTGGAGCATGTTAATAATCGGAATTCCCTTCGCTGTCCGGCCGAATTCAGGAACTTCATAGCCTTTCGCTTTATACACTTTTCCTTTATTGGTAAAGAAAAGAATCGTATCATGGGTCGATGTGGAAATAAGATGTTCGACAAAATCATCCTCATTCGTATCCATCCCCTGCACTCCGCGGCCGCCGCGGCGCTGTGTCCGATAGGTGGATGAAGGCAGCCGTTTAATATACCCTTTATGGGTCAAGGTAATGACAATTTTTTCTTCCGGAATTAAATCTTCATCCTCGAAAAAGTCGGCACTGCCCATTACAATTTCACTGCGGCGTTCATCATTATATTTCTCTTTAATCTCCGTCAGTTCTTTCCGAATAATTTCGAGTATTTTCTCTTCATCGGCCAATATTGCCTTCAATTCGGCAATTAGCTTCCGTAACTCGGCATATTCATCTTCAATTTTCTCCCGTTCCAAACCGGTTAAACGCTGGAGCCGCATATCGAGAATGGCCTGTGCCTGCTTCTCTGACAACTGGAATTGTTCCATCAATCCCTCTCTCGCAATGTCCGTCGTTTTTGAATTGCGGATGAGGCTGATTACTTCATCTATGTGATCCAGCGCGATGCGTAACCCTTCCAAAATATGGGCTCTTGCTTCTGCTTTCCGCTTTTCAAATTCGGTGCGGCGTCGGATAATCACTCTTTGGTGATCCAAGTAATGCTTTAAACATTCTTTAATTGTCAGTACTTTCGGCTGTCCATCGACGAGGGCAAGCATATTAATGCTGAAATTGCTTTGCATCGCCGTATGTTTGAATAAATTATTCAATATGACATTCGCATTCGCATCCCTGCGGAGTTCAATAACAATCCGCATTCCGTTCCGGTCAGACTCATCCCGAAGGTCAGTAATACCCTCGATTCGCTTTTCCCGGACCAGTTCAGCGATTTTTTGAATTAGTTTTGCCTTATTTACCTGGAAAGGCAATTCCGTCACAATAATCGTTGACTTTCCGTTAGGGTGCTCTTCGATGTTCGTCTTTGCCCTAATAGTAATCGAGCCTTTCCCAGTTTCATAGGCTTTGCGAATGCCGCTCCGGCCGAGTATCAGTCCGCCGGTCGGGAAATCCGGGCCGTGGAGATAATCTTCCATAATTTCTTCCACCGTAATATCCGGGTCTTTACTTAAGGCAAGCACCGCGTCGATTGTTTCGCCTAAATTGTGGGGCGGCATATTCGTCGCCATCCCGACGGCAATGCCGGATGCGCCGTTTACGAGCAAATTCGGAAAACGCGCCGGAAAAACGACCGGTTCCCGTTCGGAGCCGTCATAGTTGTCCTGATAATCGATCGTATCTTTATTGATATCCCGCAACAGCTCCATGGAGATTTTCGACATCCTCGCTTCTGTATATCGCATCGCTGCTGCCGAATCTCCGTCGATAGAACCGAAGTTGCCGTGCCCGTCTACAAGCATGTAACGATAGTTAAAATCCTGGGCCATCCGAACCATCGTTTCGTATACCGCCTGATCACCGTGGGGATGATATTTACCGATTACTTCACCGACGATCCGGGCTGATTTTTTATGGGCCTTGTCCGAGTGCATGCCCAAGTCATTCATCGCATATAAAATCCGCCGCTGTACCGGCTTTAAGCCGTCACGAATGTCGGGCAATGCCCGTGAGACGATAACACTCATCGCATAATCCAGGAAAGAATTGCGCATCTCTTTACTAATATTTACTTCTTGAATTCTTCCGTGTTTTTCTTCCTCCATTGCTATACCTCCTGTATGGAAAATAGAGAGGATCTATTTTCCAAAAAGCATAGAGATTCTGGACGATCCGCTTCCTTCATTCGAATCTCTATGCTTTTAAATATCCAAGTTTTTCACGAATTTGGCGTTTTCTTCAATAAACCGGCGCCGAGGCTCGACTTTGTCACCCATCAGCATATCAAATACCCGGTCTGCATCAATGGCATCTTCCAATTCCACCTGCAGCAATGTCCGTTTCTCCGGATCCATCGTTGTATCCCACAATTGTTCCGCATTCATTTCTCCAAGACCTTTATACCGCTGAATCCCCGGTTTCGGTGTTTTTGGCAATTGCTGCAAAATTTCTTCCAGTTCTCTGTCGTTATAGGCATATTTCACCGTTTTTCCTTGCTGTATTTTATAAAGCGGCGGCTGGGCGATATACACATAACCATGTTCGATTAAAGGCCGCATAAAACGGTAGAAAAAGGTTAAGAGCAATGTCCGGATATGGGCACCGTCTACATCCGCATCGGTCATAATGACGACTTTATGGTATCGGGCTTTCGTAATATCAAAATCTTCGCCAATGCCCGTGCCTAGAGCAGTAATCATGGAACGCACTTCATGGTTGGATAAAATCCGGTCCAGCCGTGCCTTCTCCACATTTAAAATTTTTCCTCTTAGTGGCAAGATAGCCTGGAAATGACGGTCTCTTCCTGATTTTGCTGAACCTCCCGCAGAGTCTCCCTCCACGATATACAGTTCACTGATCGAAGCATCTTTGGAAGAACAGTCGGCAAGCTTCCCTGGCAAATTGGATACTTCGAGTGCGCTTTTTCTTCTCGTTAACTCCCGGGCTTTTTTCGCAGCAATCCGGGCTCTTGATGCTGTAATTCCTTTTTCCACAATTATTTTGGCAATTTGCGGATTTTCCAATAGAAAGGTCGCAAATGCCTCCGAAAATAATGACTCTGTTACGGCACGGACTTCACTGTTACCAAGTTTTGTTTTCGTCTGTCCTTCAAATTGAGGATTTGGGTGTTTAACGGAAACGATGGCCGTAATCCCTTCCCGGACATCATCACCGGTAAGATTTGCTTCATTTTCCTTAATTAAATTGTTTTTTCTTGCATAATCATTAATTACCCGGGTTAGTCCTGTCCGAAACCCGACTTCATGGGTACCGCCTTCATACGTATGAATATTATTGGCAAAGGAGTATATATTACAGGCAAACCCGTCATTATACTGAAGGGCAATTTCCGCAACGATATCTTGGGCGCTGCCCTCGGTATAAAATGGCTCGTGCAGCGTTTCTTTATTTTGGTTAATAAACTCGACATAGGAAATAATTCCGCCTTCATAGTGATACGTCACTGACTGGCCGGATCGTTTATCTTCCAGCTTAATGGTTAACCCTTTATTCAAAAATGCCAATTCCCGCAGCCGCTGGGACAATGTTTCATAATTAAATTCAGTTGTTTCCGTAAAAATTTCCGGGTCCGGTTTGAAGTGAGTAATCGTACCCGTCGTATCTGTCGTTCCAACTACTTCAATTTCCCCTTGGGGTTTGCCCCTTTCAAAACTTAAGTAATGGATTTTCCCGTCCCGGTGGACATATACTTCCAGATGGCTGGATAGGGCGTTTACAACGGATGCGCCAACACCATGCAGTCCGCCGGATACTTTATATCCGCCGCCTCCAAATTTTCCTCCAGCGTGCAAAACGGTCATGATGACTTCCAATGCCGGCCGTCCCGTTTTCTTTTGAATCGCTACCGGAATTCCCCGTCCGTTGTCTTTCACGGTAATACTATTATCCTCTTCCACGGTCACTTCAATTGTGTCGCAATAGCCGGCTAAAGCCTCGTCAATACTATTGTCGACGATTTCCCAGACGAGGTGATGGAGACCCTTTTCACTCGTTGAACCGATGTACATACCAGGTCTTTTCCGAACTGCTTCCAAACCTTCCAAAACTTGTATTTGATCAGCATCATACGTTTGTTCGACAGATATTTTTTCTTCCATTGACATTTTCTCACTCTCATTTCTAATGAAAAACTATTATTTTCTATTTCACTCCGATTCGCTTGTGAAATCTTCCATATTGCGAATCGCCGAAAGCATATTTTCCCGTTTTTTCAACGTCGATACAGCAACAGAAGTATAGTACACTTTATCTGTTGTTATGATGACAGATTTTGCGTTCCTTTTAGAACCGATTGCTTCTTTGTCCTTTTCGAATTCCGCCAACATTCCTTCCGAGTTCTCAGAACTGCTGGAAATTGTTCGATAATCCATCATGGCAATAATTTTATCTGACAGAATGACATTTCCATTTCCAATATGGATAAACATATTTTGATTCCCTTCTTATCCTTTTTCCACGGTCCCCGCTGTAACGCGGAATAGTTCTGCTTTGTTTAACGTGTCATGGTTAATACCGTCCACGCTCGTCGTGGAAACAAAGGTTTGTACTTTTCCTTGAATCGTATTCAAGAGATGGGATTGTCGGTAGTCATCTAATTCGCTCAATACATCATCTAGGAGAAGAATTGGATATTCTCCAACTTCTTTATGGATTAGCTCAATTTCAGCAAGTTTCAGTGATAAGGCGGCAGTTCGCTGCTGGCCTTGGGATCCGTAAGTCTGAACATCTTTATTATTGACATGGAATGCCAGGTCGTCCCGATGAGGACCTATCAGCGTCGTTCCCCGCTCCACTTCCTTGTCTTGTATTTCCTTAAATTTCCTGTAATACGTATCTTCTATTGTCTCCTTATTTGTATCTTCTGATACTTCAATTGTCGAGCGATAGTGGATTTCCAGCTGTTCCAGACCTCTGCTGATGGATGCATGAATTTCTTTTGCCCAATTCTCCAGCAAATCAATAAAAATAAATCGTTTTTCCAGAATAATAGCCGCATGTTCAATGAGCTGTTCCGTCATTATTTCCAGCATTGCCCTATTTTGGTTTTGAAACTGCATTTGTTTCAGCAAATGGTTCCGCTGCTTTACGATCTTTTGGTACTGGGCCAAGTGATAAATGTATGTCGGCTGGATTTGTCCTAATTCCATATCGATAAATCTCCTCCTTACTTGGGGAGATCCTTTCACTAAAGTTAAATCTTCGGGCGCAAACATCACAACATTTACCGCCCCGATAAAATCGCTTAACCGCCGCTGTTCTAAATGGTTCAGTTTCGCCTTTTTTCCTTTGGAAGAAATAATCATTTCCACCGGGAAACTTTGATTACGCTTATATATTCTGCCTATTATTTTAGCATAATCCTTGTCCCACTGGATGAGTTCTCTTTCGTGGGATGTCCGGTGGGATTTTGTAAAGGCTAGGACGTATATGGCTTCCATTAAGTTTGTTTTCCCTTGAGCATTTTCGCCTATAATGACGTTCACTTTATCATTGAATTCGATATCTAATTTTTCATAGTTCCGGTAGTTCTTTAAGGACAATTGTTCCAAATGCATGCGAATTATTCCTCTTTTACAATGGTATAAATGCCAAAGCCTTCAATTTCAACCGTGTCCCCCGGATATACTTTCCTGCCGCGGCGGTAATCTTTTTCTCCATTTACAAATGCACCTTGTTCCTGGATAAAGGCTTTCACCATCCCGCCGGAGTCAAGGATATTTAATTTTTTGATCAGTTGGCCTAACGTAATGTACTCGGTACTTATTGTCACTTTTTCATGCAATGCAATCACCAAATTTATTTTTTATGATTAAAGACTAGCTGCTTCCGCTTTAACATGCACATAAAACCTTCATATTTCTATTTTACTAAAGTTTTCTGATTAAGGAAAGGAAGGGGGTAGGGGAAAAGAGTAAAACCTTCTATTCAAGCTTATTTTTGAAAATAAAGGGTACATTGCACTAGGTCAGATTTGTGGTAAAAGAAAGAAGCTCTTATCATCAGACAGATAAGAGCTTCGAAAAGAATTAAAAAGTTCTCACTGGCAATATCAGCTGGAGAATGGAATCATCTTCTACCGGACGGATGATGAATGGACGCATTGCTCCAGTAAAGTCAATCGTTATTTCATCGTATTCAATCGCCCTAAGAGCATCCATGACATACTTGGAACTGAAGGAAATTTTTAATTCCTCGCCCTCCATCGAAATGGCAGAAATATTTTCTACCACCTTACCGATTTCCGGTGAATTGCTGGATATTTCGATCATATTTCCTTCGGTGGATAAACGAACGACATTATTTTTTTCATCCTTTGCCAAAAGTGAGGCCCGATCAATTGTATGCAGCAATTCCTTCGTTTTCATCTTGATTTTTGTTTTGCTGTGGGTCGGGATTAGCCGATCTGTTTCCGGATAATTCCCATCCAAAAGCCGGGACAGGAAGTTGATATTTTTTGTCCGGAATAAAATTTGGTTGTTCGTAACACTGATTTGAATCAGTTCGTCAGTGTCGCTTAAAATTTTATTCAATTCATGCAAGCTTTTTCCAGGCACGACAACATTTTCAAACTGTACCGCAGCATCTTGAATTTCCACTTCCCTTGAAGCCAACCGATGGCTGTCCGTTGCTACGAAATGCAGCCGGTTATTTGCGAGCCGCATATTTACACCTGTTAAGATCGGGCGGGTTTCCATTGTCGAGACGGCAAAAACCGTTTGTTTTATCATATTTTTCAATACATTGACAGGCATTTCAAAAGTATCATCGGTTTGAATTTTCGGCAGGAGCGGATATTCTTCGGCGTCTTGGCCGTTTAAATTAAATTCAGCTTTGCCTGAACGAATGACCGTTTTCAAACTGGAATCAACTTCAATAGATACGATATCCTCCGGCAATTTGCGGATGATTTCCGGAAAATATTTCGCATGCAAAACAATGCTTCCTTCTTCAATATGCTCCACGTTCACTTTTTCTTCTTCTTCGGCAGGAATAAAAGATTCAATTGAAATATCCGAGTTGCTCCCTGTTAACGTAATTCCATTGTGAGAAGCTTCTACTTTAATCCCTGTTAAAATCGGAATGACTGTACGAGGGGAGATTGCTTTCATAACATTTTGCAAGCTGGAAATTAGTAAATCTCTCTGTATCGTAAATTTCATAAAAAATTCCTCCTAGGGAAGTTCTCTTTATATTTATTTTATAATAAAAATATAATAATAAAAGTAATAGTCTCTGTGATTATGTGGATAACCAAAATTCACTCTACGAAAATAAGGTTGTCCACATGTGGATAAGGTGTTCATAAGGATCGGGAATTGATAAACATAATTCACATGGGGATAAATTGATAGTTTATGATTTCAGTTTTTTTATAATTTCTTCAATGTCCCGTTCCAATTGCGCATCCTTTTTAATTAGTTTTGCAATTTTTTCATGGGCATGAATTACGGTAGTATGATCCCGGCCCCCAAATTCATCCCCGATTTTCGGCAAAGAATAATCTGTTAGTTCCCTCGATAAATACATGGCAATCTGTCTCGGGAAAGCAATCGACTTCGTCCGTTTTTTCGCAGCAAAATCTTCGAGACGGAGGTTGTATTTTTGCCCAACTACTTCCTGAATATTTCGGATTGTAATCGTTTTTGGCTTATTGCTTGGCACAATATCTTTTAAAGCTTCAGCTGCAAGCGCCGCGTCTATGTCTTTGTTTACTAGAGAAGAGTAGGCAACAACGCGGATTAATGCTCCCTCCAATTCACGGATATTCGTATCGATTTGATTGGCGATGTAGAGCATCACTTCATTCGGTATATCTAACCCTTCTGCCTTTGCCTTTTTGTTCAAAATGGCTATTCTCGTTTCCAGATCCGGAGGGGTAATATCTGTAATTAACCCCCATTCAAACCGGGAACGGAGCCGGTCTTCTAATGTGGGAATTTCTTTAGGCGGCCGGTCGCTGGATATGATGATTTGTTTGCTTTCTTCGTGCAGCGTGTTAAATGTATGGAAAAATTCTTCCTGAGTTGATTCTTTTCCCGCAATAAATTGAATATCATCAATTAGCAGGACGTCCACATTGCGGTATTTATTGCGAAAGGCGGTCGTTTTATTATCCATGATGGCATTAATGAATTCATTGGTAAATTTCTCTGAAGTCATATACACGACTTTCGCGTTCGGATTGTGCTCCAGCACGTAATGGCCAATGGCATGCATTAAATGAGTTTTTCCAAGTCCGACCCCTCCATAAATAAAAAGAGGATTATATGCCTGGGCTGGTGCTTCGGCAACGGCTAGAGATGCTGCATGGGCAAAACGGTTTCCTGCGCCAATGACAAAGGTATCGAATGTATATTTTGGATTGAGCATCGTTTTTGTGTCGTGGCTTGTGGAGCTTGTTGGCTTGGGAACAGGCTTTTCTTCAATAATTTCTGGCATGTTGTCCGGAATGATAAATTTTATGTTTAAAGTAGAGCCGGTAATTTCCGTAATAATGTCAGAGACTAAATCGGTGTACTGGTTCTCCAGCCAATCTCTGGCAAACTCGTTCGGAGCAGTAATAATGAGCGTGTTTTTTTCAATACTGTCTGCTCTCGTATTTTTCAGCCAAGTCTCAAAGCTGGGTTTGCTTACTTTCTCTTCTATCTTTTTCAGCGTAATTTCCCACAGCTCATCGATATTTTCCAAGAAGATTCCACTCCTTTCAAAAATCGCAAAAAAAACCTTCTATGTTAAAAGGCCGATTGGAAGTAAGTACGTTTTATTACTTTAGTAGGGGAAATGAAAATTATCTTATATATAACTATAAAAAAAATCTTCAACGATATCCACAGATAAAATAAAAAAAGTTTTCACAATGTGAATAATTTAATCCACAGCTTATCCACATTTTGTGGATAAGAAGAAAACATGAAATACTTTCCACAAGTGAAAACATAAATATGATATCAGAAAAAACCTTATCATGCAATGGCTTTTCTGCACTTATCCACATAAATAAACGGCTGTTTATTGTTTTTATCCACATAGGCCTTTTGGTGTGGATTTTTTGTCGATATTTGTTGGAAAAGAAAATTCGCTGCAGAAATTTGTTGACAGGGGATGTGGATAATTTGCAGCTGTTTTGGGGAGAGAGGGAAGGGATCCGGTTTGTTCCTGGATGACAGCGCTGAAGAGTAAAAATTCTTCGTGATAATTTTCTACAAAGTATACCCCAAAATATACGAAATATGGGATAATATGGTTATATTAAACAGCTAAATTAGTATATTTTGG
>NZ_BMEV01000036.1 GCF_014637175.1 Compostibacillus humi | reverse complement strand
TTGTGTTGGTAAAAATAAACTTTTTCCACACAGAAATATAAATTCAAGTTTCTTCGATTAAAAAATACGAATGGATTGAAGGTATAACAAAGAAAATCGGTAAACTTAAAAAAAGAGTAATTTGACATCGATACATCTTTTCTTATAAAATAAATGTAACTTTAATATGAAAGGACGAATTTATCCGAATGAAAAACTAATCCTATTTTCCGTAATATTTCCATAAAAGAATGAGGATTGAGATTTTCCTGGCTATAGGACCAGTATGCCCTTTTATGGAAAATATTCAGAATAGGATTGGTAATTTTGTTCGGAAAAAAGCAGATATTTTTCGGCCTTTTTTCGGGTTGCCTCCTATTCTGATGTGAATATGGAGGTTTTTTTGTGCCTCCGGAAGAAATGGGGGAATTGTATGTTACTTTATGCAACGGATTTAGTTGTTACAGTTGGAGCTAGAACGTTACTAAAAACGGAAAAATTAGAAGTCCATGATGGGGATCGGATTGGCCTTATCGGCAAAAACGGGGTAGGGAAAACAACTTTATTTAAAGTGCTGGCGGGAATTGTTCCGGCAGAATCAGGAAAAATAGAACGTTATGCACAGGTAGAATATGTGCCCCAATTAAAAAGGCAGGATGTGGAAAAAAGCGGCGGTGAAATTACGCAGCAGTATATTCAAACAGCTTTTTCCAAACAATCTGGAGTGTTGCTTGCCGATGAGCCGACGACCCATTTAGATACAAAACATATTGAATGGGTAGAAAATACGCTGAATCACTGGCAAGGCGCATTTATAGTCATTTCCCACGACCGGACCTTTCTTGACCACGTATGCAATATTATTTGGGAAATAGAAGACGAGACGGTTAACATCTATCCGGGAAATTATTCAAAATATAAGCAGCTTAAAGAACAACAGGAAGAACAGGCATGGGCAGAATATGAAAAATACATTGCGAAGAAAAAACAATTGGAAAGAGCGCTCCGATTAAAAACGGATAAGGCGGCAAGGGCGACGAAAAAGCCGAAGCAAACGAGCCAATCCGAAGCGAAAATAACCGGGGCAAAACCTTATTTTGCCAAGAAACAGAAAAAATTGCACCAAGCCGCAAAAGCGATGGAGTCGCGTATTGAAAAATTAGAAAAAGTGGAGAAACCGTTTGAAGAGCCGCCTTTAAAAATGGAGCTGCCAAACGAAGCAAAAATGAAAAATCGCACAATTGTTCAAGTAAATGAGCTCGAAGGAAGAATTGGCAGCCGGCTGCTTTGGAACCCGGTTTCTTTTTCGATTCAAGCCGGTGAAAAGGTTGCTATTGTCGGCAATAATGGCACCGGAAAAACGACGCTCATTAACAAGATTTTGCGCAGGGAGGATGGGGTGAAAGTTTCACCTGTCTGTCAAATTGGCTATTTTAGGCAAGATTTATCCCTGCTGGACGAGGACCGGTCGATTTTGGACAACGTAATGGAGGGGTCAAAACAGTCGGAAACAATGATTCGTACGGTTTTAGCCCGCTTGCATTTCCGGCGGGACGATGTATACAAAAAAGTTAAAGTACTAAGCGGAGGGGAACGGGTTAAAGTAGCATTGGCAAAAATATTTGTCAGTGACAGCAATACCCTCGTACTGGACGAACCGACCAATTTTTTGGATATTGAAGCGATGGAAGCGCTGGAAAAGTTGCTTATAGATTATGAAGGCACCTTGCTTTTTGTATCCCATGACCGGATGTTTGTGGAAAAAATCGCCAACAAGATTTTAGAAATAAAAGATCAGCAAATTATTATTCGTGACAGTTTTAATGTAGAGTCTAAAGAAGTGGAAGAAGTTGGAACTAGAGATGAACAGCTGCTAGTAATTGAAACAAAAATAACTGACGTGCTGAGCAGATTAAGTACGGAACCTTCTCCAGGGCTAGAAGAGGAATTTCAGCGGCTGGTGCAGGAGAAAAAGAAATTGCTGGAAGGGAAAAAATAAGAGTTCATGCGTGGTACTGATGAAAAGTGCCACGCTTTTTTCCGAGAATTTTCATGGGAATGGTTCTTGTGGCTGGATTGGGCGCCTAGAGAGCTCCTCTCACGGCCGATTGCGGAAGAAAAACGTGGAGAATCAACCGAGAGAGTGCGTGTCACGGCAGATTGCGGAAGAAAAACGTGGAGAATCAACCGAGAGAGTGCGTGTCACGGCAGATTGCGGAAGAAAAACGTGGAGAATCAACCGAGAGAGCGCGTGTCATGGTTGATTTCAGCAAAAAGAGAGAGATATTCACCGAGAGCACGTGCTTCGCGATAAACTACATCGAAAATATAGAAAAAAACGATTGATAGGGAGTTCTTTTTGGTCCTGCGTCTCCAACCCGGTACCGCCAGATCATAAAATGAGGGGAGAAAATATAAAAAAACTCCCTCAGGAAGTCAGATTGAATCTGTCTTCCATAAAGGGAGCATATTTATACTAAATCTAGTGTTAAGCGAATCATATCTCTGCACCAAATTCCATTTTCATAAATCTTTTCTTCATAATGCCTAGTAAAGAAATCGTAATCAATAGATGTAATTCTAAATCCGCATTTTTGATAGAATGCAAGCTGGCCGATGCTGGAATTTCCAGTACCTACTTCCAACGTTTTATATCCTTTAAATCGAGCTCTTTGAATGGCATCCAAGAGTAATTTCTTTCCGATTCCTTTCCCTTGTTCTTCCTCACAAACAGCAATGTTTACTAATTCTGCTGTTTGTGGTCTAGTGGAAAGCAGGACGTAAACCGCGATGACTTTGCCTGCTTCATTTTCAGCAATATAACATTCGCCGCGTTCCAAATAATCGGCAATCGATTCCCTCGATGGATCAGCTAATAGCAGTAAATCCATCGGCGGATTTTCATCCTGACGTAATTGGCGTATTTTCATTTTCCTCACCTTTTACTATCGTAGTCTGTGTGTAATGGAAAAAATAAAGAATAAAAGAATATTTCCCGGGAAAAAGGCTCGACATTAAACTTGGATAGCATCGGAACTATGCACGTTCCTGCTGCCAAGGGCTTCCGCTATATTTTTCCCTGCAACAAGGCCGGTGAATAAGCATCCGCCTAAAAAAGTTCCTTCCAAAGAGCGATAACCGTGCAGTCCTCCGCCGCCAAAGCCGGCCACTTCCCCTGCAGCATACAATCCGTCAATCGGATACCCATTTAAATCGAGGACTCTTCCTTGCAAGTCGGTTTGCAGTCCGCCTAGCGTTTTCCGGCTAAGAATATGCAAACGGACAGCAATTAACGGCCCATTATCCGAATCGAGCATTTGATGCGGCGGCGCAACGCGGATTAGTTTTTCGCTAATGTACTTACGGGATTCGTGAATCGCGTTAATTTGTGTATCATTCGCCGCGGGATTCATAATTATTTCATCCCGTTCTGCGATTTGCCTGCGAATCGAACCAGGATCCAGTAAAGAATCTCCGGATAAACGGTTCATCTCTTCAACGAGGGTATCCAATTCGTTGGCAATGATAAAATCTTCTCCTTTATCCATAAAGGCTTGTACTGGCCCAGGTGCTCCAGGCAATACTCGTTTTAGTACTTGTGTAATGCTCTTCCCTGTAATGTCGGGATTTTGTTCAGATCCGGATAAGGCAAATTCTTTTTCGATTATTTTTTGGGTAAGGATAAACCAGGAATAATCATAGCCGGTTTTTTGGATTGCTTCCAGTGTGCTTAACGTATCAAAGCCAGGGTAATTTGGTTCCTTGAATCGGTTTCCTTCCGCGTCAAGCCACAGGGAGGATGGTCCCGGCAAAATGCGAATGCCGTGCCGGCTCCAAATTGGCGCCCAATTTTTTATTCCTTCCGTATAATGCCACATCCGATCCCGGTTTACAATCCGGCTGCCAGCTTCCTCGGCAATGGCGAGCATGCGCCCGTCTACGTGCTTCGGCACTCCGGAAATCATTTGTTTTGGAGGAGCTCCTAAGCGGCTCGGCCAATTTTTGCGTATCAGATCAAAATTACCGCCGATTCCGCCGCTCGCAACGAGTACTGCCTGAGCACGATATTTAAATTCTCCAATTACGTTACGGTTGCTGTCTTCTCCACGGCCAGCTGAACTTGGCTCTAAAATGGAGCCGTATACCCCGGTAACCGCACCGTTTTCTTTAAGCAATTGATCAACACGATGGCGAGCTTTATAATCTACTTGACCGGTTGCAATATAATTCCTGACCTTTTGGGCAAAAGGCGCAACGAGTCCAGGACCGGTACCCCAAGTAATGTGGAACCGGGGGACCGAGTTTCCGTATCCATTGGGGAGAACAGCTCCCCGCTCTGCCCAGCCGACAATAGGGAAAAACCTGATGCCAAGCTTTTGCAGCCATTCTCTCTTCTTGCCGGCTGCAAATTCTAAATATTTTTCTGCCCATTTTTTTCCCCATTTGTCTTCATCTTCTTCCCGGTCGTATCCGGCGGAGTGCATCCAGTCCCGCCAGGCCAATTCTTCCGAGTCTTTAATGCCAAGACGTCTCTGTTCCGGAGAATCAATAAAAAAGAGTCCGCCGAAAGACCACCATGCTTGTCCGCCAAATGACGCTTCCGGTTCCTGGTCCAATAATAATACTTTTTTCCCGGCATCAGCCAGTTCGCACGTTGCAACTAATCCTGCCAATCCCGCACCTATGACGATAACATCATGTTCCAATTCTTGTCCCTCCTCCAGTTTAAGGAATATTTTTATAATTTCGTCTTTTGCTTCAGTATATCCGACATATCCGAGGGAGTAAAGCAAGATGGGCTTAAAGGAAATAGCTTATTTTTCATATCTTAAGTAGTTGTAATGGTCTGTTGGTATCATTTTTACAATCGTTCCGTTTTCATTCCGGTATATTTCGTACTCACGGTAAACTTCAATTGTGTAGCCGTCTTTTTCACGTATTTCTTCCAGCTGATATTCGAGGGAGGCTGGCACTTGTTCCGCCTGCTGAAAGACATCTACTTCTGCATTGCTTTCTTCCTCATATATCGGCACGCCGCCGTGAATCGTACCGGCATTTCCTTCCTGCATGGCAACAAAAAGGAGCACCGCCAATAGCCCGATGATTGGGAATGCACTTTTCATGAAAAATTCTCCTTTCTAAAGCGTGAAAATGAAAGATTAGTATATATGTATGACCGGCAAGGAAAGATTTGTACAAATCATATGAAAAATAAAAGGACATCCTTTGTTCTGGATGTCCTTTAAGATGATAGGCTATTCGCTGCGGTTTTCTCAAACAGGTGGCAGGCAACGAAATGCCCTTCTCCTTGATGGGCAAGTTTTGGCCGTTCGGTTATGCAACGGTCATGGGCAAAAGGGCAGCGGGTGCGAAAAGCACAGCCAGATGGCGGCTCTGCTGGATTTGGCGGTTCTCCATGTAACGTAATTCTTTCTCTTTTGGCCTTTAGATTGGTCTTGGGAACGGAAGATAATAAAGCTTTCGTATACGGGTGGAGCGGATTATCGTAAATTGCATTTTTTGGCCCGATCTCCATGATTCTGCCAAGATACATGACCCCAACTCGGTCGCTAATATGTTTGACAACACTCAAGTCGTGGGAAATAAACAGATAGGTAAGGTGAAATTCTTCCTGCAAATCTTTCATTAAATTGAGTACTTGGGCTTGTATCGATACGTCCAATGCCGATACCGGCTCATCGGCAATAATGAATTTAGGGTTCATCGCAAGGGCACGGGCAATGCCAATCCGTTGACGCTGCCCTCCGGAAAATTCATGGGGATGTTTCGTTAAGGCATCTTCAGATAATCCTACCTTTTCCAGCAGCTGCAGCACCTTTTCCGTCCTTTCCTTTTTCGACAGCTTGCTCTGGGCGAGAAACGGCTCTTCCACAATTCGCTTTATCGTAAACTGGGGATTTAAGGAAGAAAAGGGATCCTGAAAAATCATCTGCATGTCTTTCCGGAAAGGTTTCAGTTCCCGTTCCCCCAATGGAGCAATATTTTTTCCTTGGAACCAAATATCTCCGTCCGTCGGCTCATATAGGCGCAAAATTGTTCTGCCCAACGTCGATTTCCCTGAGCCGGATTCACCGACAATTCCTAATGTTTCCCCTTGATAAACAGCAAAACTAATATCGTCCACTGCTTTAATGGAAGCGGAGGAGGTTCGGAACAGTCCGTTACGGAGGAGAAAATATTTTTTTAGCTGCTTGACTTCGAGTATTTTTTCCTTGTTATTCATGTTCGCCCTCCTCACTTTCATATAGATGGCAGCGGACTTTGCGCCCACCGTTTGTTTGGAAAAGTGCTGGATTTTCCTTTTGGCAAATTTCCATGGCAAATTTACATCGGTCGGCAAAGCGGCACCCGACAGGAAACTGGTGGGAAGGGGGAACGGAACCAGGAATTGCATCAAGGCGCTCAACTTCCATTTCTAAAGAAGGCATGCTTTTCAGCAATCCTTTCGTATATGGATGTTTCGGCTGCTGAAAGATTTCCTCCACCGTGCCTTCTTCAACGATTTGACCGCCATACATGACTAGAACCCGGTCAGCTGTTTCAGCAACGACTCCTAAATCATGGGTTATTAATAAAATAGCCGAATCGAATTCTTCCTTCACATCCATCATCAGGTCAAGAATTTGGGCTTGAATCGTAACGTCTAACGCTGTAGTCGGTTCATCGGCAATCAAAAGCTGTGGATTACAGGCCATAGCAATGGCAATCATAACCCGCTGCCGCATTCCGCCGGAAAGCTGGTGGGGATATTCCTTCATCATTTTTTCCGCCCGGACAAATCCAACCTTTTTCAATAATTCTATGGCTAATTCTTTCGCTTCTTTTTTCTTCAATTTTTTGTGTCGAAGTAATGATTCGGCAATTTGGTCTCCGATTGGAAATAACGGGTCAAGGGAAGTCATCGGTTCCTGAAAAATCATCGCAATATCCCGGCCGCGAACGTTGTTCATTTCCTTTTCGGAAAGTCGCGTTAATTCCTTTCCATTTAGTTTGATAGACCCGGAGACAATTTTTCCTGGAGAAGGTACTAATCCCATAATCGATAAGGAGGTGGCGCTTTTTCCGCTCCCGGATTCTCCGACAAGGGCAACGGTTTCGCCCCGTTTAATCGCAAAGCTTACATCATCGACTGCTTTGGCGACTTTATCTTTCCCCAGATAAAAGTACGTTTTCAAATGCTCGACTTCCAATAAAATATCATCGGCTGCCATTGTCCCGACAGCTATCGTTTCCCTTTTTTCCATAAATATTCCCCTTTGAGCGGCTAAAAATTTGGTAAATATTATCTATTAAAATCGTAAAGTTTTTATAGGATACTTTTAAAAATTATTATAATATGAATATAGGAAAAATACAGGTAGAATTTTATAGATAGATTAAAGGGAGTGAAGAGTTGGTTTACGGAAATATAACCGACGTGCCTGGAATAAAAGTGGGAAATGCGGAAAACATGGATGCCCTTACCGGCTGTACGGTAATTCTCACAGAAAAGGGAGCAACTTGCGGTGTTGATGTCCGCGGTTCAGCACCGGGAACGAGGGAGACAGATCTGTTAAATCCAGTAAATACGGTAGATAAAGTTCACGGAATCTGTCTAACCGGCGGAAGTGCCTATGGGCTAGAAGCTGCATCGGGTGTCATGCAATATTTGGAGGAAAAGAAAATTGGACTGGATGTTGCCGGTTTCAACGTGCCGATTGTCCCTGGAGCGGTGTTATTCGATTTGCTCGTCGGCAACGGCAAAATTCGCCCGACGAAGGAAATGGGCTATGAAGCGGCAAAGAAAGCAGCGGCTGGGGAATTTGCATTGGGCAACAGCGGGGCAGGCTGCGGTGCCACCGTCGGTAAACTGGCGGGACCAGACCAATGTATGAAAGGGGGATTAGGCTCGGCCTCTATTCAGCTAAAGAACGGGCTAACCGTTGGTGCCATCGTTGCTGTCAATGCGGTTGGAGATGTTCGGGATCCGTCTGCTGGCGAAATTTTAGCCGGTCCTGTAAATAAAGAAACCGGCGAAATTATGGACAGCATGAAACTTCTGGAAACATTGCCATCCATCGAAACCTTTGCCGGAGGAAACACGACAATTGGCGCGGTGGCAGCAAATACGACAATGACGAAGGCAGAGGCAACGAAAGTCGCTCAGGTGACCCATAACGCACTGGCAAGGACGATTTTTCCTTCCCATACGATGAATGACGGCGATACAATTTTTGCTTTGGCAACGGGCGGGGACAAGTATCCTGTTGATCTCGTCGCCAACATGGCAGCAAAAGCGATGGAAATGGCAATTATACGAGCAATAAAAGCTGCAGAGGAAATTTCCGGCATCCCGGCTTATAAAAGCAAATCGAATAAATAAAGCCGGTCAATTTGCTGCGGCTTGTAAAGGAGCAAAGTATGATGAACTTTGAAAATATTAAACTCGTAACCTTTGACCTTGGATACACATTAGTCTATAACGAAAGGGTGGAAGATTACCTCGCCTATTTGCGGCATAAAGGGCTTGATCGATCGAAGGACGAGGTAGATCTTGCTTTCCATTTGGCGGATAAAATGTTTATGCGGGACTATCCGGGCGTCTTTGGACATGCTCCGGAAACGTATATGCCCTGGTATATCGGGACTGTCAATTACCGCTTAAGATTTCGTTTTAATCTGTTTGAACAGGTACAATTTTTTATTGAGCAAGCTCAGAACAAACCGTTTTGGAAATTGTTTCCCCATACGAAAAAGGTGCTGGAAACGTTAAAACGAGAAGGTTATGAGCTGGGGCTCCTGTCCAATTGGGACAAGTCATGCAGAAAATTGCTTGCTTCCCTTGGAATTGATGATTATTTTGACTATATTTATGTTTCTTCGGAAGTTGGCTCCGGTAAGCCGGATGCTAAAATGTTCGAACTGCTTTTGAAAGAATCCGGGTACTTGCCGGAGGAAGTATTATATGTAGGAGACAACTACTATGACGACGTAATCGGTGCCGGAAAGGCAGGCATTCAAACCATTGTTCTAAACCGCTTTGGCCATAAAGGGGTAGAAGAGTTAACCGATTGCATTATCGTGCCGTCGACAATGGAAGTAGTGTCGTTGCTGCAGGGAGAACAATCATTGGAGGAATATATTGTAAAATAAAAGGGGGATAGCGCTGTGAGAAAACTAGCGTTTATTACAAGCATATTATTCTTTTTCATCATATTGGCTGCTTGTTCAAAAGATTCGGGAGAAAGTAACGGGGAAAGAAAGGAAACGGCGGATAAAAATGAAATTAATGTGAGAATTAATAATGATCCAGACTTTTTGGATCCCCATATGGCGGAAGCATCCATTACGTTTCAAATGATTTTAAACATGTTTGACGGCCTGCTTTATGGCGATACAGACGGGTCATTGAAACCAGCATTGGCGGAAGACTATTCCGTTTCTGAAGATGGTCTAACATACACATTTACTCTGAGGGATAATGTCACCTTCCATAATGGCGATCCCCTCACCACAGAAGATGTTATCTACACCTTCGAACGGTTAATGGGCAAAGAAACAGGTGAGCCGTTAGATGCTAACTTTGAAATTATTGCTTCCGTTGAAGCACCGGATGAAAACACCGTTGTTATTACACTGAAGGAGCCGAATTCGGCGTTTCTATCCTATTTAACTGCTTTAGATTCGGCGATTTTGCCAAAAAGCAATGATGGCAAACATAATGACAACCCGATTGGAACCGGTCCGTTTAAATTTAACAGCTACAATCCGGAAAGCAATTTGATTTTGGATAAAAATGAAAACTATTGGCAAGAAGGGTTGCCATATCTGGATAAAGTAACTTTCACCTTCCAGCCAGATGACCAGACTGCCCTTTTGGCGTTACAGTCTGGTGAAATGGATATTGTTGCTGTCGGGTCTCATCGCATCCCCGAGGTGGAAAATGATTTTCAGCTAGAATATCAAGACAGCAATACGGTGTTGCTTCTAGGCTTTAATCAGGAACGGGAGCCATTTCAGGATCAACGGATTAGACAGGCGATGAACTATGCAATCAATAAAGACGATGTGATTGATGCAGCGTTTAACGGCTATGCAACGAAATTAGGCTCCAATATGAGTCCGGCCATGGGTGCGTACTTTAAAGAAGGACTGGAGGACGTCTATCCTCATGATGTGGAAAAGGCCAAGGAATTGCTTGCCGAAGCAGGATATCCGGATGGCTTTAAAACGACTTTATCTATTTCATCCCATGCCGAGCTGTACTCCAATGTCGCTCAAGTGGTTGTAGAAAATTTACGGGAAGCAGGAATTGAGGCGGAAATTGAAGTAGTTGAATGGGGTATTTGGCTGGAGAGGATTTATCAAGGCCGGGATTATGATATGACGATTATTGATTTTACCGGCGTGCTATCCCCGTATGAAACGATCAAACGATACCATACGGAAGCAAGCAACAACTTCTTCAATTACTCCAATGAGGAGTTTGATCAGCTGATGGAGGAAGTAATCGTCGAAACGGATGAAAACAAGCAAGTGGAGATGTTCCATCGGGCACAGGAAGTGTTAAGTGAAGATGCCGCTGCCGTTTATATGGCAGACTATCAGATTATTTGGGCACTGAATCCGAAGTTGGAAGGGTATCAATTATATCCGTATTTCTTCCATGATTTATCTGAAGTAAGATTTGCGGAGTAGAAAGGAATTGGCATCCATGGCCTTATTGTTGCGGAAAATTTTATTGTTTCTCATCACTATCGCGCTCGTATCGGTCATTACCTTTGCTGTGTTTCAAGTAATACCGGGAGATCCGGTACGCATTATGCTCGGACCGGAAGCAGACGAAGTGCAAGTGGAAACGTTGGAAA
The DNA here is from genome assembly GCF_014637175.1 of Compostibacillus humi. GTDB lineage: Bacteria > Bacillota > Bacilli > Bacillales > Amphibacillaceae > Oceanobacillus > Oceanobacillus humi. The sequence goes on along the minus strand of NZ_BMEV01000036.1, from coordinate 23,552 downwards.
AACAATTAGGGCTGGACAAGCCTCTCCACGTTCAGTATGCAAATTGGATTGGGGGACTATTTACCGGTGACCTGGGGCAATCGATTCGGTTTTCCCAGCCGGTCATCGATTTAATTATCGACCGGCTGCCGGTAACCCTTTCGCTTGCCTTTTTGTCCCTTTCAATCGTTATTGTCGTTGCTATTCCTTTAGGAATTTTCCTTGCGAAACGGCAAAATAAAGGAAGCGATATCGTCTTTTCTGCATTGACCCAGCTTGGGATGGCCATCCCTGCCTTCTGGCTGGGTATGCTGCTGATGATTTATATCGGCATGCGTTTTGACTTTTTTTCTATTAGCGGTTATGTCCCTTGGTCGGTAAGCATCGAAGGGGCTCTCGGTTCGCTGCTTTTGCCGGCAATAACGATTGCTATTCCGCAAATTGCCATTACCTTTCGCTACGTTCGCAACACGGTGATTGACCAGATGAAGCTGGATTATGTAAGGACACTCCGGAGCAAAGGAATTCAGGAGAGTATTGTTATTTATAAGCATGTATTGCGCAATTCGATGGTCCCAATTTTAACGGTGCTCGGACTGATTTTTGTGGAAGTCGTTGCCGGAACGGTTATTGTTGAACAAGTCTTTGGTTTGCCTGGACTTGGAAGCTTGCTCGTAACATCCATCAGCTATCGGGATTTTCCGCTCGTGCAAGGAATCGTCATGTATATTACCATCATGGTCGTTGTTGTAAACTTTGTTATCGACATGTTGTACACGATGCTAGATCCTCGGATAAGGCTTCGCTAGGGGGAAAAAGATGAAACAGTTACGAAAATATTTGAAAAATGTCAACTTTATCGTCGGTGCAGGAATACTCTCCTTTTATCTGATCATGATGGTTGTCAGCTTTTTCTATACGCCTTATGACGTAAATTCCATGGATATCGCGGGAAAGTTACAGCCTCCAAGTGCAGACCATTGGTTTGGCACGGATGAATTTGGTCGGGATATTTTTAGCCGGATTATGAATGGAACCCAGACTGCCTTTTTTGTCGGGGCATTTGCTGTCGGTATCGGAATGGTGTTTGGCACGCTGATTGGTGCTGCTGCCGGCTATATTGGCGGCTGGGTGGATGAAATTTTTATGCGGATGATCGATGCATTAATGGCATTTCCGGGAATTATTTTAGCGTTAATGTTAGTTGCTGTTTTTGGCACAGGAATGATAAACACAGCTATTGCTTTAGGGATTATCGCCATTCCGGGAATCGCGAGAATTGCCCGGAGCGGGGTTATCCAGCAAAAAGAAGCCGAATATGTGCTGGCTGCAAAACTGGCCGGTTTGCGGCCATGGAAAATTATAATGAAACATATTTTGCCGAATATTTTATCTCCTTTAATTGTAGCTGGTTCGGTTGCCTTTGCAGTAGCTATGCTGGCGGAAGCAGGTTTAAGCTACTTGGGACTTGGGGTACAGCCGCCAGACCCTAGCTGGGGGCGGATGCTGAAAGATGCCCAGTCCTATATCGTAAGCGCACCGTGGTATACGTTTGCACCGGGAATTACGATTACCCTGTTCGTATTAGGCTTTTATATGTTAAGCAACGCCCTTCGGGATTTTCATGACGTCCGTTCGAAGTAATGATGATAATTGATTTGTAAGGACGATGGATAGACGATTATGCCGATTTATTTGGTATTTGGAAGATTAGCCCGAGGGAGTAGCTGATTCTTTGCCGATTTTGGCAGATAGTTATTGAATGTTGGCAGATTCTTTTAGCGGGATGGAAGATTTCACATTAGATCGGATGATAAATCGATAGTACGGATGATTCCTTCGAGGTATGGCGGATCTAATTCCCAGCGGCCAGGCTGGTGGGACTGGAAAAGCAAATACCGTATCATTCAGTGGAATGATACGGTAAAATTTATTATTAGATCTCAAACCTCATTAAAAGAACGGTTGCCTATATCGGGAATCATTTTTCAAAACGCAGCAGTCCAGCCGGCATCGGCCACAACAACTGTTCCGTTGACAAAACTGGATTCATCGGAAGCAAGGAACAGTGCCACTTGTGCAATTTCTTCCGGTTTTCCTGCCCGAGGGATAACACTTTGGGCAACACGGGCACGGCTGGCCCCAAATTCGTTCACGTCTTTAACAGAGCTCATGATGTTCGTTTCCACGGCACCCGGGGCAATCGCATTACAGCGAATTCCTTTCTGCGCATACATAAAGCCCGTATTTTTCGTAATACCGACTACCGCATGTTTCGAAGCTCCATAAGCTACCCCGGCATGAGCGCCGTTTAATCCGCCTGTGGAAGCGGTATTAATGATGACGCCTTCTCCTTTTTCCAGGAAAATCGGAATCGCTTTGCGAATTGCCCGCATCACTCCCTTCGTATTTACTTCAAAAATGAGATCCCATTTTTCATCGCTAATGTCTCCGACAGGTTCAAATCCATCCATAATCCCAGCGTTATTTACCAAAATATCCAATGTTCCGTATTTATTTACTGCAGTATCAATCATATGCTCAATGTCTTCCAGTTTAGCAACGTTGACTTGTACTGCCGTTGCAACTCCGCCGTCATTTGAAATTTCCTCGACAACTTGCTCTGCACCTTCTTTATTCAGGTCAGCAACAACGACTTTTGCTCCTTCTTTTGCATACAGGGTGGCAATTGCCTTTCCCATGCCCGAGGCTGCTCCAGTTACAACAGCTACTTTTCCGTCCAATTTCATGAAACATTCCCCCTATTCATATTCAATGATAACGCTTACATATTGAGTATACGAGACGGAAAAAGGGAATTCAATATACAATTTTGTGTGTTTTGTCCAATTTTGTACAAATTGAGTGAATAATGTATAATTTTAGAAGAAATAGCATGATGGGAGAGGGGAAAATGAAAGAAGTGCGAAGGGGAGCAAAATCAAAGGATGCTCTAAAGAAAGCTTTATTGGAACTCTTAAAGGAAAAAGATTTGGATCACATTACGATTACCGATCTCGTCCATCGGGCTAATTTAAACCGGGGGACATTTTACTATCACTATCAATCCATCGCAGAATTATTTGATGAGCTGGTTCATGATGTTTGTCAAGATTTTATCGAAGCGTATAAAGCTCCCTATTTGCAGACAGAGCGGTTCATGGTCAGCAATTTAAATAGTCACAGTGTCAATATTTTTAAGCATGTCCTTACTTATTCCGAATTCTATTCTACGGTTATTTGTTCGCCGAAACTTGCAGCATATGAAACGAAAATCATTCAGTTATTAAGAAATTTAATCAGGCGGGACTATCACTTTGTCATGAACAAAAATAAAAAAGTAGATATCGAGCTTTTGGCTACGTATAACGCCTATGCCTTATTTGGCTTGATTACCGAGTGGGTGAAAACAGGTTATCAACATTCTCCAGAGTATATGGCAGAACAGCTCATTGAAATTTTATCAGGCAATGTAAATAGCGTGGTGGTAGATACAACGAAGATGACCCAATCGTCGGATTTTCTGCATTAAGCAATTGGTGACAGCACGGCAAATTCTATGTATAATGCTTATTATGTTGTTTCTTATATCAATATTTACGCAAGTTTATTTATATAAATTGAAGGTGGTTAATCATGACAGATAAGACAACCTATGATGTAAAGGTTCACCGCTTAGATGAAAAAGGATTTGGTCAGGCGGTATACTGGCAAGAAAACGAACAGGGGAATCCAAGAAAACTAAAGTTTACGATTCCGGAAACATTGCCGGAGGAAGAAGTAAAGATTTCCATCGACCGTCCCGGAAAACGGCGAATGCGGGGAAAAGTAGAGAAAATAATTAATCCTCATCCGGAACGGACAGAGCCTCTATGTCCCCATTTTACCCGCTGCGGCGGATGCGTCTGGCAGCATTGGCAATATGAAGGGCAACTGAAACAGAAGACCGAACATGTACGGCAAGCACTTATCAGCAATGGCTTTGATCCGTCCCTTGTTTTAGATGCAATCGGGATGGAAAATCCATGGCATTACCGGAATAAAATGGAATTCACCTTTGCCCCGGACGGTTCCATGGGCTTGCATGAACAGGGAAATTTCCGCAAGATTATTTCCTTGGAAACTTGTCTGATTGCAAGCAAGGGAATGACGGAAGCAGCACTTGCTGTTGCCCGCTGGGCGAAGGAAAACAAGCTTCCTGGCTATGATAAGCAAAATCATGAAGGTCTATTGCGGCACTTAATGGTTCGGGAATCCTTTGCAACAGGCGAAATCATGCTGGCACTTTTTGCAACTGAGCCTCCAACCGGGAAATGGAAAGATGCGGTCCAGCAATTGACGGAACAGATCGAACGGGATTTTCCGAATGTAAAAAGTTTGCTTTGGATGGAAAATACGTTATGGGCAGACCGGACACAAGCAGAAGAAGTTCATGTATTATCCGGAAGAGACTTTATTTACGATGAACTATCTGGTTACCGTTACCGCTTGTGGTTTGATACGTTTTTCCAGACGAACCCGCAGCAGGCGGAAGTACTTGTAGAAGAAGCATTAAAAATGGGAGAACCGAAGAAGTCGGAGAAAATGATTGACCTGTTCTGCGGTGTCGGAACGTTTTCATTGCCTTTTGCTGCAAGAACAAAAGCCCTTGCAGGGGTGGAAATCGTCGAGACGTCGATTGCATCGGCAAAGCGAAACGCAAAGGAAAACGGTATTGACAATACGTATTTCCTTGCTTCCGACGCCCGCCGGGGAATCGATGTCGTCTTAGAAGAGTTTGGCAGACCAGACCTGCTCATGCTCGACCCGCCACGTTCCGGCGCCGGCGGCAAAGTCATGCGCCGCATCGGCCGGGCACAGCCGTCCCGGATTGTCTATGTCTCCTGTAATCCAGTCACCTTCGCATCGGATATTAAGGAACTTGTCCCATTTGGCTATGAACTGAAAAAAGTTCAGCCGGTGGATTTGTTCCCGCATACGGTACATGTGGAGTGCGTTTCGCAGATAGTTTTAAAATGAAAAAAATGAGGCAAGATAAGGTTTCTCTCTTGCCTCTATTCAATTTTTGGTGTGGTAAACCGGTAATGAATTATTGGTGTACCGTCCTCTTTTACCTCGATTCGATTAATCAGTCGATGGAGAATATCCTCGGTTAATTCATCGAAATTTAGGAATTGAAGTAATTCCTTTTTAAGCTTTTCAATTGTTTCGATTACATCCTCGCTTTCCATCAATGAAAGAAGTTCAGTTTTCTGTTCCATTAATTCAGTTAAATCCTTGTTCGTTGCTTCAATACTCTCTTGATATTCTTCATTGGTAATGATTCCGTCAGCTAACAGGTTGATGAATTTCCTTTTTCGATTTTTTAAAACATCCATCTGTTTGTTAATCTTATTGATTTTCTTTTGAGAATCCGATTTTGTACTTTTCGATTTTCTCTCCATCTTCTTTATATATTGCTCTTTGTCAATTTGATGAATTAAGGATTTTATGTCATTTAGAATTGTTTCTTTTAAAAAATCCTCTTTTATTGTGTGGGCGGTACAAGCTTTTTTTCCATGACGCGCATAAGCCCCACAAATGTATCCGTCTCGATTGCTTCGGAACCACATACCTGTACCACAATCGGCACAAAAGAGGACATTAGTAAAAAGATGTATCTTGGGTGCTGTAATATATTTTCTTCTCTGCTCTAATTGATTTTGGACAGCATCAAACGTTTCCCTAGATATAATTGGCTCATGTGCATTTTTGATAATAAACTGTTCTTCTTTAGGAACGTTTTTTCTTCTTTTACTTGTTACACTTACTGTCGTTGTTCTTCCTTGAACAAGATCCCCAACGTAATGGGGATTTGTCAAGATGCATCTAATTGTAGAATCATGCCACTTATCTCCAGCGTTTGCTTTTCCAGCTATTTGAGCAGGGGTTGGAACTCCCTCGTTATATAGCCGTCTTGCAATACTTTGTCGTCCGTTTCCTTCCAAATATTCTTTAAAAATTCGTCTAACAATATTTGGTGTTTCATCATTTCGGATATACAATTTTCCATCTCTTACTTCATACCCATATGGAGGGTTTGATCCTTTAAAAAGTCCACTTTTTGCTCGAGTCTTTAATGTCTCTTTCACACGATTACTCGTGTTTTGAGATTCTTGTTCGTACATCCATGCATAAAGGCCAAACATATGAGTGTTCCCTGTTAATGTATTGATCGCATTATCTAATGTAATAATGTGATTCCCTTGGTTTTCACATAAGTTTTCTTGATTTTATAGGAGATAATTCTCCATTTCGGGCAAGGCGTGATAACTCTTTGGCACGAAAGGGAGTATCCTTCGATTAATCACGAATCGATTTGATTTAAGCGCAGATGAAATCAGTGATATTTACCGCTCCCGCTGGGCAATCGAGTTGTTCTTTAAATGGCTGAAACAGCACGTGGAAATCAAACATTTTTACGGAATGAGTAAGACGGCGTTACAAAATCAAATTTACATCGCACTCATCACCTACTGTTTACATGTACTGATTCAATTAGAAACAAAAAGTAAAAAGTCGCTGCTTCGAATTAGCCGCTGGTTAAAGGCAGCATTATGGAAGCCAGCTTACATTTGGCTGCGAAGGTTTGAGAAAAAAGCCGTTCCATAACAAAGGCAAATGTCGTTGTCCCTTTTGGATGAACTGATAAAGCCACCTTTAGTTGGACTTTGACTTTTTGGCTTTATTTATGAGAAAATTATTTACGGAATATTCCAACTATATTTATGCAATGCTAGTGGTATTATAATAGATAATAAGAGGGTTATTATGACTAAATATTCAAATTAGTGGTATTTTCAATACGTTTGGAGACAATGAAATTATAAACAATGTCGTTACTTTTACTAGTTTATTCTTATGTGTAATTTTACTTCTGGTAACTAGAATATCTCGTAAGAATTTAATGAATATTTCCACTGTCTAGAGAAATCGATCCTCTTTTACAGGCTTTATTTCAGTACATTGACCAACTTTCTTTACCAGAAGCACCTTATGTTGTTTAGTGCAAAATAAAAATACAGAGTTCTGCAACGAAAAGTGCAGAGCTTAATGGCATAAAAAAAGGCTTGCCAGCTCCTAAAATACCTTCTACTGTTTAAGGTTGTGGACGTTTTGCGACCCGAATTAATTTATCTAGCGCAAATACAGATGAAGTCATTAAATGAGAGGGGTTTTCTATGACATATTATTATTACCTTGCCTCAGATATTAAACTACCATCAGGTATATACTCTAAAAGTGGTTTTATTAATTTAAATGAGAGTAAAATAGCTCTTGATCAAACTCTTGACTTAACAGAAAGTGATGAAAAAGTAGATGGATTCGATTATCCCGTGCAAATTGAAATTGTTTATGGTTTGTGTGATCCTGAAACTTTAGAAGCATATGATGATTTTGGATTGCCACTGCTTCATAAATATATTCTCGACGTATGCAGTTACTATAAGACATGTACCATTCAAATTGCTCACATTTTAAATACACACCGACACCCTTTAAAAATTGTAGAACGGAGAAAACTCTTATTGAATCAATTATCGAATCCTAAACAACTCGCTCTACATCATGGTGAATTGCTGACGATCAAGAAGATTCCGGAGTTCTAAGTTGATTAGACCAATGAATTTACGAACAGTTGCATTTTGTTATTATGGGTAAAATGAATTTTAGTTTACTTATTCCTAGAGTGTTTTGCAAAATTTGATTTTCTACAAAAAAAGCGTTTAAAAAATGCTGATTATAATCAGATGTTTTATTACAATAATTTTGATAAAGTTTAGAAAGAGATCAATCCACAAATTTGAGCATACTGACAGAATTTATGAATGTTTATTATTTTTAAATAGCAATTTGCTTTCTACTTTGCTTGTTCATTGCTAGTGCTGAAGCTATTAACACAATTGCATTTAGATAGATATGGGTTTTTACTTTTTCAATTCCTCTTACATGCAAAGAATTTGCGGTTAGATAACATTTCATTCTTGAATTACAGCGTTCTACACTAGTTCGCTCCTTATAAGGCTCTTTCCAACGCTTTGTATCACGATGAGGAATCGAATATCTTCGTAAATCTTTAAGAGTGTTTACTTTTACAACCATCCCATAATTGGAAGACGAACAGGCAGTCATGCCCAAGGGGCAATCAACTTTTCCAGTCGCATGGGGACACCGAAACTTAAGTTGGTTCTTTTCGGATCCCCAATAAGTCATATTGTATCCCATAGAACAACGTGGGGTTCCATTTGAAGCGATTCCTGCTGGAGGTTCTTTTTCATTACGCAAGTTCAATGGGATGATTGCTTGTGCCCCGATGTTCTTAGCGGATTCGTAGTTTTTCAGTTGGTCATAGCCTGCATCCATAATCAAATATTCGATTTTCGTTTTTACACATTGGTTGACTTGCTCAATTAATTGTGGGGCAACATCTCCGTCATTCATATGAGCGGGGGTTACTTCAATTGCCATCGGCAATTCGCTTTTGGTATCAACTGAAAGGTGCATCTTATAACCAAACCAAGTAATTTTATTGCCAAATGAATCAAACTTAGCACCCTAATTTGCATTGCCTGTATGCTCACATCTTTTCTTAGGTCGTTTCTTTTCATAAGCATCGATGGCAGCACTATCAATGGCTTGATGGCTTCCATCGATTATTTCTTCATCTTGAGCAATTGAGACGAGATCATGAAAAATCTGTTTTGCCAGACCTTTTCGAGTTAGATCTGAAAACACCCGACTTAGCGTAGAAATAGACGGTGCAGGACGACTAATATCTAATCCACATTGGTATCGAAAGCGCACATCATTTTTTGGTTCTTTGTCAAATAGTGTTGGTGAATAAGTTTATTGACATTAACTGATAAAATGTAATCAGTGAGCTTAGAGAAGTTTGGTTTTCCTCTAAGCTCCTTTTATTGTCGCTAAATTTTGCGTGATAAGAATCCGGTTTTTAAAGTGATAGAAGCATTTATAGCCAAATGCAATTCTTTTAATTACTTTAATTTTATTGTTAATTCCTTCTAAAACTCCGTTATTATAATCGTATTTAAGGGTGTTCTCTATATAATTTATGTACTTCATTATCGTCTGAATGGACGTTTTCATATCCTTCGATGCTTGCTTTACCGAATGTTATTATCAAGAATCCCTTGATATCAAAGGGTTTAACCAGTTCTTGAATTTTACTCAATAAGCTAACCGGTGAATTACTCGGTAAAGTAAGCAGTGATAAGATAAATTATTCGGTAAAGTAAGCAGATATTTTTTTGTATTGGAGGGATATGAAAGTGAGAGATCCGAAGAGGATTCCAAGGATATTAACTCTGTTGTTCAAAATATGGGAACAACAACCGGATTTGCGATTTAATCAGTTAGTGCAGAATCTACAGGCTATATATTCCCAGCAAAATAATAACTATGGTAAAAGGGATTTCTATGAAAAGGATGGAGAGATTACTTACCAGAATTATTATATAGATTTATTTTACTTGGAGGATGACCAGTGGGAACAATTTTTAAGAGATTATTGGTCGGAAATCGAAGAAGAGTTGCAAGAGCGAGAAAAGCAGATTACTCCTGAAGTAATAGAAGAAGTTGTGCAACTATTTATTGAAGCAGGGATGAATGAAACAGAAGTATCAGATTCTTTAAAAGAAAGAATTCGGTTATTTTTGAAAAAGGAAAGCAAATGGTTAACCATTGACGCTCTGTTAATCGCAATTAAAACACTTCCTTTGGAAGAACGAAAAGAATTAATTGAAAAGATTAAGAGAATATAAATGACATAATCTTTTGCTGAAACTTTTAGTTTAATTAAAGAAAAAACTGTTGCCCAAATTAATTGGACAACAGTTTACGCACTTTCGATATCTAGCTGCTTCATTAAGTCTTCAATCTCCACATATGGTGTGAGCCGGTAATCGATTCTTATATGGTTATCTTTCGAAAAGTTAATTCCTATCGTTTCGATTGCCAAAAGAAATATAGCGCGTTTTTCTTCATTTGTATAATTATGAATATCTTGTTTGAATCGACCAATTAATTCGACTTGCATTTCATCTTCTGACAAAAGATCAATCTGTTCTCTTGTTGTGTGGTATTCCTGTATTTCGTTTGTAGTAGATAATATTTGCATTTCAAAGATTTCTTTTAACTCCAGATAGTACTCATTATTTTTATCTAGTGTGGATAAAAGATATTTTAGTTTTTCAAGGTTTTCGTTCAAGTCATTGATTTTTTGTTCAAGCCCTTTTTTCCATCGATTTAAAATTTTTTCCGTTTGTTTTTCATAATAATTCAGTTCCCTGCCCCATCTTAGTGAAAAATCAGAAAATATACTTTCATGAATCTTTCCTGCTGATATTTTCTTTTTACACGAAGGGCAACAGTAATACATATATTTTTTCTTGGACTTTGCGGGAGTTGAATTTCTTGTTATCAGTTTTTCTTTACATTCATGGCAATAAACTAAATCTCGTAAAATAAACGGGCTATCCATGTGATCCTTATTTTGTTTATAGTTTCTAAAAAATTGGGTGATATTCCACAAGTTAGCACCAACTAAAGGTTCATGGTGATTTTTGAATAGGAAAATGTCTTCCTCTGGTTTCTTTTTACTATTTTCAAAACTGGTACGGGTAAACCAAGCTAATTCCCCGATATACCAACGATTGTTTAAAATATATCGTACGGTTGAATCATTCCATCCTTTTGCATCAATACTTGGCGGTGGAATATCCGCTTCATTTAATAAACTTGCAATTTTCCGATCGCTATAACCGTAACTGTATAAATAAAAGATAAGAATGACAATAATCTTATTATCATTAGTTTCGATCGTATTGTCCTTTGTTGTTAGAGAATAACCATAGGGATTTCTAGATCCGGGACGTTCGGGTTTCGATGAATTTACTACAGACGTATGGTAATCAGATGCTCTCCGAGACTTCTCTACCGATTCTTCATGAGCAAATGACAATCTTGCTTGAACATAAGGATTGTTTTCGTTCCATTCACCTTCTATCTTCGTTGAGTATACTTTAAAATTTGGTCGGGCTTCTTTAATTTGTCCGAGTACATATAATACAAAGTCTTCAATTAGCCTTGTAATTCTTGATTCTTCATAGAAAATGACAGCTTTCACATTTTTATTATTTAAAATGAATTGCTTCATATTTTGCATTTGAACCCTTTTTTGTGCAGGAATATGATAGGCGGATTTTGCTTCTTCAATAAAAGATGCCACAACTTGAAATCCTTCTCTTTTTGCTCTAGCAACAATTTCGGATTCTTGGATATGCAAAGAATGGCCGAATGTTTGTCCATCATCAGACCAGCGAATATACGATGTTGCTAAAGGAATAGAATCTTTAAAAATATTAAAAGGTAAATTTACCTGTTGAAGATTCGGTCTAGGTGTTTCTGTCAATAAGTAAACCCCATTTATTAAGTAAGTGTATTTATGCATAAAGTGCATATGGCTCACCAACTTTCAAAAATTCTCCAAAGGGAACATGATAAATAAATGTATCCGGGCCGATTTCTACTTTTTCAAGGAATAGATGGCATAAATAGTATAAATTGTAGTTTTGAATTTCCGTTTCCAAGTTCTGCTTAATGATTCTAACAAGATCATTTACCGAATTTCGAGCTTCAGCAATTTTAGCTAATTCAATATGGAGATGATTGATGTTACTTTTTATATTCTTTGACTCAATAATGAGTGAATCGATGTTCTTCTTTGGTGCATATTTTTCTACTATAGTAGAATGAATTGAGCTTAACTTTCGATTTAAGTTAATGATCTCATGACTATAATCCTTTTCGATTCTAGATAAATGGGAAAATACAAAGCTTTTGATTGTGTCAACTGGGATATGTTTTACAATAATTGAAAGTTTAGATTGAATGGTCTCATTCAATTGTTCCACTGTAATTTTGATTTCCTCATGTTTTCTTTTACAGATATAGTAACTGCTTTCTCCCAGCTTTGAAGTTTTAAAAGTCATGTCTTTTTTGCAAAATATACACTGTGGAGTAATGTATCCTCTGTTCTTTGCATTGGTTATGGCTTGAAATACTTCATCTTTCAATCTTTTTAGCACATCTTGAATTTTTTGATGTTCTTCTAAGGAGATAATAGGTTCTACATGGTGAAGAACTTCAAAACCGTACGAAGTCTTCATATGTGCCGAATAAAAAGGATTTTCTAGATATTTTAATAAATCCTCGTACCTTTTGTTTTTTAATATCTTTTTGTATTTCATTAAAATATTGAACAAATCATCTGCTTTATTGGTTTCAGCCACTTCATAGAAAAAAGATTTTAAGTCATTAACCACTTCTGGATTCGGGATATACTTAACATCTTTTCTTTTTCCAATCCGTTTATATCCAAATATAGAAGAAGGAAATTGTTTCATTGTATCCTTTCTTCTACCGGAAATATTCTGGCCCTCGACTTGTGCAAAAATCCCATATAACGATTCAATTGAAAGTTTAGGAGAAAACGGCGGTTGTTTCGTTGATGTAAAAATCACCTTGATTCCGTATTTATAAAACTCTTTAACTATTGCAACGTATTCATAAAAATTTCGCGCTAAACGATCACGACTGTATACAATGACTGTTTTTACTTTTTTCTGTTGAATAAGTAATCGTAACTTTTGTAAATCTGGCCGATCCTCAATGGCTAATTTATTGGCTGAAACATTATCATCTTTTAACCAAATCACTTTATCTAAATCAATACGATTATTATGAATATAAGATTCAGCAAGTAGAATCTGCTTTTGAATGTCTTGCTGGGCTGTACTTACCCTACTATAAACCGCAATAAAATCTTCATAGTATTTATTGGGTTCATAATATTGGTGTGATTCCATGGGAGCCTACTCCTTTTCTACAATTTTATTACTTTCTTCAAGAAGGAAACCCTTCATTTTTGGTTGTAATTCAAGCTGATCGATTAAAACTTTTTCAACTAGCCTTTTCATAAAGTAATAAGATTCCTCTTGTAAATCTTCATTAAATGAAACTTTTACTATATCTTTTCGAGACATAAATACTCCTCCCGTCAAAGCCTTTATTAAAAGGATTGACGGGAGGAGAAGGTTTTAAACTATTTATGTTGTTTATCCAAATCTAAATCCATTTGCAATTGATATTCGTAATTTGTTTGTTTCGGTGATTCAATGAACACTTTTGTCTTAATGGGAACCCCTAACTCTTTCAGTAGATCGAGCAGGTTTGACATTGTAATTTTGAACCTCCTTTCCATAGAACAAGATAAATCGTTCAATGACCTTTTTTGAGATTCCAACCTTTTCACAGCTTTTTAATATTTTGTTAAGAAATTGATTTTCTGTTTCTTGTTTGCTTATAGATCATCCCTCCAATAAAAAACGCGGCACATGATGATAACATCATGTAACCGCGGTTTTCGCTTATTATGGTTACTTTTATTTACTTTTGAACAAATCGGTTAATCAGAAATCATTATAGCTTCAGAATTAAGGATTTTAAGAGGGAATTAAAAAATTACTTATTTCTATTCCCTATTCTCTATGAAATCCTTAAAAGAGTTGACTCTGACTTTTTACAATAACCATTTATCAGGAGAAAGCAAATCTTTTTGAAATTTATCAGGAATAATAGAATTTATATCTTCAAAAGTAAAATCATTAAGGCTAATCATTCTTTCCAATATAATTCGAAGTTCATTTTTACGGTAATCTGTCAAAATGGAATTAAATACTGTTTCAACATCAATAGCTCCGTATTGTTTAAAATAATCGGTAATTAATTTAAAATAATCATCATCTATTGTGGGATATAATGCTTTTATCGTTTCTGGTTGATGTCCGCGACTTAGCAGATTATGAATGACTCTCCAACTTTCTTTAACCTCTATGATTGTCGCGAATTTCCAATATAAATGTTCGGGTAATGGTATTTTATTATGTGAAAGTTTTCTTTCTGACGCTTCCAAATCGTTCGCCCCTTTTTGCAAAGATATCTATTGCCAGTCTCAGAATTCTTCACTTACTTAAAGTGTACCTACAGTGATTTGGTGATAGAAAGCAATCTGTATTTGATACTTGCTAAGATGTTCAGCTAAGCTTTTTTCTAGTTGATGGATTCAATATTGTATTAATCCTTTTTGGTTATTCTAGCCCTTTTATAAACTGTCCGTTAATTTATGGAATCATTCAATTTTTTCATAATAGGTCAGTAAATGGTCATAAACTGTTATTTCCAATAGAAAACACCATGAATCTGAGGTATTCGCTATTTTATCTGCGTTTAAACAAATTGGTTAATCATAACACATTGTTATCTGAGTGTTTTATAATTTTATTGGTGAAATTAAAAAGGAAGAAATACATCGAGGCATCTCTTCCTTATCTGAACTACAAGTTGCACTAACAACTTATTTTTAATTTTTGACAAAAAGAGTGCGATATATTAGTCTTTTAACAATTAATTTAATGAATGAATTGACAATATTCGCTAATAATTTCAAAATAGTAAGAGGAAAGTAATTATTTCATATAACAGACTAATACTTATACATCATGATGGGCAGAAGTACGCTTTTAAAGTGTCTTCTGCTTCTTTTTTGAGCAATGGGTTTTAATTATAAAAATTGAAAGGGGTTAATGCAGTGATAGAAAAGGTAATCATTCAAAACTATAAATCTATTAATTATCTTAATTTAAAATTAAATGACGAAATGAATATTCTTGTGGGTAATAATGAACAAGGAAAATCTACAATATTAGAGGCCATTAATTTAGCGCTAACTAGTACATTAAATAAAAGAAATATACATAATGAATTAAACCCATTTCTTTTTAATAAAAACATTGTTGAAGATTACATAAAAAATATTAGAAAAGGTAAGTATGATGCTCCTCCTAGTATACTTATAGAAATATATCTAAAGGAAAATGATCAGACTGCATTTTTGAAGGGTACGAATAATTCAATCAAAGAAAATGCATGTGGCATCAGATTATCCGTAGAATTTGACGATGATTATACAGAAGAATATGAACAATATATAAATCAATCTAATAATCTAAAAAATATACCGATTGAGTATTACAAAGTTAATTGGTATTCATTTGCATCTAACCCGATAACTTCACGAAGCAATCCTGTTAAATGTGTATTAATTGATCCAACGGAGGGAAAACATTGGAGCGGTACGGATAGATATATTTCAAGCGTAATTGGTGAAACGTTGGATCCGAAACAACGTGCAACATTAAATTTTAATTATAGAGATATTAAAGAAAAATTTTCTGAAATTGATTCTATAGCACAGATTAACTGTACACTATCGGAAAAAACTGGGGAAATATCAGATAAAGAATTGGCTATATCTTTAGACATATCTCAAAAAAACGGATGGGAGTCTAATTTAACAGCATATTTGGACGATATACCTTTTGATTTCATCGGAAAAGGTGAACAAAATTCAGTGAAATTAAAGTTATCACTTGAATCAACTTCTGAAGAAGCTCAGGTAATTCTTATAGAAGAACCAGAAAATCATTTATCCTATTCAAATATGTATAAACTAATTAACCAGATATCTGAAAAATGTGAAGGGAAACAGCTAATAATTACTACACATAGTACTTACGTTTTAAATAAACTAGGTTTAGATAAAGTAGTGTTAATGAATAACGGCCATCATATGACATTAAGAGATTTAAAAGAAGAAACATATAATTATTTTAAAAAACTACCCGGTTACGATACACTTCGATTATTGCTAGCTGATAAAGCGATTCTAGTCGAGGGGCCATCGGACGAGTTAATTGTACAAAAAGCCTATATTCAAAAATATAATAAACTTCCAATTGAAGATGGAGTTGATGTTATAACAGTAAGAGGTTTGTCATTTAAACGCTTTCTAGAGATTGCAGATTTACTAAAAAAAGAAGTTTCAGTTGTTACCGATAATGACGGAGATGTTAATAAAAACATTATTGATAAGTACGGT
Source organism: Compostibacillus humi (assembly GCF_014637175.1). Lineage (GTDB taxonomy): Bacteria > Bacillota > Bacilli > Bacillales > Amphibacillaceae > Oceanobacillus > Oceanobacillus humi. Next base: position 7,516 of record NZ_BMEV01000036.1, on the reverse strand, counting down.
GATTACTATCTAAACCATCCTACAATCAACATTTGCTATAGTGAAGACACAAAATATCCAACATTAGAGCCGCAGTTAGTATCGGTAAATGAGCTGTCTGTTTTAAATCAAATTTTTGAAAAAGATTTTAAAACAAAGGAAGAGATGATTAAATATATGACAAGTTCAGGAAATAAAACTGAGTGTGCAATGCGTATTTTTGATTCAAATCAAGAAATTGTTATTCCGGAGTACATAAATGAAGCCATTAAATAATGAGATAATAATTGCTGCAGCAGGGTCCGGGAAATCAACTCAATTAGTAGAAAAAGCATTGCACTACAATAATAAGCAGATACTGATTACTACATTTACAATCGACAACACTAAAGAAATTGAGAAAAAGTTTTTCGAGAAGATAGGATATATCCCTAAAAATGTTGTTGTTCAGACTTGGTATTCTTTCTTATTAAGGGAATGTGTAAGACCTTATCAAAATTTTTTATATGATAAAAAAAGAATTGAGAGTATAGCTTTTGTTAACGGCCAATCTACACAATATATAGCTAAAAAAGATATTGAAAATTACTATTTTAGAGATGGGAAATACATTTATACTGATAAAATTTGCGATTTTATAATTGAGGTAAACTCAAGATCAAACGGATTAGTAATCGAACGTCTAGAGAACATATATGATATCATTATGATTGATGAGGTTCAGGATTTAGCTGGGGCAGATTTAGATTTTCTATATTTGTTATTACATTCAAAAATACATAGTATTATAGTTGGAGATAATCGACAAGCTACTTATTTCACCAATAATTCAAGGAAAAATAAAAAGTATAAAGGAGAAACCATTTTTGATTTGTTTAGGAAATGGGAGAATGAAGGTTTGTGTTCAATTGAATATAAAACGGAATGCTTTCGTTGTAACCAGTTAATTTGTGATATAGCAGATTCATTATATCCTGATATGCCGAAAACTATTTCAAAGAATACCAAGAGAACTGGACATGATGGTGTTTTTTATATTCGAAGTACTGAAGTTAATGACTATGTAAGAAAGTTCTCTCCAGTTGTCTTGAGATATGATAAAAGGACTAAAAATATTCCAGAAACTTTATCACCAATAAATTTCGGGAAGTCTAAGGGACTTACTTTTGATAGAGTACTTATTTATCCGAATGGTCCTATAAAAAAGTTCTTAGAAAGTGATTATGAGGCAGTTAGTAGTCCGAAAACTAAAGCAGGCTTATATGTTGCTTTAACTAGAGCAAGATATAGTGTTACATTTGTAACAGATCAAAAGGTAATTTCAAATAAATATGTTGAAAAATTTACAATGAACAATAGTGAAATTATAGAGGTTTAAACAATTTTTGTAAACTAGCACATTATTTCAGCTCGCCGTTTTCATTTTAATTCGGCAATAAATCTGAAATAATGTGCTTGTTTTTTCAAATTATTTCAGAATATGCAAAAATCCATTCAAAATATTCCAGCTATTCATTTCAAAAGAAGACCCCTAAAAAGGGGCATCTACACGTATATAATCATGGATATTTATTCGAATTTTATAAATCTCATTAGGATGAAGGACAAACTTTACATCTTGATCCAGAGTTACAAACCAATCCAATTCTTTTTCCAAGACTGCTTTAAAATATCTATTTTGAATCCTAAGATCAAAGTAGTATCCTTGTTCAATCCAGTAGGCCTGCTGGCCTATCCACACACGCCATTCCATTTCTTCATGATTATAAACCAATATTCCTCTTTTCATATTCCGATATCCTCTATGGCTAACCTAACTACTTCTTCGTCAATCTGTTCTTTTTTTAATTGGAACCCAAATAACAGGCTATTTATCGTTATTTTATTAATCACTCTTGGCCATCCTTGAGATCGTAATGCAATGGCTTCTAGTGCGGATTCAGTAAATATTGGCATTTTTGCACCAGCGATTTTTAGATGGTGATTGATATATGAAACAATCTCTTCTTTCGGTAAGGGTTGAATCTCATATTTCATTATCAACCTTTGTGACAACGGGCGATGATGATTCATTGTTAAACGTGTCTTTAAATGTGGTAATCCTGCTAAAATCAAGATAAACGGGTTGGTGGAATCCATTTGAAAATTAAACAATAGGGCGATATCCTGTAAAAATGCATCCTTTGCTAAATGCATTTCATCTAAGATAAATACAGGTGTTACTTTTCTTTCCTTGTCCATTCGTTCGATTCCTTGTTGAATCTGTCGGAACAGGTCTACTTTTCGATACTTTGGTTCTTCACCTAACCCATAGGCTAATCCACGATAAAAATCCATGACACCGCCTGTAGATAATGGAAAATAAATAACGTGATACAAAGACGGATTTAGTGATTCCTTAAACGCTCTTAATGTAAAAGTCTTACCAGCACCTGGATCACCAATGAGGAGACCAATTCCTTTTGATTTCTGTAAATAGGATAAGGCATTTAAAGCTCCTTGATAATCGGATGATAAAAACGCATCCGATGGGCGTATATCTTTCGAAAAGGGTTCTTTGGCTAAAGAATAGAAGGATTTATACATTTCGATTCGCCTCCTTCGATTCTTCAGCTAATTGGGTTAAAGAGAAAGGTGAACGAACTCGTTTGACATGAGCGTTATCTGACAAAGATACAGGCTCTGCTTCAGCCACTTTCTTATTATCTTCGAAAATAAAAACGCCGGTATCATCTATTCGTAAATCCACGGAGTACCCAATAAATCTGGCTGGAACCTCATAAAGTTGTTTGTTTAGACTGATTGTTCCGTCCGCCTTTACCTTCCGTTTAACTCGTTTCATAAAGATGACATCCAGAATGGATGGATCATCTAAAAACGTGATATTTTCTAGTTGAGAATGGAAGACTTCATGCGGCGTTTTTCCGTCTAATGATGCATGAACCCTTCGATGATAGTCTTCCTCTAACCATCTCCAGAATCGTTCATTCAGCTTCTCTAAGGAACCCACTGGGTCTGCTTCTAATAACGGATAAAATCTTGTCTGTACTGTTTTGAAGAACCGTTCAATTTTCCCTTTACTTTGCGGATCATAAGGCTGTGTATGAGTTAGTGTAATCCCTAGTTGAGCACACGCATACTGTAGTGTTTCAGATCGATAGATCTTCCCGTTATCTGCATATATCATTGTAGGCCTTCCTCTGCGGATTAAAGCCTCTTTTGTTACAACTCTAAGCCCATCAAATCCTTCCGAAGTAAAAAACTGGGCATATGGAACTAATCTTGAACAATCATCGATATAAGCAATTAAAAACGTCTTTTTTGCTTTTCCTTTTATTTTAATAAAGGGTCCGTGTGATAAATCAGCCTGCCACAATATGTTGACTCTATCCTAGATGTAGGCATTTTTTTATAACAGTATCATTTTATATAAAATCAATAATTGACAATTTAAAAATGATTTGCTAAGATTACTGTACTGAACGTTCAGTACAGTAATATAGATAACTGGAGTGATGTATGTTGAGTAAAAAAGAAGAACTTCTTACAAATGCGGCTAAGATTATAAATGAGGAAGGTATCCAAAAATTAACCATGCAGTACCTTGCCGAGAAGTCTGGAATTACAAAAGGTGGTGTTCTCTATCACTTTGATAGTAAAGAAATATTATTATTAAATATGAATAAAATGGTGATAGAACAATTCGAGGGAAAAATTAACAAATATAAATCTAAACTGTCTGGAGCTTATCAATTTACACGGGCATATGCATTAGCAACCATTGACTATTTAGATGATACTGAAAATGTTTTGCTTCCATCGGTTTTTATTTCTTCTCTAGAAGATGGAAAGAGTAAAGAACTGTGGGAATCCGTATCTGAACACTGGATCAAACTATTCGATCAAGACAAAGGAAATCCTGATAAGATTTTAGAACTGCGTTTAATTTGTGACGGAATTTGGTTTTCTATCATGTATAGCTATGTGGATATTTTTAAAGAAAGAATGGAAAAAATAGTGCTTCATTATTGTGATTTAATGGAAAGAGATGTGATTTAAATGGCATATGTATTTTTAGTAAGTGCGATTCTTGCGGAAGTATTTGGTACAAGCATGATGAAACTAACTTCAATAAGTAGCAATAAAAAAGTACTTTCGATCCTTGGGGTAATTATTGGGTATGCGTTAGCCTTTTATTTACTCTCATTGTCATTAATTTCCATACCGTTAAGTTTCGCTTATGCAGCTTGGAGTGGGACAGGAACAGCATTAACAGCACTCGTAGGTTTTTTAATTTTTAAGGAAAAAATAACTATACAAGGCGCTGTAGGTATTCTTTTACTGATTGTTGGCGTTGTATTAATGAGAATTTAAAAAGGAGTTATTATGGTATGAAATATTATTTGATTTTATTTACTTCCATTTTATTTGAAATTTTTGCTACATCGATGCTTAAACTATCTGATGGGTTTACGAATTTAATTCCTAGTATTGCTCTTGTCATTGGCTTTGGAATTTCTTTTACTTTGTTAATTATTTCTCTAAAGTTTATTCCACTAAGTGTCGCATATAGCATATGGGCTGGACTTGGGACTGCAGGAACAGCTTTAGTTGGAATGTTTCTTTTTAATGAAATCCTCTCAGGCTTAAACGTTTTCGGTCTTATGATCATTATTGTTGGTGTCGTCATCATGAATCTCGAAAAAAAGTCTGATAATCTAAGTAGTTAAAATGCTCTATGAAGTTTATTGACAAATTATTTACTTAAGAAATTATATGTAATTGTTATTTCTAAAATCAAGGTAAGAATAAATTTTCACGTCAATATCATTAATATAAACCCAATTTTATCCAACTGACACGATGTTCAGTTGGAATTCTATTTTCTAGAATGAAATTATTCGAGAAACACGTAATCTAAAAGAAGTTGAAGCAACAAATTCCCGGCTGAATGGGAGTCTTTTTGTGTATTGATTAGAACTATTTCAGGTTCCGAATTTGAGTAAATTCATTGATATGTTCCCACATACGAACACCTTTATTCGATATGTTCCCGCAAACGTAATCACCCATGAAAAAGCCCTAGACATCAAGCTTGGTAGCTTGTCCCATATTGAGAATGTAGCTTCTATTACGTTGATAAAACAGGGTTTTTGGCAAGGAATGTATAGATATTTGACCGCATTTTAGCCACATTCCTTACTTAGTGCTAACATCTTTGAACTAGATGGAGTATGTAAAGCGTTAAGTATACAAACTTCCATGATGAAGTGATTGAAGTAAGAGTAAACGATCCAATGTTCAATGTGTGATGATTTACAAAATTACCGGAAGAAAGTAAATCATTACCTAATTGAACATAAAGATCAAATGACCATCTACAAGTTGAATCATAATACACCGATAACAGCACAAGATATGAAAATGCTTGAAGATATTCTATGGAAAGAACTTGGAACAAGAGAAGATTATGAAAAGGACTTTGGTGTCACACCGATTACGAATCTTGTTCGACAAATTGTTGGCTTAAATTCGAAAGCAGCCAATGAAGCACTTTCCTGGGTGATTCGGCCATAACAACCGCTATATTGGATATAATTATTCATCGAGCAAAGATTATTCAGTTAAGTGTGATAGTTACCGAATGAAATATAGAATGTCTATTTTTGAGACAAAAGTGTAAAAAATTTATCAAAAACTATAACATTTCACTTGACGCTCACAAAAGAGCCTAAAGTATGCGAGTTTATGCATTTTAGGCTCTTTTAAATTAATGCTCTTATTAATTTGAGATTAGCTTTGTAAAGTTAGAAAGGTATACTTCTATAAAAATTTATTCTTACAGAAGCCAGAAAATAATTTTTGTTATCATCTCTGCATCATCTTTCGGTACACCATGGTCGGTTAGAAGTTTTTTAACATGACTTCTTGTAGCTTTTTCAGGTTTTGCTAGTGCTTTGCCTATTTTTGCTGAGTTTCGTTTAACAGCATCGGCATACTTTTTAGAAAATGGTTTTAAAATCCAAGATAGCATATGTCCACCATTTTTCACTATGCTTCCAAAGGCTTTTATACCTTTTAATCCGGCTCCAAGTACCCCTTGTGTAGTTACTCCCTTTTGATTATTACGTATTTCTTGATGAATAATAGATTTACTCAACATTATGTCTTGTCTAAAACTAGGACTTTCTAAATCAAACATATCAGGATCATAATTTTCATATTGCTCTACAATACTAGGGAGTGATGGTAATGTTTTTTGTGTAAAAGAATTAGTTGCTTCTTTAGCGCTAGCTAAACTTGGTCCTACCGCACTTACTAGCATAGTAGTAGCTAAGGTTGCTGCAACAGAACTAATAATTTTCTTTTTCATTCTCTTTCTCCTCCCAAAATATATTATAATATTTACAATATTATGTTATCATAGAATCGTATTAATTAAACGGTGATTTAGAAAGTTAGGACTAAAGGGGTTGGGCGTAATGTCAAATAGGACTAAGGATAGAAGTGCTGAAGTTTTTGGTATGACTGTTTCTATAATTCTAGCGATTGTAGTATTTATTATAATGGTATCAGTACCTATATTTCTTAATTTCGGGGTGATATACTTACTCTCCAAATTACCAATAGTTGAATTTTACTTTTATATAGATTTTTGGTCTAATTTCTGGTTCTTTTTTGGTTTTACTGTAATGAACATTATTGTTCTTGTATTAAGTGAACTGTTAATTACCGCAATCAGGAGAAAGAAAATAAAAAAGTTGTCAGATATTGGCCCAATAAATCTTAAAGAATGGATTATATACTTACTTATTTTTATTGGTTATATTAATCTTTTTGATATATATTTTGATAGATTCAATACAACATTTATTGGTGCGGTGTTAATTTCTGTTAGTATTATATTTTTGTTTATTATCATAGAAAAAACTCTAGATATGTTCCAAGATGAAGAAGAAGGTTCAGCAAATATTGATAAAATATAATAGCTTTTTAAATAAAATAAGGTTCAGCCCTTATTATTCTATAATTTAACGCATTGGGGCTGAACTTTTTTTTACGAAGATCACATTTCCATTTATCAATCAATCTAGATTTGTTTTAAACGAAATCTGTCTTTTTAATATTAATAAGTTTATTTATAATAAGCAAAAGGCCATTCATGTTTATTAAGTTCTCTTGGTATTGTAAGGTAAACACAACTACATCTTTTAAAGTCTGCGATTACCATTCAAACCCTGTTGAGTGTGTATCGCAGTTAGTGTTGAAATAGTCTGCAATTATCAATCAACGCATGTTGAGTGTTGTGCGTTGCTTATAAAAAAATAAATATTCGGAAAAGCTCGTTTCAAAAAATGAATGAAACGGGCTTTTCCTATATTGTAAGAGTTAAAAATCAATAACAAAAGGGGCAAGCTTATTTAGCCCGAGTTCGACAGTTGCTAGGTAAACGAATGCCCCTCAAAGCTTTGTGTATCAAGGTTTTGAGGGGTAAAAAAGGCATAATTATTGTGTTACTAGCTTTTCGGTTTGATTT
>NZ_BMEV01000035.1 GCF_014637175.1 Compostibacillus humi | reverse complement strand
TTTGTGTTGGTAAAAATAAACTTTTTCCACACAGAAATATAAATTCAAGTTTCTTCGATTAAAAAATACGAATGGATTGAAGGTATAACAAAGAAAATCGGTAAACTTAAATTATTTTATTGCTGCTTCTTTGGAGACATAGCCTGGTTAAACACAATTCACCTATCTAATCTGTGGATAAACGGTGGAAAACCTGTCATTTCTTCCACATATTAGGGGGTTATGCACAAAATTATCCACATACGCACAATTAGGCCTATATATTTCGTGAGCGAACATTTTTTCTATACTACATCTTGTGGGTTATCTACAATTTTGTCCACAAGCTGTGTATAATTTTTATAGGTTTTGGGGATAAAAAAACTCTCCCATCTGCTCTTTTGGGAGAGTTCATTGCTAATATTGGGTGCTTAACGTAATGACAGCTTCCTGTTTTTCCCCATTCCGGTAATAAACAAGGGTAATTTTATCCCCAATTTCCTTTTCCTGATAAAGAATTTTTCGCAAATCAATCATATTCATAACTGGCTTTCCATCCACTTCAGTAATGACGTCAAGCCGCTGGATTCCTGCAGCATCTGCCGGTGAGCGCGGGTCCACACTCCAAACATAGACACCGCCCTCAATCTCATCAGGCAGCCTTAACGTGTTTTTCCACTCGGCCTGCGGTATTTCGTCGAGGGAATAGATTTCCACTCCGATGTACGGCCGGGTAATACGTCCATGCTCTTCCAATTCCTCCATAATCGGCAGCGCATAATCAATTGGAATGGAAAACCCGATGCCTTCCACTGCTTCCTGGTTGATTTTCATCGAGTTGATGCCAATTAATTGGCCGTAAATATTAATTAGCGCGCCGCCGCTGTTGCCCGGATTAATCGCCGCATCTGTCTGAATGACTTCCGCTTGCCAATCCGCCCGTCCGTCCTGATCGAAATCTTGGGGAATTGTTCTTTCGGTGCCGCTAATCACCCCTTGCGTTACCGTGCTGGAAAACATATGACCAAGCGGGTTGCCAATCGCGATGGCCGGCTCGCCGACTTTTACTGTTCCGGAGGACCCGATGTCAATCACCTTTTCCACTACATCGGCATCCATGACCAATACAGCTAAATCAGAAAACAAGTCACTTCCGACCAGTTCGGCAGGAACGGCTTTTCCATCGTAAAGCACAACCTCGATCATGTCGGCACCCGCGACGACGTGATGATTCGTCACGACATACGCTCTGTTCCCGTCCACTTTATAAATGACGCCTGAACCGGTCCCGGCTTCCATGCCGTCCTGTTCCCGGAAATCAAAAGCCTGCTGAATATTGGTCACTCCAACAACGGCGGGAGTTACCTCTTCTACCACTTCGGTTATTTGCGTCGACACGTCGACTTGCACCGATGTATTGACAATGTTGGAGTCCCTCTCAAAATTTGGGTGGAATGGTTCCGAGTTTCTGGAAGAATTAGCCTGCTGAAAGGCCGGTATGACTTCCATAACTAAAATGACACCGAAAACAACACCTAACAATAACGGAAAAAGCCAGCGGTACTTCTTTTTTCTTGTATCATCCGTTCGATAATATCCCAATGTCCTTTCCCCTTACAATAAAAATTTCTATAACTTAAGTATCCCATATGCAAGAGGAAAATATTCTGAAAACTAGTAAATTAGCCAACTTCATATAGCGGGGTCGGTTCTTCCGGATCGGTATCGTGCAAATCCATGACTATTCCCCGCTCCCGCAAAATGTTATCCACCGACATCCGGGCAAGGTCCTTCATATTATTGTCGAGGCTTAAATGAGCTAAATAAACCCGCTTTGTATTATTGTCAATTACTTCGGATAAAGCCAGCCCGCAATCCTCATTGGATACGTGGCCGGAATCTCCTAATATTCTCCGTTTTACATTCCACGGATAGCGCCCCATTCGGAGCATTTCCACATCGTGATTCGCTTCAAAAATATACGCATCGGCAGCTTCCACCGTTTTTTTAATCCGCTCGCTGACATAGCCTAAATCTGTTACTAACGCTACTTTTTTGCCTTCGTGATGAAAAACGTAAAACATCGGTTCTGCCGCATCATGGGAAACGCCAAAAGACTCCACGTCTAAATCCCCAAAGGTTTTTACCTCACCCATTCGGAAAATAAATTTCTGATCTGCAGAAATTTTCCCGATTTGGCCATCCATTGCCTTCCATGTTTTTTCATTCGCATAGATTGGCAGCTGATATTTCCTTGCAAAAATGCCCAATCCTTTTATATGATCGCTATGTTCATGGGTCACTAAAATCCCCGTTAAATCTTTCGGATTTCGGTCAATTTTTGCAAATAGCTGGTCTAGTTTTTTTCCGCTTAAGCCGGCATCTACCAGCAGTCTTTCCTTCTCAGACTCAATGTAGAAAGCATTTCCTGTACTCCCCGATGCTAATACACTAAAACGCAATTGGTTTCTCTCCTCATTGTCAATTATCTTTCTCTATCTTATTGCTTAATAATGTTAAGAAAATTTGTTTCCACTTATTTTCGTCATCCAGCATTTCTGCCTGCTTCATCGTTTCTTCGATGACAGTTTGCAAAAATTTCCTATCATCAATCGGAAAAGTAAACCCTTCAATTGCATTGACGAAATAATTTCGTTCGTCATTAATTGTTACTTTCCACGTAGGTGCCAGTACTTGTTTTCCATCTTCGGCAATTAACCGGGAGTAAAAGCCGACACTTACATTTGTCACTTCTTCATTCGGCTGCAAGTCATTTCTATTATACAGCACTTCAATTGCTTGAATCGGCTGAATCAGAGGTTTCATTCCTCCCTGTTCCTTTTCCTCACCCAGCATCGTTTGGGTAGAAAATATCATTTCTTGCCGGTCGTTCAAATATATCAACAGCAGTCCGTTCTGATTATAATATACCGGGCGCCCGCCCTTTTGTTGGAAAAATACAAGAATATTTAAGTCCTTGTTCCATCCCCAAAATGTATATTCGTCGATTGCTACAACCCGGTTCCTTAATAGCTGTTTCAGCATATCTTCATTCGGCTGATCAGGAATTGGAATCGGTTCTTCGAATCGGGAAATGAGAAATGTGCCATTTACGATACTTACATTTTCTCCTTCCGGCTCAGCTAATTCGACTATTTCTTCATTGGCAAAACTTTTCGATGAAAGGGATATATAAGTTTCCTCCGCTGCTTCTTCGATATTTTTTTCGGAAATGGTAATGTTTTCAGCTTTTAACCGTTCTTCAATCGTAGCCTCCTGATTCGTTAAAATCCCCAAGTCTGCTTCTTGCTGTTTTTCCATAATTTGTGCCGCCAAATAAATATTTAAAGTGAGGAAACTGAGGATAAACAGCATTTTTATATGACCCCACCGCATCCTCAATCCCCTCCCTTCAGATAGTCCGCTTCATTCTGATTTACTTCAACCATGTTTCCGCCGACGTTGGCAAACCAGCTGGGGGAAAGAACAATGATTCGCTCATCACTTTCATAACTTAAACGATAGCCAATTTGTATATCTAAAATATCATCTGCAAAATCATTTGGGAGATTTTGTACGTAATTAATCACTTCGAGAGATGCCGGCAAATCTACGGTTGTTTCGTCTAACGGGTCGCTTAGGCGGAATAGCGGGCGATGATACTCGATGAGCCGCTGATTATTCCATTTTTGTTCCAACGTCGTCAAATCCCGGGAACTAAAAACAGGATACCCGTTATAGTTAAGCTGGTAAATGATCCGGTTTTGGGATTCCTTAATATCCAGCAATGAATAGTCATCCGTCCATCCTTTATGATCATTAACATGGTCTAAACTGAAATTGAGCAGGTCATTTGCGGTCATCCATGTCATCTCTTCAGCAACAGGACTGACATATTCCATTTTACTGCCGTCCTGATAGACTCTGAGCTGACTGTTATCAGTAAAAAACAGCTGCCCTAAATTGGAGGAAGAAGATTGATTAACGACAGACGGATCGGAAAATAACACTTGAATTAACTTGTCCGGTCTAATCGTCGTATATCTCGTTGTAATTCTTGGCAGGCTTACCTGATCTTTCGGCAAATATATTTGCAAATCTTCATCGGGATATAAAATATATTCATTAAAGTCTTCCCTGGAAAAATAATTTTCCACCAGTTTCATATAATTTAGATTTTGGAAGGTGCCGACAGCTACGTTTCGCCCGTCAATGGATGGAAATTCTACGGTTAACAGGTTATCCTCTTCATTTTGCAGAATTTGCATTCTCTGAAAAGACCATGTCGGAAAATCCAAATCCTGGTTTTGGAAATCAAAAAAATTTGTAACGAGCTGCATATTTAACGGATTAGGGAAAATAACCTCCAATAGTTTCTTTCCCTCTGTTTCTTCTTCTTTTGGACCGAAGGCAAAGTCGGAAATTTCCCAGCTTATCATTTCGTTATATAATTTTTCTTGCTCCTTCGGATCCTTTAACGCATAAAATTTCCCATCATCATGGAAAATAATTTTCCGCGGCTGGATTAATTGCTGTTTTGTCTTTTCTATTCCATCGATATCTACTTCCGGTATAATTTCCTCAGGAATCACTTCACTATAACTTGGCTGATAGCTCCATAATTTAAAGGATAAATATAAACTAATGGCGATTAATACACAGAGAACAATCGTTTTTACAGTTTCTGAATTCATCTTGTTTCCCTCCGCTTGCGACTGATCAGCGGAAGTGTAAAGAGAATGGTAGTCCCTTTACCTTCTTTGCTTCGAGCCCATATTTTCCCATGGTGTGCTTCCACCAGTTCCTTCGTAATAGCAAGCCCTAAACCGGTACCGCCAAGTTTTCTTGATCGTGCTTTATCAGCGCGATAGAAACGTTCAAAAATTTTCTCCAGCTTATCATAGGCAATGCCAATCCCTTGGTCTTGGACACTAATTACAAGGAAATTCCGCTTCTTCTCCACTTTCAAGCGGATAATTCCGCCTTCCGGTGAGTATTTCACCGCGTTGGATATAATATTGTCCAGCACTTGGGTCATTTTATCCTTATCAATCCATACAATATATTTGTTTTTAGGAATCTCCCGAATGAAGGTAATATGTTCCGGCTTGTTCATTTCCAGCCGGTCAATAACCTGATGGAAAAAGGAAATAAAATCAACTTGCTCCCGATTTAACGGATATTCATCCGCATCCATTTTTGACAGCTGCAGCAAATCGTTCACCATGCGGATCATCCGGTCAGTTTCATTTTGGGCTACACTTAAAAACCGCGGTGCAATATCCTTATCTTGCCAAGCTCCGTCTGTGAGCGCTTCAATATAGCTTTTCATCGTTGTTAACGGAGTCCGCAATTCATGGGACACGTTGGAAACAAATTCCCGGCGTTCCTGTTCGACTTTTTCTTGCTCTGTCACATCACTAATGACCGTAATAAAACCGGTTATTTCTTCTTCATCATCGGAGACAGTAGAAAAGTTCGCCCGAATTAAGAAAGGCTCGTTCGTATTTTCGCTAAAGTCAATAATCATCGAACCGCTGTCGTGCAGTTCACTAATATCTACTACTTTCCCTTCCAGCTGCAGCACATCGAGCAAATACTCGCCAATCAGTTCATCCGGGTTTTTTCCGATGAGCCGGCCCGCTGCATCGTTCATGAGCGTAATCGCTCCGCTCGTATCGGTAGCAATCACCCCGTCAGACATATTGGTGAGGACCGAACTTAACTTTTTTCGCTCTTCTTCAATTGTGGCATAGGAATGTTTCAAGCGGATATTCAAATTATTAAAAGTTTCGGCGAGCTGGCCAATTTCATCTTTGCCATAAACGTTTACCTTTTGGTTAAAATCACCATTGGCCATCTTTTGCGCCTGTTTCCGCATTTCCACAATCGGCTTTGTAATCGACCGGGCGACTAATACTCCAAGAAAAATGGAGACACTGATGGCCAATACAGAGCCTTGCAGAAAGATTTCACTAATATCTTGCAGCTGATCATAGACGACTTGGATCGATGCTTTCACATAGATGACACCGACGACGATTTCTTCATCATTCATGATCGGCCGGGCCTGTATATATACCCGTTCTTCTGTCTCCTGATCAAAAAACATATCGTCTTTAAACGTATTGAATAAAAGGGCATTTTCGATCGTATCGTTCGTCGTTTTCTTCCCGATATCCCCCTGGTAATTCGGGTCATTCGTTCCTAATATTCTTCCCTGATGGTTAATTACCTGTATGCTCGTTGACCCGACATTGGTGCTAATATCTTCAATGATTTGCTGCACTTCAGCTTGCAAAGACATTTCATCCGCATCTTCATTCCGTTCCTTTTCAAATGCTTGCTCCAGATTATAGCTTAATAGCTGCATCCTTTCCTCAATGGAACTTTTAAAGTTCGTTAAGAGGCGATCTTCCAATTCTTTAATAAAGAAGGCACCAATCACCTGCATCGCGAGGACAAGCAATAAAATATAAATGATGATAAACTTCAGCTGAATGGAACGGAAAAAACCTACTTTATTCATGTATCATTACTCCTGATTTGGGTTCCGCAAATAATAGCCAACTCCCCGCCGGGTAACAATCCAAACTGGATTGCTAGGATTTTCCTCAATTTTCTCCCGGAGCCGTCTTACCGTAACATCGACGGTTCGGACGTCGCCAAAGTAGTCATAGCCCCATACCGTTTCTAACAAATGCTCCCTTGTCATTACTTGTCCAATATGGCGGGCCAAGTAATGGAGCAGTTCGAATTCTCGATGGGTTAATTCAATTTGCACACCGTCCCGGGAGACGACATAAGCGTCCGGATGAATCGTTAAGTTTCCTATAGTAATATCTTTCGATTCTTTTTGTGTATCTTCAGGAATATTCAGCCGGCGCAAGTTTGCTTTCACCCGGGCAATCAGCTCCCGGTTGGAGAAAGGCTTCGTAACATAATCATCGGCTCCAAGTTCCAGACCGAGCACTTTATCAATCTCCGTATCTTTTGCCGTCAGCATAATAATTGGCATCGTTTGTGTTTTTCTTATTTCCCGCAATACTTCATTTCCATCTTTCCCAGGAAGCATAATATCTAACAAAATTAAATCCGGTTTTTCGTTTGTAGCCAGTTTAATGGCTTCGTCTCCATCATAGGCACAAATTACTTCATAACCTTCTTTTTCCAAGTTGAATTTCAATATATCTGCAATCGGCTGTTCATCATCGACGACTAAAATTTTGTGACCCATCGTATCACATCCTTTTATATGCTTTTTATTATTTTAACGCAAATTCGATTTTCTGTCTTTAGTTCCTTCCCTCAAGTTTATTCTGAAAATAGCGCTTTTTCTAATCTAAGAAAAAAGACCAACTCGATATGAGTTAGTCTGTCTCTATGTGTTTATTATAAATAATCAAGCGGATTTTGTAAGGCCCCATTTTTGTATAATTCAAAATGGAGATGGATTCCTGTGGAATTCCCGGTGGAGCCCATGATGCCGATCACTTTTCCTTTTTCTACCGTCTGCCCGACGGATACGCTAATTGAGGAAAGGTGGGCATACACTGTCTTCATCCCATTATTGTGATTAATGATAATTTTATTCCCATATCCTCCGTTATCATAGCCGGCAAACTCTACTACTCCGTTGTCAGCAGCGAGAATATTGCGATTTGCCGGACGGGCAATGTCGATGCCTTTATGCATGCTGCCCCAGCGATAGCCGACGTGGCTGGAAATATATCCGCCGACAGTTGGCCAATGTAATTCTCCTGTACCGCGGGATGGAATTACTTTCGTGCCTTTAATGACAATTTCCTTTACCGGCTCTTTCGTAATTTCCTCTTGCAGCACTTCTTTCCCGGCTGTTTTTCCGTTAACCGTTTCTATCAAGTACTGTACTTCTTTTTTGCCGTGCTTCCCTTTTTGTTTTACCTTTTGTTCGCCTTTATATAATTCATCCGATTCAATAATTTCCGTTTCGTAAGGGATTTTCTCCTCTTTTAAAGACTGTTCTTTTACAACAACTTCAACAAATGGCTCATAGTCTGTTACATTGATTTCCTGGCCGATTTGCAGCAGCGAATCTTCAGTAAGGGATGGGTTTAAATCTAGTAATTTTTCCATAGACAAGTCATATTTGGCAGCGATTTCCCCGAGAACTTCCCCTTCTTCCACAGTATGGATTTTCTCTGTTAACGATCCTTTTTCTAAAAGGGAAATTCCTTGATCGATCGTGAGCACTTCTTTAGGATCTGCTTTTTTCTTTGTCATGCGGACTTGTTCTGTAAAATCCACGTCAATAACGGCCGTTTCTCCAATCTCTAAATTTCGGATTTCGGCGGGTTTCCAGCTCGTATTCCTTTTATCTCTTTTTTCGCTTTGCACCTTTTTCAATATATTTTTATCCACGTATTTTTCCTGATACTTTTCTAACAGGCGTTCGATTGTTTGTTCATCTTTAAAGTAGCCGACATGTTGATCATTGACTATTAATGCTGCCGCGTTTGCCGCGATCGTCAGTTTTTCTTCTAGCAAACTAGCAACTTGTTCATTCTCATATGTAGGTTCAAACGTTTTTTCCGAAACATATGTGATATTTTCCTCAACGGTTAGGGAAAGATCGGCAAAGTCGTTTTGTGCTTCCGCAATTTTTCTTTCAATTACCTTTTCCACGACCTCTGCATCATCTACTTTTCCTGCGTACTCGCCGTCTATATATACGTGATACATCGTTTCTAGTTTATTCGCTTCATCCGCAAAAACAGGGAATTGAATGAAACTAAACAATAGAGCCATGAACGGGAAAATTACCATGGTCCGTTTTATTCCTGTCATCCTTTGATGCGATGGATGAGCTGATACAAATTGTTTCATTTTCGTTCTCCTTATTTCTTCTTACCTATTTTCTTTCTCTTGTTAATGTAACATAGGTAATTTGGACAAGGAACCTTTGTTAACAACTTGTAAAGAAACTGTATTATTGTTTCCATTTTTTTACATAACCTGCTATAGTACAACAACTTGTTTTATCATTCTGCATTTTTCGCACAAAAAAACGACAGCAAATGACTGCTGCCGTTCTCGTTCTATTTAAGGACGATAGACATTTTGGACTACATTCGTTTGGGTCCGATCTGGTCCGACGGAAAAAATCGATAGCGGAATACCGGTTAATTGGGAAATCCGCTCCAAGTAGTGCCGGGCATTGGCAGGAAGTTCATCCAAACTTTTCACGTTTGTAATATCTTCCGTCCATCCTGGCATTTCTTCGTACACTGGTTCACATTGGGCCAGCACTTTTAAACTGGCTGGAAATTCCTTAATTAATTCTCCCTTATAACGATAGGCAACGCAAATTTTTAGCGTTTCGATTCCGGTTAGCACGTCAAGGGAGTTTAACGATAAATCAGTAATTCCGCTGACACGGCGGGCATGGCGGACGACGACACTGTCAAACCATCCAACGCGGCGCGGCCTTCCCGTTGTCGTTCCGTATTCCCTTCCCACTTCTCGAATTTGGTCGCCAATTTCATTATGGAGTTCTGTCGGAAATGGCCCATCTCCGACCCGGGTTGTGTATGCCTTCGACACCCCGACAACGTGCTTAATTTTCGTCGGTCCGACTCCGGACCCGATCGTAACACCGCCGGCAATCGGATTGGACGATGTAACAAAAGGGTAAGTGCCCTGGTCGATGTCAAGCATTACTCCTTGGGCTCCTTCAAACAGCACACGGCGACCCTCATCGAGCGCATCATTCAGTACAACCGATGTATCGCATACATACGGCGCCATTTTTTGGCCATATTCGTAATACTCGTCCAAAATATCCTCCACTGCCATCGGCTCAACTTCATATACTTTTTTAAACAGGCGATTTTTTTCTTTTAAATTGTTTTCCAGCTTTTCGCGGAATACTTCCTTATCTAATAAATCTGCAACGCGGATGCCAACCCGGGCAGCTTTATCCATATATGCAGGCCCGATTCCTTTTCTCGTCGTTCCAATTTTATTGGCACCTTTTTCCTCTTCCTGCAGCACATCCAATTGGAGATGATACGGAAGGATGACGTGGGCCCGATTGCTGACACGCAAGTTTTCTGTGCTGACTCCATGTTCATGCAAATAAGCCACTTCTTCTACAAAAGCTTTCGGATCAATGACCATCCCGTTTCCTAATACGCAAATTTTTTCTTTATAAAAGATGCCGGACGGGATTAAATGGAGCTTATATGTAACACCGTCAAATTTTATCGTATGACCGGCATTATTTCCGCCTTGATAACGGGCAACGACTTCAGCATTCTGGGAAAGAAAGTCGGTAATTTTCCCCTTGCCTTCATCGCCCCACTGGGTACCTACAACGACTACCGAGGACATAGCGCACCTCCACGATTTCATATAATATGTTTTTTCATTCATACAATTGTAAGTTTATCAGTATTATAAAGGTTAGTCAATCTGAAATACGAACATTTTATTGGATATTCCTCTTTATTGTTCGGTCTTAACACTGCCGTAAGCAAAGTTAAAAAATAAAAAGCATGGGAGGATACTCCACATGCTTAGTCATTCCCTTTTAGCCCGTTTCTAATAAATTGAATGGTATATTCGATTTCCTTTTCATCATCCCATGTATAGTCGGGCAAAATGATGAATCGGGTAACGAGGAATCCTAATATCGTGCTAATCGTTAAGCGCAGCATCGTCTCGGCAGGAAATGCAGCCAAATTCTCGGTCTTGCGAAAATGTTCCACTGCCATTTTATACCTTGGCATTACTTTCTCCACGAATACTTGTTTAAACGTTTCCTGAATTTCGGAATGGTAAGCAATTTCCTGTAAAAGGATTTTAATCAAAGGTACGTTATTTTTTACAAATTCATAGCGGTTTTTAATCAGCTTCCTTAACAGCCCATCCATCGTATCCAAATTTTCCTTTTGGAAAATTTCGTTGAGAAATTTTTCTGCCAAAAATGGAACAGCAAATTTATAAATGACCGGAAGTACAATCGAAATTAGCAAATCTTTTTTCGTTTTATAATGACGGAAAATCGTCCCCTCAGCCACTCCTGCCCGTTTCGCGATTTCGTTGGTGGATGCGGCTGCGAATCCTTTCTCCGAAAAAACTTCGATAGCAGCCTGAACAATTTTCGCTTGTTTTGGCGTCAATTCCTTTTCGGTAATATCCAACAGCTCGATAAGCCAATCTTTTTCCTGCTGTTCCATTTTCATCTCCTCCTAACTACAGTTATAGCCGACGATGCTTCTTTAATGCAAGAATATTGAGGACAAAAAATACAATTGCAAACCCGAAGATAACAAATAAGTCGATCCAAATATCCCATATGTTATTTCCTTTAATCATAATTTCCTTCATTGCATCCGCGCCATAAGTAAGGGGCATAAATTTGCTTATTATTTGTATCCACCGGTCCAGCGTATCTAGCGGAAACAACCCGGAGAAAAATACTTGCGGCAAGATGACCAACGGGATGAACTGCATCATTTGGAATTCATTATTTGCAAATGCGGAAAGAAACGTAGCCAGCGTTAATGCGGTAATTGCCAAAAGCAACGTAACGATGAGCAATTGCCAAAAGTCCCCTGCCATCCAAATGTCTAATACGTAAACGGAATAAACTAGAATAATTACCGATTGAATAACAGTAAAAAGCCCAAATCCAAGCAGATACCCGGTTACAATTTCCCAGCGCCGAATAGGGGTGGAAAGGAGTTTTTCCAGCGTCCCTTGAGTCCGTTCCCTCAAAAAGGAAATTCCTCCTAAAATAAAGACGAAGAAAAAGACTAAAAAGGCAACTAATACAGATCCGACCTGGTCAAAAATGTTTATATCCTCTGAGCCGTAGTAATAGGAGATATTCGGCTCGCCCATTCCTTCCTTGTTTAGAGACTTCAATATGTCCTGAACATTTTTCAGCACCGCTCCATTTGCTGTTGGATTGCTTCCTTCAAGGATAATCGATAATTCCATGTTTTCAAACGTAATAAAAGCATCCAATTCCCCGTCCTGAAATTTGGCATTCGCTTCCGTTTCGGACATTTCCTCAATTTCTCCCGAAAATTGGGAGTGAAAGATCTCTTCAATAAACGGAGGAAGAGTATCATAGGCAACAGCAGGTTCATATTCGTTTCCGTCTAACACGAGCCAGATCAATGTCAATACGAGTAGCGGAGCAATAAATAACAAGGCGAAGGACCGTTTGTCCCGTAAAAATTGCTTAATAATCCGTATGACAATCGCACTTATTCTCATAGATTTCCACCTCCGTAGGCTAAAAAGACATCCTCCAAGGACGAAACGCGGAGTTTTTCCTTTAATCTTTCCGGTGTATCACACGCGATAATCCGGCCGTCCCGAAGCATCGCCAAGCGGTCACACTTTTCCGCCTCATCCATTACGTGGGTAGTGACAATAATCGTCATCCCGTCTTCTTTTAACTTGCGAAGTTCGCTCCAGATGGATTGCCTGAGGACCGGATCAATGCCGACGGTTGGTTCGTCTAAGATTAATAGTTTTGGCTGGTGTAATAGGGCAATAGATAAGGATAACCGCCGTTTCATTCCACCGGAAAATTGGTTTATCGTTTTATTTGCATGATCAGATAAACCGACCACCTTCAGCACATTGTCTATCCTTTCTCTCTGCATCTGTTTTTTTAACCGATAAATTTGGGCAAAAAATTGCAAATTTTCTTTTGCCGAAAGCTCCGAATACAGTGCATCTGCCTGGGCCATATAACCGATATCGGTCAGCAGTTCTAAAGACGGCACCGCTTTTCCGCTGATAACGATTTCCCCCTGAGTAGCTTCTAAAATACCGACAATCAATTTCACCAGCGTCGTTTTCCCCGCTCCGGAAGGACCTAACAGCCCGAAAATTTCACCCTCTTGAATTAATAAATTTACATTGTCTAGCACTTTTTCCTTGCCAAAGGAATGGGAAACATTCTTTACATGAATGATTGCCACTTCATTCACTTCCTTTCATTACGTGAGCGATTACTCACTTTTATTTAAACTTAAGGAAAGGGAATTGTAAAGTGAGTAATCACTCATAGCTGGCTTTAATAATAAAATAGAAAAAATCTCCCGTTTCCGGGAGATTTGCTTTCATCTACGGCAGGCGGTATTCCGCCAATGTCGTTACAATTTCATCCTGAATCGAAGTAACCGAACCGTTAATGTAGTTGTTATTTAAAATGGAGAATATCAGTTTTTCTCCTTCCACCGTGTTCACATAGCCGGACAATGTACTAACGCTTGTTAATGAACCGGTCTTCGCCATGACATTGCCCTTAACCGGCTCTTTTGTCATTCGGTTTCTTAGCGTACCGCCAACCATCCGATCGGATATCCCCGCCACCGGCAGCGAAGATTCAAATACCGAATACCAGCTCTTCTCCTGTACCGTATAAAGCAGCTCGGTTAAGTCGCTGGCAGGAATATAGGTTTTATGAGACATTCCCGATCCGTCTCTCAGCAATATATCATCTTCATCGACGCCCAGCTGTACTGCTACATCAGCAATTACATCCAGCCCTTTATCCCAGCTTCCATCTCCATGGACGACTCGTCCCATTTCTTTCGTTAGCGTTTCCCCATGTCCGTTATTGCTCAGCTTCATGAACGGAATAAGCAAGTCCTTTAATTCCATTGAGGATCTGGAAGCTAGTAAACTTGAATCTTTTGGCGCCTTCCCAAATTCCGTACCGTCTCTGCCGACAAATTTTATCCCTTGCTCCTCCAGTGATTTTTTAAATACATCGAGAGCATAGCCTGTCGGTTCCCAGACAGATACCCAGGAGCGGGACATCGAACCGTTGACCGGCATCGTTCCTTCAATGATAATATTATTTGTGCCATGTTCCCGTTCAATCGATATGCTCTTTGCCGTTCCTGCCGGAGCCATCTCTGTATTATTGACGATGTTGACGTAATCCGTTTCAGGTGTAAGCGAAACCTTTGCCTTCTTGCCTTTTTCATCCGGCGTTACTTCGACAATGACTGTACCGGCATCATAATCTTCGTTCGGAGAAAGGGTCAAGGCAGAAACTTGAGCGCCGGTATAAAAAGGTTCATCGGACCAGTTTAAATCTTGGGACAGCCGGACATCATCATACCACGTATCATCGCCAATTAATTTCCCTCTGACAATTTTTATCCCGTTATTTTTCAGTTCCTTCGCAAAGGAATCCAAATCCTCTTTCATTAATGTCGGATCTCCTTTGCCGACTAAATACAGATTTCCATGGAGGACCGGCCCCTTTTGCTCCCCGTCAGTACGAACTTCTGTCGTAAATTGATAATTTGCACCGAGAGTTTCTAAAGCTGCGGCTGCTGTTAAAATTTTCATATTGGAAGCTGGATGCAGCTGGATATCTCCATTATGGCTGTAAATTTCCTCTCCCGAGCTTGCCTTTCGCACACTTATTCCGGTAATTGCACCGTCTAACCGCTCATTTTCAAGAATTGCTTCGATCTGTTCTTCAAGGGGATTCGCTTCCGTTTCTTCGTCATTTGTTTCTGCCTCCGCTTCTTCTTGCGTTTCTTCTGTTGCTTCCGGCGTCTCCTCTACTTCTTCCGGATTCTCCTCTTCTACCACCTCATCCGTTGTTTCTTCCTGTTCATCCGTATTTTGTTCCGTCTCCTCTATTGCTTCATCATCTGCAGAGGTAAAGGACATTTCACTTCCTCTATCTGCTGTTACGAGCAAAGTAGAAAAAATGAATAAAGAGATAATAACCGCCATCAGTTCCTTGCTTTTTTTCAATCTAGCAACCCCTTTTCCTATTAAAACTATTTTATTATTTTGATTATATATAATTAATAGAATATTTTTAATAGATTTTCATATAATTCGTCCCATTATCCTATCAGAAATTTAAATATAGGTATTCATATATAGAACGAGATTCTGTCAAAGGCCGAAAAAAACAGCCTGATTACAGGCTGTCTATGATACCGGTGCTGGCTCCGGAGGAATATCGCTTTCCTGATAGCGATGGTCCAAATCTACGAACTTATTATATTCTTTAACAAAGGCTAGTTCCACGGTCCCAACAGGACCGTTACGCTGTTTGGCGATAATAATTTCGATAATATTCTGTTTCTCCGTTTCTTTATTGTAGTAATCGTCCCGGTATAAAAACCCGACAATGTCCGCATCCTGCTCAATACTTCCGGATTCCCTCAAGTCGGACATCATTGGCCGTTTATCCTGACGGGATTCTACTCCACGGGACAGCTGGGACAGTGCGATTAAAGGGACATTTAATTCCCTGGCTAGCGCTTTTAAGGAACGGGAAATTTCCGATACTTCCTGCTGTCTGTTTTCCCGCGAGCTCGGACTACCTTGTATTAGCTGCAAGTAATCAATCAGAATCATACCTAATCCATGTTCCTGCTGCAGACGGCGGCATTTTGAGCGGATTTCGCTGACACGAATTCCTGGGGAGTCATCGATAAAGATGCCGGCATTCGATAGGGAACCCATTGCCATCGTTAATTTTCCCCAATCTTCCGGCTCCAGCTGGCCATTTCTTAATCGGGTTGCATCAATATTTCCTTCAGCACAGAGCATCCGCTGCACGAGTTGTTCCGCACCCATTTCCAAACTGAAAATAGCCACGTTTGTGTCCGAATTTACGGCAACATTTTGCGCCACGTTTAAGGCAAAGGCGGTTTTCCCGACCGAAGGACGGGCAGCAATAATGATTAAATCATTCGGCTGGAAACCGGAAGTAATTCGGTCAAGATCTTTAAATCCGGTTGGAACACCGGTGATATCGCTATTATTGCGGTGCAATTGTTCAATATTGTCAAATACATCAATTAAAACATCTTTAATCGATTTGAAATCTGACGTTCGCTTGCGGCTGGAAACTTCCAGAATGCTTTTTTCCGCATCGTTAAGGACGTCTTCCACTTCATCTTCCCGCTCAAAGCTGGACGTTACAATGTCAGTGGCAGTCCGGATTAATCGGCGAAGTACAGATTTTTCCTCAACAATTTTGCAGTAATACTCGATGTTTGCAGCTGTCGGTACACTCTCTGCCAGTTGGGTCAAGTAGGAAACCCCGCCCACTTCATCCAATTGCTTCGCATCATTTAGGAAAGAAGTGACGGTTACAACATCAATCGGTTCCCCGCGGTCCGAGAGTTTCATCATTGCAGCAAAAATTCTTTGATGGCTGACACGATAGAAATCTTCAGGAACAAGCAATTCAGAAGCAGCAGAAAAAGCAGACGGTTCCAAAAAAATGGCACCTAAAACCGATTGCTCAGCTTCTATATTGTGCGGCGGTATACGGTCGTTCCATGTTTCGCTCATCTTTCCTCTCCTCTTGCTGCCTAGGCAGTATTCATTTCCAATGATTGAACAGAAGAAATCGGCTTAATGCCGATTTCTTTTTTTCTCATCTTCTTTATTTTTCTTCCACAACATGTACTTTAATGGTACCGGAAACTTCCGGATGGAGTTTTACCGGAACATTCGTATATCCTAAAGCGCGTATCGGCTGTTCCAATTCCATTTTCCTTCTATCCACTTTGTATCCGTGCTGTTTTGCCAACGTATCTGCAATTTGTTTGCTCGTGATGGAGCCGAATAATCTTCCTCCGTCACCGGCTTTCGCTTTAATCTCCACCGTAATTTTTTCTAAAGTTTCCTTCAATTGGATAGCTTCTCCTTTTTCCTTTTGCTCCAGCTCGGCATTTTTCCGCTTTCTTGCTTCCCACGCTTTTAAATTCGCAGGGGTTGCTTCCTCGGCAAGGTTATTTTTCAGCAAATAGTTTCGGGCATAGCCATCGGAAACGTTTTTTACCTCGCCTTTTTTCCCTTTCCCTTTCACATCTTTCAGAAATATTACTTTCATCTATTCTTCTCTCCCTTCCCAATATTTTTGGATTATTGCTTTTAATCTTGCTTCAGCTTCATCGATTGTTATATTTTCTATTTGGGTTGCCGCATTCGTTAAATGTCCTCCGCCATCCAATTCTTCCATAATAATTTGGACGTTGATTTTCCCGAGGGACCGGGCACTGATTCCTATTCTTCCATCCTCCCTTTCGGAGATGACAAAGGATGCTTCGATACCTGTTAAAGTGAGCAACGTATCAGCTGCCTGGGCTATTAAAACCGGGCTTAAACTGGTCCCCGGATCTCCTTTGGCGATGGCAATTTGATTATAATAGATTTGCGCCTTCTCAATTAACTTGCTGCGCTTAATATATAAATCCAAATCTTCCTTCATGAATTGCTGGACTAATACCGTATCCGCGCCTTTAGAGCGCAAAAAGGAAGCTGCATCAAATGTCCTTGAGCCGGTGCGCAACGTAAAACTTTTCGTATCAACGATAATTCCAGCGAGCAGTGCTGTTGCTTCCAGCATGGAAAGTTTCAATGTTTTCGGCTGATATTCTAACAATTCGGTAACGAGCTCTGCGGTAGACGATGCATATGGCTCCATATAGACGAGGGTAGGATTGTCGATAAACTCCTCCCCGCGCCGATGGTGGTCAATAATGACTTTATAGTCAGTCATTTCCAGCAGTTTCTCGTTTGCGGCCATCGAAGGCTTGTGGGTATCGACTACGACAACTAAGCTTTGACTTGTGATGATTTCTTCCGCTTCGCCGGGTTCTATAAAGGACTGCCATAATTCTTCCTTTCGTTTTATCGACTCTACTAAGCGCTGGACACCTTTATCGATATCATCCTGGTCAAAGACAATATACCCGTTTACATCATTCGCCTTGGCAATATTTAAAATGCCAATGGCAGAACCGATGGAATCCATATCCGGCGCCTTATGACCCATAATGATTACTTTATCGCTTGCTTTAACAAGTTCTGTTAAAGCATGGGAAATAACCCGGGCCCGAACTCGGGTCCGTTTTTCCATAGGATTCGTTTTTCCGCCATAAAAACGGACTTTTCCGTTTTCCTCTTTAATCGCGACTTGATCTCCGCCGCGGCCAAGGGCAAGGTCCAGGCTCGATTGGGCTAATTCCCCTAAAACAGGCAATGGAACGTTGCCATTCCCTATTCCGATACTTAGCGTAATCGGATTATTTTGTTCACCGCTGTATTCCCTCACTACATCTAATATATCAAATTTTGCCTTCTCTAACTGCTGTAAAATTTTCCTAGTGCCGACAGCGAGAAAACGGGCTTGGGAAGTCCGTTTCAAATATAAACCGTATTCATTTGCCCAATTGCTTAAGATGGAGGTGACTTCCGAGTTTAATTGACTCTTTGCTGTGTCATCCATTGTCTTAGTAATTTCTTCATAATTATCCAGATAAATTATGGCGAGCACTGTCTGATCATCTTCATAGCGATTTTGCAATTCTACCTGTTTTGTTCGATCAAGGAAATATAGCAGCCGCTCGTCTTTTTTAATTAGCGTTAAAAATTTGTTTTCGCCTAAGTCAACCCAGACCTCTTCCTTATTTTCCTTAATCATCGGAATAATATCTTCGGATAATACGTTGAGCGATTCGCCGACCAGGGATTCTTCACTGTATTGATTCATATATGGATTTGCCCAGTCAATTTTATAATGGTCATTGTATAGTATAATTCCGAAGGGCATTTCCAGGAGGGCTTCTTCACCTACTCTTTTTATCCGGTGGGAAAGGGAAGATATATACGCCTCTGTCTGATCAATTCTTGATTTCTCTTTACGAACCGTATAAAAAAAGGAAAGGATTAGCGGAATGGTCATAATAAGACCAACGATCCACTGAAAAATCCATAATAAGACCAACAAAATAATTGCTAGGCCATATATCAGCTGAATATGGCTGTTTAATGCTGGTTTATTTTGAATATCTGACATTACATTCAGCTCCTAATTATCGTCCCTGGAATTCCTTTATTTTCGCTTCTCCACGTAATCCCTTAATCGGAATCCAATATCAATGATACCAAGAATTCTTACAAATGTAAGGAATAGCCAAGGCATCAGGAATACGAGGACAATGCTTAAAACCGGTATCGCCTTCGACATGTTTTTATGATGGGCATAGTAGAAAATAAATGAGAGCCCTTGGACAACTAATAGCATACCGATAAGTATTAATAAATTTTGTATTGGCTGGTACAAAAAGTTTCCTTGATCATTAATAAAAAATGAAAATAGCAAAACAGCCAAGTAAATCCAAATGATGGATACCGGAAATTGCAGCGTACGGAAAGGCGGAAAGTGAAAGTTTTTCCGATCGATCCGATTGACTGCTTTATATCCAATCCACTGACTGAGAAAGGCTAGAACAGCTGCCAATATTAACAATAAAGCAGGTACAAGCTGAATAACGTAGTCCGCCTGCAGTTCCATTAACTCCATCATTTGTTTTGTTTCTGCTCCCATGCCGAATTGTTCAAACATGGAAGCGCTAATTTCAATCGATTCTGCTAGCATTTCCCGAATGCTTTCCGTCCAGTTCACTCCTAACAGCAGCTGGGTAATGACGTATAATCCTAAAATGCCAACGATAAAACCAAGCACTCCCCTTGCTAATGTTTCATAGGCCGAATACCGTTTATGCATACCATGGCCAATCAAAATTCCGCCAATACCCGCAACGAGTGTAACTGGCAATGAAAAAACCGACAGGATGAACGCTGCCAGAATACATGATGCGAGAAACATTACGAATCCGTTTTTCCAATCATGTCTATATGTATATACGATAAAAGGGACCGGCAATAAAAATATAAGGAAAGTGCTTAACACCGGAGCAAACATCCAAATAAACAATAATACGATGAAAACTGCTAAAAATATTGCTCCATCTGTAATCCTTTTCGTTGAATTCATAGTACACCTCGTTACGCTTTAGATGTATTCACTATACTTAATATATGATAACATGATTTTAATTGAAACGGTGTCGATACATGTAGAATATCGATTTCCCAGGTAATAAATACCGAATATTAGATTGAATGTCAAATAATGTCGGATTTATTTCAATTTGTTTTCACAGCTTTATCGTAAACCATCCGTTATAATTGAAGTTAAGCTGATTAAAAAGAAAATAATAGGAGTCCTTTACGATGATTTTTTGGAATGTGTTCAAAAACAGTGTGCGCTTGCCGAGCAAAAAAGCGATGTTTGCATTAAACAGGGTTGGTTTGCATATTGCAATTATATATCTTTTTATTTTATTGGCCCTCGTTTCCCTGCCGTCTGTTGTCGGCTACGTAACGAATCCAGACGCTTTTGCCGATATAAATATCATTTTTGCAATTGTTTACTTTTTTATCTTTTATTATCTCCCAATGAACATTTTAGTATTTCTCGGTTTATCCATAATTGCCTATATCGGTTCATGGACGGCAAAATGGATGAACCGGAAGCTTCACTACTCTCTTCTTTGGAAAATGAGTGCCTTTACGGTTACATTGCCATTATTGCTATATAGTGGCGCTGCCTTTATTTTTCCGGTGGCAGACGGGTATATCGCCCTTAGTTTTCTATATTCTTTCACTTTGCTTATTATCATGATTTCCCATTATCCAAAAAGAAGGATAAAAGGAAAAACCTCTAAGTCTAAAGCGGATTAGACTTAGAGGTTTTCACATTAATCAGCAACGTAAGGCAATAATGCCATTTGGCGAGCGCGTTTAATCGCTTTTGTCAATTTACGTTGGTATTTTGCAGAAGTTCCAGTTACCCGGCGAGGTAAGATTTTACCACGCTCGGAAATAAAACGTCTGAGCAATTCCACGTCTTTGTAGTCGATGTGGGTAATTCCGTTTGCAGTAAAGTAACATACTTTCCGGCGTTTTGCACGTCCACGGCGAGCTGCCATACATATCCCTCCTTCATTCTTTTTATAAAAGACGTTCATTGTTTATTTATAAAATGAAACATTATTTTAAAACGGCAAATCATCGTCCGAAATATCAATCGGTTCTCCATTGTCTTTAAATGGATCTTCCGACACCGGACTTTCATCAGCTGGAAATACAGGTTGGTTCTGATTTTGACCTTGCTGGAATCCTGATGCAAACGGCTGTCCTCCGCCAGAAGCAGAACTTTTCGATTCTAAAAACTGAATAGATTCAGCAACTACTTCGGTAACATAAACCGTTCGGCCATCTTGGGCTTCATAGGTCCGTGTCTGAATCCGCCCATCCACACCAATCATGTTGCCTTTTTTCATGAAGTTGGCGAGATTTTCTGCCTGTCTGCGCCATACGACACAGTTAATAAAATCCGCTTCCCGTTTTCCCTGCTGGTTCGTAAAGGGACGATTTACGGCAATGGTAAAATTCGCTACGGCAACTCCGTTCGGTGTATAACGTAATTCAGGATCCCTCGTCAGTCTGCCAACTAATACGACACGATTCAACATCAGAACCACTCCTTATTATTGATCGTCTTCTCGAATTGCAATGTGACGAATAATATCATCACTAAACTTCGCTTGGCGATCAAATTCGTTTACCGCTTTTTCGTCACCGCTAAAGTTAATGACTACATAATATCCATCACGATACTTTTGAATTTCATAAGCAAGGCGTCGCTTGCCCATTTCATTCACTTTTTCAATTTCCGCCCCGTTATCGGTTAAAATTTTGTTGAAACGCTCGATTAAATTGTTTTGCGCTTCTTCCTCCATGTCCGGGCGGATGATATACATGATTTCATACTTTCTCATCCGTTACACCTCCTTTTGGTCTTAGCGGCTCTTATTGTTTCATAAGAGCAAGGAGCAATCATTATAATTACTCACGATGTGATATTATACCAAAAAACTCTCAACTTAACAAGCATTCGAGAAATCCGATTTACGTTTTCCTGCACCGATTACACATTAAAGCGGAAATGCATGACATCGCCGTCTTGAACGATATAATCTTTTCCTTCCAGACGCACTTTTCCTAACTCTCGGGCCCTTGTCATCGATCCTGCAGCGACCAGATCTTCATAAGACACTGTTTCTGCACGAATAAATCCCCGTTCAAAGTCAGAGTGGATTATTCCTGCTGCTTGCGGTGCTTTCATACCTTGTTTAAAGGTCCATGCCCTCACCTCTTGCTCGCCGGCAGTAAAATACGTCGCCAATCCTAATAAATGGTATGATGCACGAATCAATTGGTCCAGTCCCGACTCGCGAATCCCGAGTTCCTGTAAAAACATTTCCTTTTCTTCAGCATCCAATTCAGCAATCTCTTCTTCAATTTTGGCACAGATGACAATGACTTCCGCGTTTTCGTTTGCTGCGTACTCCTTTACTTTTTGTACATTCGGGTTTTCCTCCGGATTGCTGACTTCTTCTTCACCGACATTGGCTACATACAAAATCGGTTTATAGGTTAATAAGTGCAATCCTTTGACGATTTTTTCCTGTTCTTCGGTAAACTCCAAAACTCGCGCCGGCTTTTCCTCTTCCAGCCCTTCCTTAAGTTTCGCCAGTACTTGGAATTCGGCTACCGCATCTTTATCCTTTTGCCTTGCCAGTTTCTCCACCCGCTGATACCGTTTATTCACCGTTTCCAAATCAGCCAAAATCAATTCTAAATTTATTACATCAATGTCTTCAATCGGGTCAACTTTTCCGGCTACATGGGTAATATTTTGATCTTCAAAACAGCGTACAACATGGCAAATGGCATCAACTTGGCGAATATGGGAAAGAAATTGGTTGCCGAGCCCTTCTCCTTTGCTTGCACCTTTGACAATACCGGCAATATCGGTAAACTCAAAAGTCGTTGGTACCGTTTTTTTCGGCTTCACCAGTTCTGTTAATTTATTTAGCCGTTCATCTGGCACTTCCACTATTCCCACATTCGGATCAATGGTGGCAAAGGGATAGTTGGCAGCTTCTGCTCCTGCTTGTGTTATTGCATTAAAAAGTGTAGATTTTCCTACGTTTGGCAGTCCGACAATTCCTGCTGTTAGGGCCATCGTTTATTTCCTCCTCTTGACTATCTGCAGTCCGATTCTTTGTTTTCATTATAGATAGGTATAAATAAAAAGACAAATTCCAAAAAAATAAAAATAGGCACAGAAAACCTACCTATTTTTTAAATTTCACTTTATAGGATTTTCCATTTTTCCCTATATTTTTCTGCAAAATTTATATTTCTGCCTTTTCGACTACTTTTTTCATTTTTTTCTCAAATTCCCGCCGCGGCATTAACACGCTATGGTCACATCCTAAACATTTAATGCGTATATCCATTCCCATACGTATGATTCGCCACCGGTTTTCTCCGCATGGATGGGGTTTTTTCATTTGTACGATATCATGTAAAGCAAATTCCTTTTCTGCCATCTGACACCATCTCCTTTTCTACTATTATATCTAATTTTCTATGAAAAAGTGACTTAAGATATTTTTGAATCTTCCCTCTATTTGCGTTTGTAATTATTTCTCTCTCCACCACGGATATAATATTAAACGGGTTAATACATATAAATTTAACATCCCGTATAGCGGATATAGAAACTTTATTAAAGTAGAAAATCCAATTGTAGTTAACGGAATCATCAAAACGATGAGTATGATGACGATGATGATTAACGGTTTATTAATCCACGGCCTGATTCTCGTTGCCATACCTAATAATCCGGAAGCTGCTGTGGTAAAAATGGCAAACCAGAGCATAATGGACATAAAGAGCAGAATTTCAAAGGGATAATGTTTCAGTATTGCAAATAGCGGAATTTCATATATTAATATATCATCGGCAATGCGAATCAAACTATTATTATAAATAAACGTCAGGACACCCAGTATAACCCCGCTGCCAAAGGAGGCGGCGATAATTTCCGCCTTTGTTTTCACTTGGTTGCCTATCGCTCCTAAGACAGCTACTAAAGGCAATATGTTTAATGAAGTAAACGGAAATGCCGCCAGCCAGTTATGCTGCTCATGGAGATGGGAAAAGAGACTCAGTTCCTGATCACGAATAAATAGTAATAAGATGAATATTAAGCCGCCGATTAATATTGGCATGATAAACTGATTTACAGATAATAACCCTTGAATATCTCTGATAAATAATAATACGAGGGCAAAAACCGTAAAGATAATTCCCCACCAATAAGATATCTGGAATGCTTGTCCAGTTGCACCGCTGCCGGCTATCATTACAACGGTCGTCGTAAAGAGATATACGAAAATCATCGCATCATAGAAAGGAGCGATACGGGGTCCGACTATTTCATGCAATACCGGAAAGTAGTTGGAAGAGCGGTGTTTAAAACTTAGTTCCATAATTACCATACAGCAAAAGGAAAACAGAATGGTAAACAATAAGATAGCCAGTCCGCTTCCATGTCCGAAAAACTGCCATAATTCCCTTCCTGATGCATATCCGGCCCCTATTGTTGTACCTAAAATTAAAAAGATCCACTTTAGACTAGCTCTGACCATGTAATTTTTCCTCCATTTTATAAATTGATGTATACATTTTTCAAATTATCCGTATACTATACCAATATGTTTATGGAGGAAAAGCTATGAATGGAAAGAACCGTTTTGGAGCGATACATGACCAATTTCGCATGCCTTATACCGATCCAAACATCCATCAGGTGATGGGCGAAAAAATTGTTTCCTGGCTTCCCGATATTCCCCGGGAATATGTGGTCGTATGTATCGGCACCGACCGTTCTACTGGCGATGCATTAGGCCCATTAACCGGAACGTTTTTAGAAGACCTGCGGCTTAAACATTTATCGGTGTATGGCACCTTGCACGACCCGGTACATGCAACGAATTTGCAGGAGAAGCTGGATTTAATTTACGAAAAGCATCGCCGGCCATTTATCATTGCCATTGATGCCTGTTTAGGTAAAAACAGTTCCATTGGTTATGTGATTGCAGCAAAAGGACCGTTAAAACCTGGGGCTGCTTTAAATAAAACGCTGCCCGAAATTGGTGATTTGCATATTACTGGTGTAGTTAATATTAGCGGTTTTATGGAATATTCAGTGCTGCAAAACACACGGCTTTCCGTTGTGATGGATATGGCTAAGAAAATCGCTTTCATTATGGAAAATATTGACCGTTCTTTAACGTACAGTTATTCCATTGCCTCCGTTGTAAACAAAGATAACTTGCAAAGAAAACGAACCATTTAATGGTTCGGAATAATAGGGCCTAATGTTTTTGCTTTGCTTTTTTATACCATTGTTCACTTTTCGTAAATATCCATTGTAAAGCGAACCCTTGTATAATAATCCCAATAATCGATGTGACAGTTAAAAGGAAAACAGAAATCGGATCGGTAATTACGAATATATTTCGGCCAAAAAAGAATAACTGTCCAAAGACTACTAAGAGGGCACCGGGCAAATCCGGAACAGATTCCTCTATGTTCAAGATAATCACTGCTTCTGTCAATTGATATGCCAGCAGAAAGATTACGATTCCGCGAAATGACCGATCTGTAAGTTTATCTCTCCACGGAGCGATATAATGTTTTGCGATCGTTTTGACACGGAATAAATAAATGACCCGTACGATTCTCGCTGTTTGAAAAAATTGATCAAAAGGAATAATTGCAAGCACAAGAAATGGGTTTTCTTTTATAAAGGCCCATTTACTTTCTGCCCGGTATAATCTTTGCATAAAATCGACGAAAAATACAGCCCATACGATGATATTAATATAATTATTGTATAAAACATCATTCCAAACGGTCATTACAGTGAGAACAACAAGTATTAGCATCATTATTTCGTATAATTTGCCGGCTATTTGACGCATACATCCCCTCCTCATCACCCGATAAATATGAGTGTATTTTTGGATAATGAAGAATGCAGCTTTCTGTGCTGTTTTCCATGACAAAATAAATACTTGAATGGGAGTATTATAAAATAAGCAAATAGATGTAATAGATGATTACTACCGTCAATATCGAAGGCAATAAATTTCCGATTCGAATTTGCATTAGTTTTAGCAAATTGAGACCAATTGCAACGATAAGCAATCCCCCTACCGCTGTTACTTCCACAATCAATCCGCTTAACACCGACTCTGGTATCCATTTGTCAATTTGCGTAGCAAATATGGCGATAGTTCCCTGATAAACTACGACCGGGAAGACGGATAAAATAACACCGAATCCTAACGTGGACGTCAATACGATGCTTGTAAATCCGTCAATAATTCCTTTTGTAATTAATACCCCATGGTCTCCGCGAATTCCTGAGTCCAGCGCCCCGATAATACCCATGGCACCGATGCAAAAGATTAAAGAAGCGGTGACGAATCCTTGGGCAATGCTGTTTTCATTTCCCTTGGTTCGGAATTTGCTGCCAATCCAGTTCCCGAGACGATTAAGCCCTTCTTCAATTCGGAAAAACTCCCCAATAATCGCCCCGGTTAAAAGACTGATTAAGACGATAATGATTTGGTTTGTAGCAAAAGCCATCTGCAATCCGATTAAGATGACCGCCAGCCCAATTCCATGCATCACTGTTTCTTTATATCTTTCTGGTATTTTCGTGAAAACCAACCCTAACAAGCTTCCGACTATAATTAATACTCCATTGATAATCGTACCAAATAAAGCCATATCTGTTCCCTCTTTTTCTCCCATGTTAAATTGTATGTCTTCTCTTAAACTATAAATTTTTGAAACAACGATTATTACAAATATAATGATTCTATAAGAAAAAAGCAATGATTAAAAATAAAACAGCCGAATGTTTCACGTGAAACATTCGGCAAATCAATTCATCCTTTTAGTTTTCCAGTAACTCTATAATCCGATCTAAATCGTCATCATTGTAAAATTCAATTTCGATTTTGCCTTTCCTTTTCCCCCGCTGAATTGTTACAGCTGTTCCGAGACGTTCCCGCAAAAACGATTCCCGTTCTTGCAAAAATACATCTTTCTTAGGCTTTTCTTTCTTTTCCTTCCGTTTCTCATTCCATTCCTGAATAAGTTTTTCAACCTGTCTGACATTCAGGCTTTCTTTACGTATTTTTTCAACTAACGGAAAAAGCTTGTTTTTGTCTTTCAAACCTAATAAAGCTCGTCCATGTCCCATCGATAGTTCCCCGTTATTAATATAGGCAACCACTTGTTCCGGCAAGGATAACAGGCGGACCATATTGGCGATATGGGACCGGCTTTTACCAAGACGTTTTGACAATTCTTCCTGGGTCAGTTTTAGTTCTTTCATTAATCTCGAATAGGCATGCGCTTCCTCGATTGGCGTTAAATCTTCCCGCTGCAGATTTTCCAGCAAGGCTATTTCCATCATTTTTTCATCTGTTAATTCTTTTACTATCGCCGGAATCGTAGTAAGTCCTGCTTCCTTTGCAGCCCGGTATCTGCGCTCTCCAACAACGATTTCATATCCTTTGATGCTTTTGCGAACGACGATTGGCTGAATAATTCCGTGTTCGAGAATAGATACTTTTAATTCTTCGATAGCATCTGCATGAAAAGTTTTTCTCGGCTGGTATGGATTTGGTCGACATTCGCTAATTGCGATTTCCTGAACTTCATCACTTTCATCCGTATTCCCGGGAAAATAAGCATTGAGACCTTTTCCGATTTCATCTAGCCCTTTACCCAACCCTCTCGCCACTTTCCATCACTTCCTTCGCTAAATCAAGATAAACTTCCGCACCTTTTGATTTTGGGTCATAAATGATGATCGGCTGACCATGACTCGGTGCCTCTCCTAATCTTACATTTCTAGGAATGATTGATTTATACACTCGATCCTGAAAATACTTTTTCACTTCCTGAATGACTTGTAATCCAAGATTTGTCCGGGCATCGAGCATTGTTAGAAGGACACCTTCAATCATTAAAGACTTATTTAAATGTTTTTGAACAAGGCGAATCGTATTTAACAATTGGCTAAGCCCTTCCAGCGCATAATATTCACATTGTACCGGGATGATGACCGTGTCTGATGCGGTTAATGCATTCAGCGTCAAGAGCCCTAAAGACGGAGGACAATCAATAATAATATAATCGTATTCATCTTTTAAACTGTCCAACGCTTTTTTTAGTCGTATTTCCCTTGAAATAATCGGTACTAATTCGATTTCTGCGCCGGACAATTGAATGGTCGCCGGAATTAAATCAAGATTCTCCACATTGGTGGAGATAATGACATTCTGAACAGGAATATCTTCTACTAAGACGTTATATACGCATTGGTCCACATCGGCTTTGCTCACTCCGACACCGCTCGTTGCATTTCCTTGCGGATCCACATCTACTAATAGTACTTTTTGTCCCAAATATGCTAGACATGCACTTAAATTAACAGATGAAGTTGTTTTCCCTACGCCTCCCTTTTGGTTGGCGATGGATATTATCTTCCCCATGTTGACACCTTCCTAAATGATATACCTACTATTTTATCATTAAATGAAGTTATATAACTATTATTTTCCCTTTTTCCATCAACTGCTAATAAATGAGCCATAATGCGAAAGAAAGGAAAACCCATCTTGGCAGGACTGGAAGATGGGTTGTTGGCGTAAAGTCTATTCATTTCTTTTTTGGTATTTTCACGGTAATTTGATAAAAATCTTCAAATTCCTTTTCATCTGATTCAACATTTATACCGGTTTTTGTAATCATGCTTAATGACTGACGAATCGTATTCATTGCAATGCGGACATCTTTATTAATCCCTTTTAACTTCGGACGTTTTTTCTTTTCTTTCTTTTCATACAGCTTTGCAATCCGTTCCTCCGTCTGTTTTACATTCAGGTGATTTTCAATAATTTCTTCCATTAATATTAATTGCATTTCTGGTTCTTTCACCTGAATCAAAGCCCGTGCATGTCTTTCCGTTATCTTTCTTTCCATTAAGGCATCTTGAATTTCTTTCGGAAGTTTTAACAGCCTTAACTTGTTCGCAATGGTCGATTGGTTTTTTCCAAGCCGCTGGGCCAATGCTTCCTGAGTTAACGAATGCATTTCTAGCAATTTCGCATAAGCGTAGGCTTCTTCAATCGGGGTCAGTTCTTCTCGCTGTAAGTTTTCAATCAGCGCAACGGATGCTGTTTCGGTATCAGTAAAATCACGAATAATTGCAGGTACAGTTTCCCATTGTAATAATTGGACAGCTCTCCATCTGCGCTCCCCTGCGATGATTTCGTATTTGTCTTCATCCAGCTTGCGAACAACAATCGGCTGGATCATCCCATGGGTGCGAATCGTTTGTGCCAATTCTTTTATTTTTTCTTCGTGAAAGATTGTCCGGGGCTGATAACGGTTAGGAACAATTTTTTGGACCGGTATTTGTATCACTTCATCAGGACGATAACTCTTTTCATCCTCTGCAGGGATTTTTTCCCCCAAACCAAAAAAACGATTAAAAGGATGCACTATAATTAACACCACCTTTAAATATAAAAAACTATTGTTTCACGTGAAACATTTCTAACATCTATGTATTTATCAACTGGGCATCCTACCTTGCCCGTTCGTAATTCTCACAATCTATTAAACCATAATAAAAAAGCTGCAGTATCAAATACTGAGCATTTCGAAGCAGTTACTCTCATCTTACCATATTTAGATAAAAAATAGAATAAATTAAAGTCACTTTCCTATTCTAGTACAAATAAAAAAGGCTGGTCGCCTTTTATTCAATCGGATTTCGATTTGGCGTACCAGCCTTTCGCGGATAACTTTTTGGGGTATTTTTTGTTTTGCGAATGACAATAATGGACCGCTCGCTTTCCTCTTTTGGAAGGGTAAAAGTATGAATATCTTCCACTTTGCCTCCAAGAATGGAAATAGCCTTCTTTGCTTTCTCCAGCTCTTCTTTTCCTTGGGATCCTTTCATGGCAATAAATCGTCCTTCTTTTTTGACGAGCGGAAGGCATAGTTCACTAAGTACAGACATTCTCGCCACCGCTCTCGCCGTTACAACGTCAAATGATTCCCGAAAATCCCGGTTTTTCCCGAAGGTTTCTGCCCGGTCGTGGAAAAACTGAACCTGTTCGAGCTGTAATTGTTCTGCCAGATGTTCAAGGAAGCCGATTCGTTTTTGTAATGAATCAACAATCGTTACACGGAGATTAGGAAAACAGATTTTTAAAGGGATGCTTGGAAATCCAGCCCCCGCTCCTACATCACATAAGCTAGTTTCCTTTGTAAAATCAGTATAGAAAGAAACGGTGATGCTATCGTAAAAATGTTTCAGAAAAACTTCTTCTCTGTCTGTAATTGATGTCAAGTTCATTTTCTTATTCCATTCCACGAGCAATTCGTAATACGTATGGAACTGGTCCAGCTGTTTTGTTGTCAATTCTATTCCCTTTTCCTGCAGCGATTGTTGGAAAACAGTCGGATTCATTGGCTTTTCTCCTCTAGTATTAATTTGCCGTACGGGCAATATTCCCCTGCTCAATATATACGAGCAGTATCGATATATCTGCCGGGTTTACTCCGGAAATCCGCGACGCTTGGCCGACGGATAGAGGGCGGATTTTTTTCAGCTTTTCCCTTGCCTCGGTGGCTAGGCCAGGAATGGCATCATAATCAATATCTTCAGGAATCTTTTTGTCCTCCATTTTTAGCATCCGTTCCACTTGTTCCTTCGCCTTTTTAATATATCCTTCGTATTTCACTTGAATTTCCACTTGTTCCTTCACTTCATCGGTTAATGCATCGTTTTTTTCGATGATTTTTTCGATATCGGCATACCCTAATTCCGGACGTTTCAGTAGATCATACACCTTTATTGCTTCTTTTAAAGGGGAAGCGCCTGCTTCATTCAACATTTGCTGGACTTCCTCTGTCGGTTTGATGACAATCTTGTTCAGGCGCCGCTTTTCTTCTTCAATCAGATGCTTTTTTTCTGTAAACCGGCGATATCGTTCTTCGTTGATTAGTCCGACTTCATAACCGATTTCGGTCAGGCGCAAATCTGCATTATCATGGCGCAATAACAAGCGGTACTCCGCCCGGGAAGTAAGCAAGCGATATGGTTCATTCGTTCCTTTCGTAACAAGGTCATCGATTAACACGCCGATATAGGCCTGGGAACGGTCCAAAATAATCGGTTCTTTTCCTTGTACTTTACGGGCAGCATTGATTCCGGCCATAATCCCCTGACCGGCAGCTTCTTCATAGCCGCTCGTTCCGTTTATTTGTCCGGCCGTAAAAAGTCCGGATATTTTTTTCAATTCTAATGACGGCCATAACTGGGTCGGTACGACAGCGTCATACTCAATGGCATAGCCTGGCCGCATAATTTCTGCATTCTCTAATCCGGGAATGCTTTTAATCATTTCGTGCTGTACCGATTCTGGAAGGGAAGTGGAAAGCCCTTGCACATAGACTTCTTCCGTATTTCGCCCTTCTGGCTCCAAAAATATTTGATGCCGCGGTTTATCATGGAAACGGACAATTTTGTCCTCAATGGACGGACAGTAACGCGGACCAGTCCCCCGCTTCATCCCAGAATACATAGCAGATAGTCCTAAATTATCGTTAATTACCTGGTGAGTCGTTTCATTCGTATACGTGAGCCAGCAAGGAATTTGATCTGTAATAAATTCCGTTGTTTCATAGGAAAAAGCACGGGCTTCTTCGTCCCCTGGCTGAATTTCTGTTTTGGAATAATCGATCGTTTGGCTTTTTACCC
This sequence comes from Compostibacillus humi, assembly GCF_014637175.1. Taxonomy (GTDB): domain Bacteria; phylum Bacillota; class Bacilli; order Bacillales; family Amphibacillaceae; genus Oceanobacillus; species Oceanobacillus humi. The sequence continues at coordinate 3,128 of NZ_BMEV01000035.1, read as the reverse complement.
GCGGCGGAGTTCCCGTTTTAAACCGGACGAGTTGAATTCCCAGTTCTTCCAAGTTTTTCGATAGATTAATGGACGGGCGCTGATTGTTTGGACCGCTTTCGTACTCCAAATCTCCCATTAAAATTTTTCCGCGCAAATATGTTCCAGTCGTAATTATCACAGCTTTCCCGTAATAGGCTGCATGGGTTTCCGTAATAACCCCTTTACAAACCCCGTCTTCGACAATTAGCTTTTCCACCATCGCTTGCCGAATCGTTAAGTTTTCTTCATTTTCGATAACCTTTTTCATTTCGTTGCTGTAAAGGGCTTTATCAGCTTGGGCCCGCAATGCTTGCACCGCAGGTCCTTTTCGTGTATTGAGCATGCGCATTTGTATATATGTCTTATCGATTACCTTTGCCATTACTCCGCCAAGCGCATCCACTTCCCGAACGACAATACCCTTTGCAGGGCCGCCGATCGATGGATTACAAGGCATGTAGGCAATCGTATCCAAATTGAGGGTGAGCATCAATGTTTTCGCTCCCATACGGGCAGCTGCAACACCAGCTTCCACCCCTGCATGGCCTGCACCAATGACGATCACATCATATTGCCCTGCATTGTATGTCACGTTCGTTCATCCTTTCTAACTTTTCTAATAGTGTTTCCAGAAAAAATTATTTTCCTAAACAGAACTGGGAAAATAACTGGTCGATTAATGCATCGCTCGCTGTATCCCCGATAATTTCCCCTAAAAATTCCCACGTCCTCGTCACATCAATCTGAATGACATCGAGGGGCATGCCAAGTTCAATCGCTTCCATCGCATCTTCTAACGCTTTGGCAGCCTTTTTCAGCAGCTGGATATGCCGAACATTGGAAACATAGGTGAGATCCCCAGATTCAATCTCTCCGGCAAAAAATATATTGCGAATAGCTTCTTCCAACTGCTCTACCCCTTCTTCTCTTACTAGCGAGGTAGCTATCACCGGCTTTTCCCCGGCAAGCTCTCTTACTTCATCCATATTCAATTTTTGTTCTAAATCCGTTTTATTGACAATGACGATATATTCCAAGCCTTTTACTGCTTCAAACAAGTTTCTGTCTTCATCCGATAGCGGTTCATTGTAATTAAGGACGAGTAAAATTAAGTCAGACTCTTTTAATACTTTTCGTGACCGTTCTACCCCGATTTTTTCAACAATATCTTCGGTTTCACGAATACCCGCCGTATCCACTAAACGGAGAGGAACACCTTTCACATTGACATATTCTTCGATAATATCCCGGGTTGTGCCTGGTATATCCGTTACAATTGCTTTATTTTCCTGAACAAGGGTATTCATTAGGGAAGATTTTCCGACATTCGGGCGGCCGATAATTGCCGTCGCCAGCCCTTCCCGAAGAATTTTCCCTTGTTTAGCGACACTTAACAGCTTTTGGATTTCTTCATGCACTTCCTTCGTTTTCTTTCGCATCATTTCATGGGACATTTCTTCCACATCATCATACTCGGGATAATCTATATTCACTTCCACATGGGCTACAGTTTCCAGCAAATCTTGACGCAGCCGCTGAATTAGGGAAGATAGTCTTCCGTCCATCTGCTTTAAAGCTACATTCATTGCTTTATCCGTTTTCGCACGAATTAAGTCCATTACCGCTTCGGCCTGGGACAAATCAATCCGGCCATTCAGAAATGCCCGCTTAGTAAATTCTCCTGGTTCAGCAATTCTGGCACCTTGGTCGAGGACAATTTGCAATACTCGGTTTACTGCAACCATTCCACCATGACAATTAATTTCCACAACATCTTCCCGTGTAAATGTTTTCGGTGCACGCATGACGGAAACCATCACTTCATCGGCAACTTCCTCCGATTCCGGGTCAATGATTTTCCCATAGTGAATCGTATGGGACTCAACCTCATGCAAATTCTTGCCGGTAAAAATAGTTGCTGCAATCGAAATTGCTTCCGGTCCGCTGAGACGGACAATGGCGATTGCTCCTTCTCCTATTGGTGTAGATATTGCTGTAATTGTATCTGTTTCCATCATTTTGTCACCTCCAGCCGCGTTACTTTTTATTTTATCCACATGTGAACAAGTAAAACATCACTAACAAATTAGAATAGCATAAATCGGTTAAAAAATAAAGAATCGGATACTTATCCACAGTGGATAAATATTTGGGGTAATGGAAAGAAAAATATAAAAAGACTCTCCTATAGCGGAAAGTCTTTCAAAATTAAAATATTTATCGTTTATTCTTTGACCCAGGTAATTTTCGCGGGATGCCTTCCGTTTCGAAATCGTCCCGCTCATTGTTCGTTTCCTTCCGATCAACCGTCCCTTCCATATAAGTATCGGAAACCTGTTCATGGGTAATTGCCATACCTTTTGAAAGCTGATCATCACTGTAATAATCAGAGTACTGATACGTTTTTTCCGCTACCGTTTCAGCCTTTTCACGGCTTTTTTTCTCCATGGATTATGACTCCTTCCCTTCTCGAAAAAAGTGCAAAATATTTTCCAAATCAGCTGCCAGCCGGTCCACTTCCTGCTCTTTTAACAAAATCGGGATTTGATCATTAATCGTCACCATACAAGTATCTTTATGCTGCAGCACATAGTCATATAACGTCTGTACTTGTTCAGCGGACAAGTTTGTCCCTGTCGTCATGCTTTTTACCTGTGTCACATACATGTTTTCCAACTGCGGATCAATTTCGCCGCTAAAGATGGAACCGGAGAAATACATAAGCTTCCCTCTTTCTGTAAGCTGATTGGAATTATTATTAGTATTCTTTTTCTCCTGTTTATCATACATTTTTCTGCCATCCATCATTTAAGGAAATAAAAAAAAGGTTCTATGTCAAATGTTGGGGTTAAGGCTACCGCGCTTACGCTTGGTGGCCTCTTCCTTTATTGGTGAAATAAATTTCACCAATAAAGGAAGAGGAGTAAAAGGAAACTGTCTTCCTAACCCACATGAACTCCAATTTCTTTATACTTGTGCGATAGTAATATTCGAGCACGGGAACGTCTAAAGTTTCTAAATCCAAACGCATTCCGTTTCATGACTTTCGTGTGGTTATTAATCCCTTCTAAAAATCCATTTGAATATCCATATACAAAGCTGTTTAA
>NZ_BMEV01000034.1 GCF_014637175.1 Compostibacillus humi | reverse complement strand
TTGTGTTGGTAAAAATAAACTTTTTCCACACAGAAATATAAATTCAAGTTTCTTCGATTAAAAAATACGAATGGATTGAAGGTATAACAAAGAAAATCGGTAAACTTAAAAAAAGCAGACATTTACATGATTTTTATAATATGGTAAAATACATTGTTTTTATTTTAACAAGAGGAGCGTAACATCATGGAACGAAGGGAAGATATTCGCAATATCGCTATTATTGCCCACGTGGACCACGGAAAAACAACATTGGTGGACCAGTTATTAAAATACTCCGGAACTTTTCGGGAAAATGAACAAGTAGACGAACGGGCAATGGATTCCGGGGATATTGAACGGGAACGCGGAATTACAATTTTGGCAAAAAATACAGCAGTTAAATATGGGGATACGACAATCAATATTTTAGATACGCCTGGACATGCGGATTTTGGCGGCGAAGTGGAACGAATCATGAAAATGGTCGATGGGGTTGCACTCGTCGTCGACGCATATGAAGGAACAATGCCGCAAACAAGGTTCGTCTTAAAGAAAGCATTGGAGCAAAAATTAACTCCGATTGTCGTCCTGAATAAGATTGACCGGCCGAATGCAAGGCCGGAGGAAGTCATCGATGAAGTATTAGATTTATTTATCGATTTGGGAGCGGATGATGATCAATTGGAGTTCCCTGTCGTCTATGCTTCCGCATTAAATGGCACGTCAGGATTTGAACCGGAAGCTCAAGAAGAATCGATGGATCCAATTCTCAATACGATTTTGGAACATATTCCAGCCCCAGTCGACAATCAGGATGAGCCGCTGCAGTTTCAAGTAACACTGCTCGATTACAATGATTATGTCGGACGGATTGGAATCGGCCGTGTCGTAAGAGGAAAGATTCACGTCGGGCAGCAAGTAGTAGTGATTAAGAAAGACGGCACGGAAAAATCATTCCGGGTAACAAAGCTGTTCGGTTTTCTCGGACTAAAAAGAATCGAAATTACGGAAGCAAAAGCCGGAGATATTGTCGCTGTTTCCGGCATGGAAGACTTAAACATCGGGGAGACGATTTGTCCGCAAGACCATCCAGAGGCACTGCCGTGGCTGCGCATTGATGAGCCGACTTTGCAAATGATGTTTCTCGTTAATAACAGTCCTTTTGCCGGAAAAGAAGGAAAATTTATTACCGCCCGCAAAATTGAAGAACGGTTAATGAAACAATTGGAGACGGATGTAAGTCTTCGGGTAGAACCGACAGACTCTCCCGATGCATGGATTGTTTCCGGCCGGGGAGAATTACATTTATCCATTCTTGTGGAAAACATGCGCCGGGAAGGGTTCGAATTGCAACTATCGAAACCAAAGGTAATTTTAAAGGAAATTGACGGTGTCCTCTGCGAACCGGTGGAGCGGGTACAAATCGATGTTCCGGAAGAATATACAGGGGCAGTGATGGAATCGCTGGGGGCACGAAAGGGCGAGATGCTCGATATGATCAATTATGGCAATGGACAAGTTCGCCTGGAGTTTAAAGTGCCTTCCCGGGGGCTGCTTGGCTATGCGACGGAGTTTATGACACAAACCCACGGGTACGGAATATTAAACCATACGTTTGAGTCCTACGAGCCAATGCATAAGGGGCAAGTTGGCGGCAGAAGACAAGGAGTTCTCGTTGCATTGGAAAACGGAAAGGCGAGCACCTACGGCATTATGCAGCTGGAAGACCGGGGGGTTATTTTTGTCGAACCGGGAACGGAAGTATACGCCGGGATGATCGTCGGAGAACATAATCGGGAAAATGATTTAACGGTAAATATTACGAGGGAAAAACATTTAACAAATGTTCGTTCCGCTACGAAAGATCAGACAGCAACGATTCGGAAAACCCGCAAAATGTCCCTGGAAGAAGCGCTGGAGTATTTAAATGACGATGAGTATTGTGAAGTAACTCCTTCATCCATTCGTTTAAGGAAAAAAATACTCGATAAAAATGCGAGGGAAAAGGCAGCGAAAAGAAATAAAATGAATTGAGAAAAAGGCGTTTGCATTCGCAACGCCTTTTTTCATTTTTATAAGTCTCTCTAACGGTCCTTTTTCTCATCGGTAATATACTTTGTAAAGTACAAGGCCAATATTAAACAGATAACCGCCAGACCCCAGCCGACAATGCCGCTCCAATAAAAGTCTAATACGAAACCTATTATGACGAAGATAACGGAAAGAAAAATAAAAATGCCGCTTAAGTAACGTTTCATAAAAAACCTCTCCAACATTGATGAACTTCGTAGTATCTTATTCCTTTTGATGGCTACATGTTCTCTATTTACAGTATAACAAAATCCTTAAGAAAGGGAAAAATTGCCATAAATCTATGAAAAAAGCAATGAAAAGTGTCGGTTGCTGAAAAAGGGTGTCAATTTTTGTATATCCCATGGTATGATAAATCTATCAAATGTAATTTAGGAGTTTGATAGATGAGCAGAAAAAACATATTGTTTATAATCATTTTATGTTTTTCGTTTCTTGCAGCTTGCGGCACCTCCCTTGAGGAAGGAAAAGTGAGCAGAAACGCGTCGTTGAAGCACGTTGATTTAGAGGAAAAAATCCATCAAAGGTTTGAACAGGAAATTACGATTTCGGCCATAGGCGATATGCTCATTCATAGTCCGGTATATGACGATGCGAGAGTCGGGTACACCTTTGATTTTTCTCCAATGCTTAAACACGTGAAACCGTACCTGGAAAAAGCGGATATTACCATTGCCAATCAGGAAACGATGATTGGCGGTACAGAAATCGGTTTATCTACTTATCCTAGTTTTAATAGCCCTCATGAAGTAGGGGATGCGCTGAAAGACGCTGGGGTAGATGTCGTTTCGATTGCCAATAATCATACGTTGGACCGCGGGGAAGAAGCAATCCAGCGCGCGATCGAACATTGGGAAAAAATTGATATGATGTATACGGGCGCCTATAAAGACAGGGAAGATCAGGAAAACGTCAGAGTGTATGAAACGGAAGCAGGTATTTCTGTTGCCTTTTTATCCTATACGTATGGAACGAATGGAATTCCTGTTCCGGAAGGGAAGGATTATTTAGTCAATCTGATCGATAAGGAACAGATTGCCAATGAAGTTGAAAAGGCAAAAGAAAAAGCGGATGTTATCATCCTGAGTTTACATTTTGGGAATGAATATGAACGGCTGCCAAATGAATCGCAAAAAGATCTTGTTCAGTACGCTGCCGATCTTGGGGTACATGCTGTCATTGGCCATCATCCCCACGTATTGCAGCCTTTAGAGTGGGTAACGGGTGAAAAAGGCAATTGCATGCTTGCCGCATACTCGTTAGGAAACTTTTTATCCAACCAGCAAAAATTGTATCAGCGTATAGGAGGTATTTTAACTTTTTCCGTTAAAAAAATTACGGAGGGAGATAGTATACAAATTGAAGTCCATTCCCCAGAGTTCCTTCCTACCTATGTCAAATTTTATCCTAGCTGGAGCGATTATCAGGTCGTGCCAATGTTCCAGCTGACGGATAATGACTTGCCGGATGCCCAAAACCATTACGACGAAATAAAAACCCACATGTCCCAGTGGATTACTGATTTAACATTTATTGAAGAATAACCGATGAAAAAGGCACCTTTCCTGGAGGGTGCCTTCATCGATTTAAGACGTAAAACGATATCTTTTATTTAGAATCTTGGCAATCAAGTACAAAATCACGCCGATAGCTGCAATGACTAAATTATGAACGGTAATCGTAGTGCCAAAGTGGGGCAATAATTTTGGAATAAAATAGAACAATGCAATGGCACAGGTCATAATAAGCCATAATTGGAGGAATTCCACCCACTTTTTCGGCCTTTTTTCTTTAAAACTGCTGTTTTTCATCCATGCTAAGATGAAGCGGACTAAAAGGTAAAACAAACCTAGATCGAGAAGGATGGCAATTACACCGGTTCCTAATGGAAAACGGAGAGAGCTCTCCCCCAGCTGGAAAAAGGAGTGTAAAAGGAAACTCAACAATCCAAACGTCAGGGTTATAACAGCCAAATATTGTAATGCGATATAGGACCAAAATCTCATGTTTTTAGTCATTTTTTCTCCGGGAATTTCGTTAATTAATTCATCGCAATATTGTTTTAAATCCTCCCCGAAAATATCCTTTGCCGTTTTCCCTGATTTTTGTGCTTCCAGCAAATGTTCCAATAGTTCTAAAAGGACTTCCTCCGTTTGCTGTTCCGATTTGTTGGAACTTAGTCGAATGTAGGTTAGCATATCTTCATAAGCAGCTAAATTTTCTTTATTTAGCTGCTCTCGCAGTTCATTGTTTAGCTCAATAATATCCTTCGCATTCATCGTCTTTTCACCCTTTCTAATATGTTTTCCACCGGATGTTTGATGGAAATCCAATGTTCAATAAAGGATTGTAATGCTTCTTCACCTTTATCGGTTAAATGATAATATTTCCGGTTGGGGCCAGATTCAGACTTGCGCATTTCGCCTATGATTAACTTTTCCTTTTGCAGACGGAGCAAAATCGGATAAATGGAACCTTCGCTTACTTCGGTTAATCCAAATTTTTGCAATTTCATCGATAGTTCGTAACCGTAAGCAGGTTCTTGTTGAATGATGGCCAGTATACATCCTTCGAGAATTCCTTTTAATAATTGGCTGCGTTGTGACATGTCATTCATCTACCTTGTAATGCAAAATAGCATTTTAAATTTTTAGCTACCTTGTTTTACAAAGTAGCTAATTTTATTATAGCATTTACTGTGTAAATTTCAATCTATTTTTGGTATGATATTTCATGTATTATGAAACTGGAATTTTTCATGGAACAACGAAACTGTACATAAGGAGAACAATTTATGGAATGGAAAAACTTATACCGCGGCCTAATAATGGGTACCAGTGATGTCATTCCCGGGGTTAGCGGAGGTACCATTGCTGTTTTGCTCGGTATTTATGATCGGTTAATTGCTGCAATTAATGGGATTTTCACAAAGGATTGGAAAAAACATTTTGGCTTTCTTATTCCTTTAGGTATTGGAATTGTTACAGCAATATTTTTGCTTGCCAATGTCATCGAATGGCTTTTTGAGCATTATCCTGGTCCGACTCGATTTTTCTTTTTAGGATTAATTTTAGGGGTGCTGCCATTTTTATTTCATAAGGCCGATGTAAAACATTCCTTTCGGGTGTCTCACTATGTATTACTGGTAATAGGAATAGGCATTGTTGCGTCAATGGCTTTTTTTAATCCGAATGAAGGAGAAGTAATTGAAAATATAACTTTTTCTACTTATATCTTTTTGTTTGTTTCAGGGATGATTGGAAGCAGTGCAATGATTATTCCGGGAATTAGCGGATCTTTTATGCTGCTTTTGCTTGGCAGCTATACGACAATTATTTCAGCTATCAGCAATTTGCAGCTTGATATCATTATCGTAACCGGTTCAGGTATTGCCGTCGGCATACTTGTGATGAGTAAAATCATTCATTTTTTCTTAGAAAATTATTTTACTGCAACTTTTGCAATTATTATCGGTTTAGTGATTGGGTCTGTATTTGTCATTTTTCCGGGATTCCCAACTAGCATCCCGTTAGCAATTGTAAGCGTGGCAGCTTTTGCCGTCGGGCTGCTTGCAGCTTATATTTTAGGGAAAGTAGAGTATAACGAAGAATAGGAAGGAGCATGGGTAATGGAATATATCGGAACGATGGAGAAGTTTAATGAAGTTATTCAAAGTGAAGCGCCGGTGATTATAAAATTTTTTGCCGATTGGTGTCCCGATTGCAAAGTAATGGACATGTTCATTGGCGAAGTTCTTGAGGAATTTCAGCAATATAACTGGTACGAGGTCAATACGGATGAACTGAAAGGGATTGCTGAAGAGTATGAAGTGATGGGAATACCGAGCATCTTAATTTTCCAAAATGGTGAAAAACTTGCCCATCAGCATAGTGCCTATACGAAAACACCAGAATCGGTAAAGGAATTTTTACATCAGCAATTAGGTTAAGTTGGAAAAGTGTCCAGGAAGCGCTTGCTTTTTTGGACACTCTTTTTTCTTGAAAATTCCATTGAATGCACAATTCTTTCATATATAATAATAGAAAACAAATGGGATGGTGGGATTGGATATGAATCATCCGTTGCTTTTTGATTTTCCGCAGCAATTTGAAACGGAACGGCTTCTCGTTCGCTTGCCGATGCCCGGGGATGGTGCCCCGCTCTATGAAGCAATGATCCATAGTTTGCCAGAATTAAAGCCGTGGCTGGAGTTTGCCCAGCAAGTACCAAGTGTTGAAGAAACGGAATTAAACGTCCGTCAGGCCCACATTGCTTTCCTTGAGCGAAAAGATTTGCGGATGCATATTTTCCATCGGGAGACCGGCGCATTTATCGGAAGCACCGGTTTACACCGGATTAATTGGGAAGTTCCAAAATTTGAAATCGGTTATTGGATAGATACCCGATATAGCGGACAAGGATATATCACAGAGGCGGTAAAAGGATTAACAGATTTTAGTTTTCGAGAATTGCATGCCCAGCGGCTGGAAATCCGCTGTGATTCTAAAAATGTAAAAAGCAGAAAGGTTGCAGAGCGATTAGGGTTTGAACTGGAAGGCATTTTGCGCCGGGACAGCCTTTCCATCGATAAAAGGGATTGGAGAGATACGTGTATTTATGCCAAGCTCCGCTAAACTATGATTACAAGCAGGTGAAAAAATGTCAAAGGCAAAAATATTAATTGTAGAAGATGAACAGAAATTAAGCAGAGTGCTCCAATTGGAACTGGAGTATGAAGACTATGAAACGATGATTGCGGATAATGGAAAAGATGCGTTGAGGCTTATAAAAGAAAAGGATTGGGACTTAGTATTGCTCGATATTATGATTCCGGAAATGAGCGGTTTCGAAGTTTTGCGGAGGGTCAGAAGGGAAGACGAAGCAACTCCGATTTTATTGTTAACTGCAAGGGATGAAGTGCATGATAAGGTGAGCGGATTAGATCTTGGCGCAAATGACTATATTACAAAACCTTTTCAAATTGAAGAGCTCCTGGCAAGAATCCGGGCCCATTTGCGGAAAGCGAAAAAAGAAAATTCCTCCCATGAAATACTTACTGTCGGTGACCTGCAAGTCGACTTGGCCAGCAGGGAAGTAAAAAGGGGGAATAGATCAATCGAATTAACCCCAAGGGAATTTGATCTGCTTATTTTTCTGATGAAAAATCAAAATGTTGTATTAACAAGGGAACAAATAGTGGAACAAGTATGGGGATTCGATTATTACGGGGATACGAATGTCGTTGATGTATATATTCGCTATTTAAGGCAAAAAATTGATAAAAACTACCCGGAACCATATATCCACACTGTCCGCGGTGTCGGGTATACGATGAGGAATCGGAAATAATGAAATTGCAAGTAAAAATTCAAATCTTTACAAGCTTGCTCATGTTCATATTGCTGCTGCTTGTGAATGTCGCTATTTTTCTGATGTTCCATAAAATGAGTACTTCTTCCGAGTTAGAGGAGCTGGAACTCACTACAAATGATTTAGTGGCAACCTTAAAGGAAAATCCTGACGCGGATATAAGCAACGTTTTAAAAGCATATTTGCCGGTAAATGGGATGATTCGCATTATTGAAGAAAGCGGAAATCCGTTATTTGAACAGACAAGATCCACAGAATATTTAACATTGCCGTGGAAGTTCACCAATAAGGAATCAAAGGAAATTTATACAGAAGGAAATTATCCTGATGTTGCCGTAGTAACAAAACCAATTATTTGGCAAGACGGTGAGATTGTCACGCTGCAAGTGTCGAATGTGTTATATGCACTGGATGAGACGATGCGCACCTTGTCCTATGTTTTGACCGTTCTTTTTCTGATAATGTTAATCCCTGTTATCATTTCCGGCGTTTTGTTAAGCCGGCTGCTGCTGCGACCGATTCAAAAGCTGCAGGAAACGATGCAAGAGAACATGAAACATGGGAAATGGAAAAAAATCGACACCGTATCCCGAAGTAAAGATGAAATTTATGAAATGCAAAAAACTTTTAACCAGATGATTGATTATTTGAAGGATAGTTATGAAAGGCAGGAAATGTTTGTTTCCGATGCATCCCATGAATTAAAAACTCCTGTCCAGATTATCAAAAGCTATGCCCAATTGTTAAAGCGAAGGGGAATGAACGATCCGGCGCTGTTAAAAGAATCTGTCGAAGCAATAGATTCTGAGGCAGATCGGATGAAAAGGCTAATTGAACAAATGCTGTCCCTTGCAAAAGGGAAACAAGAAGTAGTAGACAAGGATCCTATTGATATCGAGGCGCTCATAAAGGAAATTATTCCTGTTTTCGAGGGAGCTTACGGCCGAAAAATCCATTTGCAGTCTGAACCGGTATTTGTCAAGGGTAATAAAGGGCTGTTGGAACAAGTATTGTATATATTGTTAGAAAATGGCATGAAATATAGTTCGGATGATATGGAAGTAAATATTAGCAAGCGCGGAGAAAAGGCTCGCATTTCCGTAACCGATTTTGGCCAAGGGATTCCAAAAGATGTTCAGGAGAGGATTTTCGACCGTTTTTATCGGGTAGATAAGGCACGAAGCAGAGAAACCGGCGGAACAGGCTTAGGTTTAGCGATTGCAGCGAGCATAGTCAAAGGCCATAAAGGAAAAATAGAAGTAGAAAGTGAACTTGGGAAAGGCTCTACCTTTACGATTATCTTGCCGTATGTTCAATAAAGGAATGAAATGAAGAAAAATTCATCCCTTTCTCATCAAATTCTAATCTTTCTCACCATGTTTTTTCACCATTGCGGCTTACAATAAGATTAACAGCGAAAGGGAGGAAAAAAAATGAAGAAAAAAATATTAGCTACGCTTGCTGCGATGTTAGTGGCAGGAATTATCGGTTTCAGTTTTTCCCAATTTGGAAGTGTCAATGCGGAGCCAAATCTTTCTCCTGCCGATATCCGGGAAAAAGTGACGGCACAATATCCAGGCACAATCAAGGAAGTGGAGTTGGATAAAAAAGGGAAAAATCCGGTATATGAAATCGAACTTGTAATTGACGGAAAAGAGTATGAACTCAAAATTGACGGGAATACCGGTGAAGTCATTCGTTTGGACAAAAAGCTAGCTGCACAAGACAATCAGCAAAATAAGCAGCAAGAAAAGCAGACAGAGAAAAACGCAGAGGAACAGAATGACGACAAAGATGACAATAAAGATGATCAGGGCGAAAAACAAGTGGTAATTAAAGAAAAAGAAAAAGCCCAAGAAAAACAAACGACAACGGCGCAAAACAGCACAAACAGTGCATCGCAGTCCGTTAAGAAAAATGAAGATACAACTACAGAAAAGAAAACAGCACAGACACCAAAACAAACTAAGTCTGACGATGATGACCGAGATGATCAAAAACCAAAAGCAAAACAAAAGAGCAGCAAAAAGGCTGTTATCGGTGAAAGCAAGGCACGTTCCATAGCGTTAAAACAATTTTCCGGTACAATCGTAGAATTGGACTTGGATGAAGATGACGGCCGGCTAATTTACGAGGTTGAAATTAAAAACGGAAATAAAGAAGCGGAAATCGAAATTGATGCATATACTGGTGCAGTGTTAGTCGTGGAAATAGACTCCAATGATGATGACGATGACGACGATGATGATTAAGAATTCAAATAGCTGTCCTGTACTTTCAGGACAGCTATTTTTTATTTTTTCACGGCAAAATTTTCATGAACCGTTGCAGTGATTGTTTCATATTTCTCAAAATACTCCCGAATTAATTCGACCATATCTTTCTGTATTTCTTTTACAATCGGCTTTTGCTGAAACATTTTAAAATTCCCGCCGCCAGAGGCCCGGTAATTATTAAGCACGACATGGTAAGTTTGGTCCTCTTTCAGCGGCTTGCCGTGGTATGTAATATGGCGGACCCGGGAGCCGAAGGGTTCGGATACTCGGATTTCATATTCAATTCCTTCCCACATATCGTAATTGTAATGCTGTGGTTTTGGCTTTGCAAAAACGGGATTGACGGCTATTTCCCCATCATTATCAAGTACGAAATACTCTGCACTCTTTTCCAGCGCCTCTTTAATGTCTTTCCCCGTTAATTCAAGTACGACGAGGGTATTCGGGTACATATAGTTGGAAACAATATCACGCATCGTGACGACAGATGAAAAGCCGGCAGAATGATTGTTTAACAAGGAAGCGACTGAAATGTCCACTCCGCTCGCTTCCATTTGCACTCTATGGATGAATTCGATAAATGGATGCTTTCGTACCCTTGCCTGAAAAGGGTCGGTAATGGTCATATCTCCATTTACATATCCGATAGGTTTATCCAGCCACCTTTGGGTTGAGGTTTCTAACGTTTCTATATAACTCAGTATTTCATCATCTGCTTCGAATTGTTCCAATGAATGCAGTTTTCCTTCTTTATGGATAGGCTTCCATTTACTTTCCTGTTTCGCAAATGTCACTGTAACTTCACCATAGAATTGGCAGCTGCTCCCTGGCTGGAGAACTAATGTACCGTTTATTTTTTCAACAAAAGTGCGGTGCTGATGCCCTGTAAGCAAAATATCGATTCCTTTAATCTCGGTACACATTTTATATCCTTGGTTTTCGCCGGTCAATGCTTCTGTTGCTTCTCCTGTAACCGGGTCCTTTTCCAGTCCCCCGTGATAGCAGGCGATGAGCAAATCCGGATTTTCTTCTTGTTTGATTACATTTACCCAATGTTTTAAAGTGGAATAGGCATCGAGGAAGGCAATTCCTTCAATATGTTTTGGCGCTTCCCAATTAGGTATGTAATGGGTTGTAACCCCGACAATGGCTATTTTTATTCCTTGATCCAACGTTTTAATGATATATGGCGGACCGAATTTCGGTTCTTTAGTCACCGCATCGACAATATTTGCCGACAGCCATGGATAATTCGACGCTTCGACCGCTTGCTGGAACACTTGTTTGCCGAAATTAAACTCATGGTTTCCAATGACGCCGGCATCGATGTTTATCCGGTTCATAATTCCGACCATCGGGTTTTCTTTATCTTGATGTTCTTTCACATAATGGGTCATTAAAGGTGTTCCTTGTATTAAGTCGCCGTTATCAATAACGATCAGCGGATTATTTTGCAAGCGTTTTTGTTTTACTGCACTCGCATATTTAGCAAGCCCCAATTCAGCTTTTTCATTGTTTCCGTACAATTTAGGCAAGACATTTCCGTGGACATCGCTCGTGTATAAAACGGTTAACGTCATTTGTTCCTTCTGTTTTTGCAACTTTATCCTTCCTCTCATTTTCTGCGAATTTCGCATGCAATAAATAATAAGAGACCCCACAGCAAAAGTGTGGGGATATATCTAAATTATACAATTTTTTGCCGGATTTTAGCTGAAGCAAAGTCGATGATCGTTACCACGACAATGATAGCAAGCAAAATCATGCCCATTTCGTTCCAGTTCCGGTTATTGGCGGCAAAGATAATCATCGTTCCAATTCCTCCGGCCCCGACAATACCGAGAATCGAGGAGGCACGAATATCTACTTCAAAACGGTAAATTGCATAGGACAGAAATTCCGGAATTATTTGCGGCAGTACAGCATAAAACAGAATTTGGATGCGATTTGCACCGTTTGCCTGCATCGCTTCAACTACTTGCATATCAATAGATTCGATAATTTCTGAGAACATCTTTCCGAGCATTCCCGTTGATCCGATGGCAATGGCGAGCACACCGGCAAAAGCATTTGGCCCAACAGCAACAACAAAAAGGATCGCCAAGATTAAGTCGGGAAAGGCGCGAATGGCAGATAATATCCATTTGCCAATAATAGAGAAATATTTACCCATCATATTATTTGCTGCAAGGAATGCCAGCGGGACAGCAATGATGGCTGCCATCAAGGAACCGGCGAAGGCAATAAAAACCGTTTCTAGCATCGATAAAGAAACTTCACCGAGTGCTCCCCAATCCGGACTAAATAATTTCGGAATGACCCGCTGAAAGTTATTCAGCGACCGTTCAATTGCCCGTCCCCAATCAATGTCAATACTTGTAAAGGTCCAAATATATAATGCAACAACGGCTATTGCAATCACAATATTGCGGATTCTTTTCATGAATGCATTTTTTGGCTTTGGCGGGAGAGAGTATTGATCCATTACACTAACGCCTCCCTTATTTTATTACTAATATACTCAATAAGAATTACTACAACAAAAATGATAATGATAATCGCCATGGCATTCGGGTAATTATAAAAACCTAACTGCTGGTTTAAAATGAGCCCAATTCCTCCGGCTCCGACAAGTCCGAGAACAACGGAGGCACGAATATTAATCTCAAACACGTACAATACAAGGGAAGTATATTGCGGCAGCACTTGCGGCACTAATGCATACCAAATTACTTGGAGTGTATTTCCTCCGGAAGCCCGCATCGCCTCCATCGGATTCATATCTACAGCTTCAATCGTTTCGCTGATTAGCTTGGCAAGAATCCCTAGAGAAAAGATAATAAGTGCCAAAATACCAGGAAAGACCCCGATGCCAAACAGGCCGACAAAAATAACGGCAAGCACTAAATCCGGGATGGTTCGCAGCAAGTTAAGAAATGTTCTTGAAAAATAATATAAAGGCTTAAATGTTGTCACGTTTCGCGCGGATAATAATGCCAAAGGTATAGTAATAATTGCAGCAATCGTAGTTGCGATAATTGCCATTTGTATCGTTTGCAATAATGGATCGAGAATGTTTGGCAGAATTGCAAAGTTCGGCGGAAAGAATTTTTTAATCACCGTGTACATATTCCCTAATGCGCCGCCTACACCGCCAACCATTTCCCGTTGTGTCCAATACATGCTGAAAATATAAATGATCAGAACGGTAAAAAAGATGACCGTTACTTGCAGTTTCGTTTTTGCCGGGTAAAGGGATGGAATCTTGTTTGTTTCTGAAGATGCTTGCGAGAGAACAGATTTCCCCTTTGTCATGATTTATCCGCCCCTCCAATCTTATCTTCCTCACGAATAGAGCGGCCGTATATCTCTTCAAAGGTTTTTTCAGATACTTCGGAGGCTGGTCCGTCAAAGACGATTTCTCCCCCACGCATGCCAATAATTCGATCGGCATATTCCATTGCCATATCAATAAAATGCAAGTTGACAATGGTCGTTATTCCGTCTTCTTTATTAATTTTTTTTAAGTATGTCATGACTTGGTGTGAAGTTGGAGGATCGAGGGAAGCGACCGGTTCGTCAGCTAAAATATACTTAGGCTGCTGGGTTAAGACACGGGCGATACTGACTCGCTGCTGCTGCCCGCCACTCAATTCATCGGCACGATTGTATATTTTTTCTTCAATATTTACCCGTTTCAGGCTTTCATAGGCAAGAGAAAGATCTTCTTTCGAATACATGTTTAAAATGGAGCGAACAGTGCCGACATGTCCTAAACGTCCTGCCAGTACATTTTTCAGTACGCTGGAACGTTTTACTAAGTTATAGTTCTGGAAAATCATTCCGGTTTTTGTGCGAAGTTTACGTAAATCTTTTCCCTTAAAAGTTAAAATATCTTCATTGTCAACGAGAAGGGAGCCGGAGGTAGGCGTAACAAGACGATTAATGCTGCGAATAAAAGTGGATTTCCCCGCACCGGATAAACCGACAATCACGACAAATTCTCCGTCTTTAATTGTAACGTTAATATTTTTCAGCCCTTGGGTGCCATTGGGATAGACCAGGCTTACATCTTTAAATTCAATCATACTTCAAAATCCTCCATTATTTTGACATTCTTCTATAATCATTAAAAAAGGGGAGGTTCTCTCCCCTTTTCCATTTATAGTTCAATGTTATCTTTGAATTTGGCGTACGTATCTTTTACAATTTGATATTCTTCATCTGTAGCTTCATCAATTGCATCCCAGTTGTACACGTCTTTCATAATTTGAATCATTTCTTCATCATCGTTAAAGGAAAGGAAGATCTCTTTAAGTTTTTGAACAAATTCATCATCCAATTCCTTCGTTACAGAGATGGTATCGTTTGGAATTTCTTCGGTATATCCAAGAATCGTCAGTTTTTCCATTACGTCTGGATATTCTTCTTCTAATTCTGTACGTACATCATCGAAGGTTGTTGCAACATCGGCATCCCCTTCATATACTGCAATGGCGGAGTTATCGTGACCGCCAGTTTCCATCGTATGGCTAAAGAATTCAGATTCTAATTGTTCCGCTGATTCCAGACCAAATTCTTCCATCAACTGGTTAGCCGGGAATAAGTAGCCGGAAGTGGAGCCTTTATCATTGTATGCCCAAATCTTTCCTTCCAAATCAGCTAAAGTTTCAATGCCAGAATCGGCACGAACGACATATTGTGCTTTATATGTACCAGATCCGTAGCGGATAGATTTCAATATAACTTCAACGCCATATTGTTCGTTGGCTAGAACGTATCCAAATGCTGGGATAAAGCCGACATGAACTTGGTTTGCTCCCATTGCTTCTACTAGAGCGTTGTAGTTCGTCATAACTTGCCCTTGAACTTCAATACCCAACTCTTCGCTTAATCGCTCTGCTAATGGTTCAATCGTATCAGCAATCGTGTCAGAGTCTTGAGATGGAACAAATCCCATTACTAAAGTGTCTGGAATCATTTGTTCAGATTCCTCAGTTGAACCTTCTTCAGATGCACTGTCTTCTCCATTACTTGTATCCGTATCCTGTTCAGAGTCTGATCCGCCGCAAGCAGCCAGAACGAACATTAGTCCGAGTACAAGTAACAGACTAAGAAATTTTTTCATGTTTCATTGGCCCTCCTAGATTTTCATTAAAATACCCTTCCATTATATTAAATAATAACTTCATGAAAATTACTAGTCCTTTTCAGTTTTTTACTAACAATTTACAAAACAGTTTTTGCTCATGGGATGGATGCTCACCATTTTTTCTTTTCTTGCATAATTTACAGTAGATAAATTGTAAAGAGGTGGATATCCATGTATTTTTTTGAACATAATCCGCAATTTCAGCGGCAGCCCCAAACGCCCCCACCTTACGACTTCTATTATCCAATGCCACCTGCTTGGCCCGGTCCTGCAAATACGCCTAATCAGCCTTATGGGTACCAAACTCCTTTTGAGTATTTTCAAAAACCTGAACCTCCGGGACTTAGTTATGGAAATAATAATGCGGATCCAGCAATGTACGGGAATATGCCCCCAAAAGCAAATTTGATGGGCCAATTCCAAAAAGAAGATGGCCAGCTGGATTTGGATAAAGTGCTGACAACAGTAGGACAGCTGGCAAATACGTATCACCAGGTTTATCCGATTATTCAGCAATTTAACGGCTTCCTAAAAAATTTTAAAACAGGAGGTTAACTTTTGCCGGGTTTATGTTTTTTAAAAATATATTCGCGCATACTAAGTCCATGAAAACTGCAATAAAGGAGTCTGAACAGATGATTGGCTGTTTAATTATTCATGGATATACCGGCGGCCCCCATGAAGTCGAACCGCTTGCAGAATTTTTAAGGAAAGAGACAGACTGGCATATCGAAGTTCCTACATTGCCCGGACATGGGAAGAAACTGGATTTAAATGATGTTTCGTATAAGGATTGGATTGACAGTGCCGAAGAAGCTTTGCAAAAAATGCAGGAATGGTGTCAAAAAATGTATTTGGTTGGTTTTTCCATGGGGGGGATGATTGCAGCATACTTGGCAGGAAAATATCATATCGACAAGCTCGTATTGCTCGCTCCATCGAGAAAATACTTATCGTTTAAACAAATCGCTGCGGATGTAAGTGACGTACTTGGCGATGGGATAAAAGGGAATTTAGGTCAAAATGAAATGTATAACCATTATAAAAAGAAATTTCACGCAGTGCCGGTAAAAGCCAATATCGAATTTATGAAGCTGGTCAATTATACCCGGCCGTATTTGAAAAAGGTAAAAACTCCGGTGTTTATTGCCCAGGGACAGCAGGACCAGATGGTGCCTTACCGGACACCAATTTATTTGGATAAAGAAATTCAATCTGAAAGAAAAGAAATTATCCTTTTTGAACGTTCCCGGCACTTGCTTTGCCACGGCGAAGACAAAGATATACTGAATCAAATGGTATATAAATTCTTAAGCCAATCCGGCGAAAAGAACCGGCGGGTAATGGAAAAAGCATAAAAAGAAATCAGCTCATAAGGCTGATTTCTCAACAAACTAATCTTGAAAGAAGGCGATGACTAACGCCCCTTCTCCGCCGTAAGTTGAAATGATCGGACCGGTTTCTGTCAGCAATGTTTCTTTAAAGTTATATTTTTGCTGTATTTCATGCAAAATCGCCTTTGCCCTTGATTTATCACGGCAATAGGTCATGGCAAGGATTTTATTTTCGGTGTTTTTCGTATGCTCGCCAATTTGTTCAATAAATCTCCGCAGCGATTTCTTTTCTCCCCTTACCTTCTCGGTTACCTCAATTGTGCCATCTTTGCTTCCTTGCATAAGCAATTTGATGTTTAACGTTTTTGCCAGCGTGCCCTTCATTTTATCCAAGCGTCCTCCGAGGATGAGATTGTCGAGGGTTTTTAATACAAATAAAGTTTTTGTTTTGTTTACACAGTCCTTGATATGTTGAACTAATTGTTCAAAAGAGTATCCTTCTTTTAATTTTAAGCCAGCTTCGTATAGCAGAAGCAGCATACCGGGAGATGCGGTTTTGGAGTTAATGACTTCAATCGTGCGATTCGGTTCTTCTTCCAGGAGCATGTTCTTCCCAGCTATCGCATTTTCGTAGGTGCTGCTTAATCCTTTGGAAATGCTTATCATTAAAATCGGCGTGTCAGGATCTATTTCTTTATAAGCTTCGTAATAATCATTTGGGCTAGGTGCAGCCGAACGGGGGAGTTCCTTTTTTTCCCTTACCTTCTGATAGAAGCCATTTAAGTCTAAATCAACGCCAACTTTAAACTGTTCATCATGAAAATGTAAATATAAAGGTACGACTTTTATTTGCAATGATTGCTGAATGCTTTTTGGTATATCCGCACCGCTATCCGTCATTAATTGAATATTCATTCAATCATCCTTTCGTTTATTTGCTTACCTTTTTAGCAATAGTTACGGTCGTTTTCCTTGACGTGCTTAATATAAATAATAGTAATCCAAAGATAACGATAGAACCTCCAAGTACTTGGGACCAGGTAATATTTTCGCTTAAAATCCAGTAGGCCAGTATAGCTGCTCCGACAGGTTCAAAAACGATGGCCATGGATATCGTGGAAGAACTTACCCACTTTAAAGCCCAGTTAAACAATGAGTGGCCTAAAAAGGTCGGGATAATGGCCAAACCTAGGAAAACGTACCAATGGGAAACGGGAAATCCGATGAAAGGGTTTTGTAATAGGACGTTATATGCAACTAACGCCAGAGTGCTCACCGAATAAACAATAAAAGTATAGGTCATTAAGGACAGATTTTTCCGCAGTTCTTGTCCTAGCAAGAAATACACTGTTACACTTACTGCTCCCAAGAGGGCAAGCATGTCGCCAAATAATGCACTTCCGCTAATTTGAAAATCTCCCCAGCTAATGATGATGCTTCCAAGAAGGGCAATAATAAGACTAATAATCGTCCCCGGAGAAAATCGTTCTCCAAACAAGAAATATGTACCAATAAAAGCAAAAATCGGCTGCATCGTGACAAGTACGGTAGAACTTGCTACAGAAGTGTAATTTAACGATTCAAACCAAAGGATAAAATGTATTGCCAATGACAACCCGGCCAGAACGGACAGAATCCAATTTTTTTTGCTGATGTGCTTTAGTTCGTCGATATACTTCATCCATATGAACGGAATCATGATGAGGACGGCAAACAATAATCGGTAAAGGGCAATTATTCCTGCTGGGGCCTGGTCGGCAAGTTTAACGAGCACTGCCGAAGTAGATACGGCCACAACACCGATTGTTATTGCGATGTATGGATTAAACGGGGGAATTCTCATAAAACATCCCTTTCCTGAACCAATGACTGACTACAATAAAATTGGTTCTATTTTATCATGTAATGTCGAAAAAAGCATCTTGATACAGGTACAACTGTTATACTATTGTGCTTAAAACAATGGGAACTAATTTCTTCCGTTATACAATCTAAATTGGAAGATGTAAAAGGAATTGTGATATGATAGAACCTGTATCTACAAAAGGGATGGAATATTTTTCATATAAAGGAATTTTTGCAAAAAATGGCTGTTCTGATAATCGAAACCTTTTCACCTAAAGAAGGTATTTATGTGAAGTATAGCAAATAAATTGTTTACCTTAATTGATGTCGGGAAAACTATAGAAGGATTCGCAGAAATTTATATAAATATGGAACGTTTGTAGATAGAAATGAAAAATTTGAAAAAGGAGTAGACGAATAGGTGACAACTTTTCAAGAACTAGGTATTTCTGAACCTATTTTAAAAGCATTAAATCGGATGGGATTTGAAGAAGCGACCCCAATTCAGGCGGAAACGATTCCCTACGCATTGGAAGGGAATGATGTAATTGGACAGGCCCAGACAGGAACAGGAAAAACGGCTGCGTTCGGCATACCGACCATCGAAAAAATCGACGTACATAAGAAGCAAATTCAGGCGCTGGTCGTTGCCCCGACACGGGAACTGGCTATTCAAGTCGCCGAAGAACTGAACCGATTAGGAAAATTTAAAGGAGTCCGGGCGCTGGCGATTTTTGGCGGTCAGCAAATGGACCGGCAAATCCGAGCTTTAAAAGATGGCCCGCAAATTGTGGTGGCAACTCCCGGAAGGCTGTTAGATCATTTAAACCGCCGAACAATCAATATTAGCATGGTAGAAGTGGCGATTTTGGACGAAGCGGATGAAATGCTGAATATGGGTTTTATTGATGATATCCGTGAAATATTAAAGAGCATTCCGGAAAACAGGCAAACATTGCTTTTTTCGGCGACAATGCCAAAGGAGATTCGCGACATTGCGACCCATTTAATGCGTCAGCCACAGGAAGTAAAAGTGAAAGCGAAAGAAATGACGGTAGAAAATATTGACCAATATTTTATGGAGATTCCGGAAAAGTTAAAGTTTGAGACATTAAATAACCATTTAGATATTCATTCGCCGGAGCTGGCCATTGTTTTCGGACGCACGAAGAAGCGGGTAGACGAGATTACGGACGGATTGCAGGCGAGGGGCTACCGGGCAGAAGGCATCCACGGGGACCTCAGTCAGGCAAAACGGATGAGTGTATTAAATAAGTTTAAACAGGGACGTATTGATGTGCTTGTTGCGACCGATGTGGCAGCTCGCGGCTTAGATATTTCCGGTGTAACCCATGTATATAATTTTGATATTCCTCAAGATCCGGAAAGCTACGTGCACCGTATTGGCCGTACGGGACGGGCGGGAAGGACAGGAGAGGCAATTTCCTTCGTTACACCGAGGGAAATCCCCCATCTTCACTTAATCGAAAAAGTAATTAAAAGCAAAATGAAGCGGATGATGCCGCCAACGTATAAAGATGCCCAGAGGGGACAGCAGCAAGTTGCGGTGGAGAAAATCGAGAAAGTCATTGCCCGGCATGAGCTGAAGGATTTCCATGAAGCGGCAAACCAGCTGTTACACGACCATGATTCCATTACAGTCATCGCAGCTGCTCTGAAAATATTAACGAAGGAACGAAGAGATACACCGGTTAAAATAACGGCAGTTGCGCCAATCAGTGTCAAAAAAGCCCAAAGAACGAAAGCCCGCCCTTCCAACAATAAACGCTACAACCGCAGCAACCAGGGCGGAAGAAACCGGAAAGGAAATTTTCAAAAACGAAGAAGAAGGGATTAGAGTATTAGGAAAGGCTCTATCTAAGATGATAGAGCCTTTTGTATTATTATCTTAAATGCCTCGCTTCCTAAAAGGTGACATTGAGTGTGGTCTCCATCTTCCATGGAATATGGGAATGTTGGGGATAATCTTCCAGTTTCGGAGCATGGTATTCACGGCCTCGATGTTCCCCTGATTTATTTAGTTTCATCGATTGTAAAAGGGAATAGGCTACTTTTGGAGATTCTATTTGAAGGAATTCTCGGCAATCTTTATTTGTTATCGTTGGTTTAAATAAGAGAAAATAATCTAATATGACCCTTTCGTGTGCGAGCTTATCTGTAAAGGAGCAATGTATGCAATACCATTTTCCATGGACTCTTGTCATCGGATATTGTCCGCATTTAGCACATTCAATCCCGTGAATTAAATGGCTTTTATCAAGGTTGTAAAGACGGATTAAATCGGGCTGATAGTCGTCATTGTACTTTAAAAAATGACTGTGAATTTCCCTTAGCTGTGAGTTTGTTAAACTGCTTTTAGGATATTTTTTCCACAATTCATCTAACTTGGAAGGCAGATTGTCGGCATAAATGACAGTATTATAAAATTGAGGATCTTCTTGAGGGTTTTTAAGGATGGTGGCAGAATCGCTTATCACTACTAATGTCTCAATGGGAACACCATATATACCGAGCATTTGCTGCAGCCAATATTCTAATTGAAGTTTATGGGCCTCTACTTGTGTAATAGGGTTTCGATAACTCTTCTCGGTATTATTATATATTTGGGTAATATTTTTTAAGTTGGAATGGTACGTCAATACACCTTTCCAATTTTTTATTTCAATGATAAGTATAAACTTATTAGACAATAAAACGGTGTCCATTTGGAAATAATGTTGGTGATTTTTTAATCGAAGGCCCTGGTAAGCGTGGGAAAAATACGTCGGAGTTGCACTTAATATATAATCAACTTGCCGTTCACCAAGATATCCAGATAAAACGTTAGCATAATCCTGATGAACTGCATGACTTTGCCTGTATTTATTTTTTAACCTTCTAAATAATGCTTCATAACAAAGTAATGAATAAGGTTTTTTTCTTTGCCTTATCACTAAAAAATCAACTCCTTTAATATAAATTCATATTATTTTTTGATTTCGACAAATTATGAGGAAACCCTTTTTTAATATGGAAAGATTTACACTTTGTGTTGAGGAATCTTCCATGAAATTAAACAATCATCCATATGAGGTGTAAATCTTCCTTGAAGCGTAATATTCTTCCAAAATGAGAAAAGAATCGTCCAAATTTGGTACAGAATCTTCCAAATGAACGATGTAATCTTCCAAAAGAAAGATCAATCTTCCATACAGCTTTAGAATCTTCCAAATCGCTAATAAATCAGCCAAATATATAAAATATGTGCCTTCTAATTTTAGGTGAATCGTCCAAAAACGTGACAATTCCTCCAAATGAAGAATAAATCTTCCAAATGATAGATCAATCTTCCAAACGGCTTGTCAACAAATTAGAAACCAATTGAACAATTATCCGTATTACAATGACAAACGAAAAGAGGGGGAGAAAACATGCGGGAACCGCCAAAACATCGAATTTCAGCAGATGCGGTGAAAGCGTGGAAAATTACTGCATCGATTTATATAGGGATTCTTTGGCTAATCGCAATAATTGCCGGTATTATTATCTGGTTTTTTGCTTGGCCATTCTGGATTATTATCGCGGCCATCGTGATTAATATCGTTTGTACTTACTTGTTTATTGTTTTATTGCCGAAAAAGCGTTGGGAAAGGTGGCGTTATGAAGTATTTGAACAAGAGATATACATACAGCATGGAATTCTAATCTTGTCGCAAACATTGGTGCCGATGATCCGGGTGCAGCATGTGGATACGAAGCAAGGCCCGATTTTGAAAAAATTTCATCTGGCGAGTGTGACTATATCTACCGCTGCAACAACACATGAAATACCTGCGCTGGATGAGGAAAATGCTTACGAACTTCGCGACCGTATTTCCCGTTTAGCAAGGGTGGATGAAGATGATGTCTAAAGTGCGCCGCTTGCATCCTGCAGCAATTCTATTTCAATTTTTTAAGCTGCTGAAAGGTTGGGTTATCTATCTTCTCATCGGGTTAATTACAATTAAAGGGGAAGGATTGATCTACTATTCTCTCTTAGTATTACTGTTTATTTTTGTTTTGCTAACCATTAGCATTCTAAAATGGTACCGATTCACCTACCAGATTGGGGAAGATGAATTTCGTATCGAATACGGCATATTTATTCGAAAAAAACGCTACATTTCCAAACATCGGATTCAGTCCATAGACCTGTCCGCAAACCCGATTCATCAAATCTTCCATCTTGTAAAAGTAGAAATTGAAACAGCGGGAAGCGGAACGGATACGGAGGCTTCTTTACAAGCAGTAAAATTAGCGGAAGGGGAAAAAATAAGGGAAAGGTTTAAAGGAAGCAGCATTCAAGAAGAACAGCCTAAACAGAAACCGGCCTCGAAGAATATAGCGAATAAAGATTTGTTTCTAGCCGGTGCAACCTCTGGCAGTACAGGGGTTATTCTGGCACTGTTGGCCGCTGTTTTTAGCGAGATAGAACAAATTATTCCCGATCATTTTTATGATCAAACGGTTGCCTGGCTCATTGGCTTAAGCGTTACATATATTATTCTATTAGCGGCTGCTGTTCTTATTTTTATATGGATATTGGGTATTGTTGGGACTGTTCTAAAGTATTGGAACTTTACGATTACGAAAACGGAAAATGAACTGGTCATTACGAGAGGATTACTGGTGAAAAAACATGCTACCATTCCATTAAAAAGAATACAGGCTGTCGGAATAAAAGAAAGCATCATTCGCCAGCCTTTAGGTTATGTTGCTGTATTTGCAGAAGTGGCAGGAAGCAGTTTAGATAACGGAGAAGACTTTTCGACGCTTTTGTTCCCCATTATGAAAAAGGGGGAAGTGAAGCGCTTTTTGCAGCACTTTTTGCCGGATTATACAATCCCCGAAGAAAGACTGACCACGATTCCCAAACGCGGGATCAAATATTATCTGTTTCGGGGAAGTGTATTATTTTTCATATTAGCTGGAGGGAGCATGTTTTTCATTCCGAAGTATAGCTGGCTGTTTATCCTATTGCTCGTAATCTCAGTTTATTTCGGATATTTGCGGTCGAAGGATTGTGGGTTTCACATCAAAGGAGAACGGGTAGTTATTCAGTTTCGTGTCTTAAGCAAAATGACGGTTCTGCTCTATAAGAAACGGATTCAGAGCATGGAGAATAAACAGCATTTCCTTCAGCGGAAGGAACAGCTTGCTACGGTCAAAATATCGATTATTGCCAGAGAAGGTTCCGCAAATTATAAATTGAAGGAGCTGGATGAAGCGGATACAAATATTTTATCCGATTGGTATTCTTTTCAGAACAACAGATAAAAAGGCGCCTGGCTATCAAACCAGGCGCCTTTTATTACAATCTGCTCAGAAGTCCGAGCAAGGCGAGGACCCCGATAATAATCCAAAGCCAATTTTTTCGCACCTTATCTGGAATGAGCCGGCGTTTCTGCCACCGGTTCGGATCAAATTGAATCTCTCCATCATCATAGTCGTATGTTCTCCTGGGCCTTCGCCAGGGGGAGTAAGGCCGGACGTTGTTCAAAATAAGGGGCGCAATTAAAAAGCCGCCGATAAATCCGAAAATATGGGCTTGGATATTAATATTCGGACGAATAAACGTCATAATTAGACCGATGATGAAAATGGTCGTTACAATTTGTGCACTTCCTTCGTCAATCAAATGTTTGCGAAAGGAAATCATAAATACATATACTCCGAACAGGCCAAAAATTGCCCCTGAGGCACCTAAATGGGCATAGCCTAAAGGCTCAAATAAAAAGGTAGCCACATTGGCAATAAAAGCCGCCCCGAAATAAGCGAAGAGAAACTTTCCTTTGCCAAGCATCTGCTCCAATGCTGGTCCAAAAAGGACGAGGGAGAAGGAATTGAATAAAGCGTGCATTAAGTCACCATGAAGAAAAACAGGAGTAATTAGCCGCCAATATTCTCCTTGAGCAATAAGAAAATTCACCCCTACCCCTAAATCCCTAATCATTAATCCAAAAGGCAATTGCAAAGCATTTATGATTAGCCAAAGGCCTAAATGGATTATGACAAGAATCGAAACGACGGGGTATAATTCCATAAATTCTTTTACACTTCGTTCATTGCGAATAAACATGAATAGGGAGATCCCTCCAAGTAAAAGGTTTTCAATTTTATTAAATTATAGATACTATTATTATAATAATACAGAAAATATACATCGATGACCATTCGGAGAAGTCAAGAAAGGATAGAAAATGATAGTCGGAATAGGTATTGATATTATTGAACTTCATCGTATTCAGAAAAGCTTAGAAAGAGGCAGCCGTCTGGCCGAACGGGTTTTGACGGAAAGAGAAAAAGAATTGTTTTATTCCTTAGAAAAAATGGGAAGAAGAGTAGAGTTTCTCGCTGGTAGATTTGCAGCAAAGGAAGCGATGGCAAAAGCGTTGGGCAAAGGTGTCGGAAGGCTTAGTTTTCAGCATATGGAAATTGTAAATGATCAGCATGGCGCACCACAGGCGAAGATTCGGGGATATGAAGGGTATCAGATTTTTCTCTCCATTTCCCATAGCAAGGAGTATGCCGTAGCGCAGGCCATCATTACGAAGTAACAGATTCTTAATATTCTCATTGCATATTTGCCGGGGTTGTCTCATATATTGTAAAGCAGCAGGAGGGAACAATGTGTTTATTGTCACTGCGAAGGAAATGTACGATATTGATCGCTACACGATGGATACTATAGGCTTGGAAGGAAAAATATTAATGGAAAATGCCGGGAGGGCGATTGCGGAAAAAATAAAACAGCTCATTAGGAAAGACGAATGCATCACGATTTTTATCGGACCAGGCAATAACGGCGGAGACGGATTTGTCATAGCGAGAACATTGCTGGAAGAAAATTACGATTTGCGGGCAGTTCAAGTTGTTCCAGATGAAAAGATTACCGGCGATGCCTTCTACCATAAGCAAGTTCTTATTCGATGCGGCGGTACTGTAATTACGACACCATCGAAAACCGAACTCAACAATATTATTCGAAATACCGATATCATCATCGATGCCGTTTTAGGAATCGGAACAAAAGGCCCGCTAAGGCAACCTATTAAAGATGTGGTGCAGCTTATTAATGATTCCAATGCGGTTATTTTTTCCGTTGATATTCCAAGTGGATTACCGGCAGATGAAGGGTTATCGGAATTTACGGCAGTAAAGGCAGATCAAACCTTTGTTGTCGGAGCGCCAAAAGTTAGTGCCTTTCTCCCTCATACCGCACCTTATTATGGGAAATGGCAAGTCGTATCGATCGGGTTCCTCCCGCGGGTAATGGAGAAGTTTACAAGAAGGAAACATTGGAATAAAAACGCTGCAATGGAAACATTGCCTAATCGGGATCCATACGCCCATAAAGGCCACCATGGGCGGGGACTGATTATTGGAGGAAGCTTGATGATGCCGGGAGCAATTACTATGACAGCAAAGGCAGCATTAAGAGCAGGTGCCGGTTTAATTACTGCAGCTACCGTCCCGTCCGCCTTTTCAGCAATCCAAGCCCATTGTCCTGAAGCAATGTGTTTTCCCCTTGAGGAAAAAGAAGGATGGATTATTCCATCCAAACTGCAATTAGATGCCTTCAATGCAATAGCTATCGGAATTGGAATGGGAAGATTTGAGGAGTCAGGAAAATTTGTAGCACAAATCGTAGAGCAGGCTAAGTGCCCGTTAATTATCGATGCGGATGGATTGCATCATCTGACATCCCATCTAAATTTGCTAAAAGAACGGTCCTTCCCGACGGTAATTACTCCCCATCCAAAGGAAATGGCCAGGCTATTAGATGTATCAGTGAAAGACGTGCTCTTAAAACCTTTTTATTTTTCAGCGGCCTTTGCAGAAAAATATGGAGTCTATGTCGTGCTGAAAGGAAAACATACGGTTATAACTTCGCCGGAAAGTATACAAGCTGTCAATGACACTGGAAATCAAGGGCTTGCCAAAGGCGGCAGCGGCGACGTTTTAACCGGCATCATTCTTGCCATGGTAATGCAAAAGCAGCCGCTGTTTACTGCTATTTGCAATGCATGCTTTATTCATGGGAAGGCGGCAGACTTACAAATCGATAAGGGGCATACTTACTATGACCTGCTGGCAACGGACGTGATTGAAGGCATACCGGATGCATATCGTACCATTTCCAATTCGTTGTGATCCAGTTCCCTGATGTTTTAAGACAAGGGAGATATGTTCATGAGACAAAATCGATTCAACTGGAAAATACTCGTTCTTGTTTGTATCGTTTTCGTATTAGCTGCGTGCGGCGCAAAATCTAAGGAAGATGTGGCGAAGGATTTAGAGGAAAATTTGGATAAGCTGACTGGATATAAAGCAAAAGCAGAAATGACGATGAATACTGGTCAGGAAGAACAGAAATATTTAATCGACATATGGCACCAAAAAGATGATAATTATCGGGTTCGGCTTTCTAATGATAAGGATGAAGACGGAGGCCAAATTATTTTAAAGAATAAGGACGGGGTGTTTGTATTAACTCCTTCACTGGATAAAAGTTTCAAATTCCAAACCGAATGGCCGGAAAATGGCAGTCAGCCATATTTATACCAATCTTTAGCGAAAGATATTATGAGCGATGCGGATGCTGCTTTTGAAGTAACAGAAACAGATTATAAGTTTCGTACAAAGACAAACTATCAAAGCAATAACAACTTGCCATTTCAGGAAATATTTTTGGACAAGAAAAGCTTAACTCCGAACCTCGTCCGGATTTTGGATAAAGATGACCACGTGCTTGTAGAAGTAAAGTTTACTTCCTTTGAACTAAACCCAAGCTTTGCCAAAGACGATTTTTCCATGGAAAAGAATATGGCGGCAAAAGATGCCCTAAAACCAGTTTCTGGACCTGGAACGACAGAAGTCCTTGAAGTCATATTGCCGGAATTTACTGCTGGTGCAGAGTTAGTAGAGCAAAAAGATGTCATTTTGGACAATGGAAAACGGGTAATTTTAACCTTTGATGGTGAAAAGAATTTTACATTAGTACAAGAACGGGTAGGAGCAATTCCGGCGATGAATATGCCTAAAGAGGTAAAAGGAGATATTGTAAATTTAGGGAATGCCGTTGCTGCATTATCAAATAACAAGTTAGAGTGGACCTATGAAGGTGTTAATTATATCCTTGCAAGTGATGAATTAACCCAGGAGGAAATGATTGAAGTTGCCCAATCAATACAAAGCAAAGCAGTACAAAATCAAATTGTTAAATAAAGGGGAAAGCAGGCTCAAGTTATGGAGGGTCTGCTTTTTTTTGTGAATAACTGAAAATTAATCCCGTTTTTACGTTTATCTTTTGTTTGCTCGAATTCCTATGCATAAAAAGGATAGTTAAGGATAAGTATATAGAGGGAGGAAAAAATTGCTAACTGTCCGGTGTAATTTTATTGTCTTTATAAGTAAATTTTTCCCGATGTAATTTATTTTTGTTGAAATCGACAAAACAACGGTTTTTTTAATAAAAATCTCCGGACATCCTTTGCAAATGGGGTAAATCAATGCTATTATTAAAGAGACATTTTTAAGTACGTTTCAACAGTTGGTGGAGGTGCATTGGTTTGTCTGAGAGTGTACAGGAGGTACTCGTGAAGTTACCAACAAACCTATTAAATGAGGTGGACGGATTAATGAAGCATGAAAATAGCAATTTGAGTGATTTTATTTGCCAGGCTACGAAAAAATACTTGGAACAAAAAAAGAACGAACACATTAAGCAATTCCAAGAATCGATGCGGCGAGGATATCAGGAAATGGGACGTATCAATTTAACCATTGCTTCAGAAGCTTTCCAAGCTGAAGAGGAGGCTGAAATCACCTTTAAACGCACCGTGATCGGGGTGTAAAGTTTTGATCGTTCAAAGAGGGGAGGTATATTTCGCAGACCTATCTCCAGTAGTAGGGTCCGAACAGGGGGGCGTACGTCCGGTATTAATTTTGCAGAATGATATTGGAAACCGTTTCAGCCCGACGGTTATTGTTGCTGCAATTACAGCACAGATTCAAAAAGCGAAATTACCTACTCACGTGGAAATTGATGCGAAAAAATATGGATTTGATCGCAACTCCGTTATTTTGCTTGAACAGATTAGAACATTAGATAAACAGCGGCTAACTGACAGGATTACAAAGCTTGATGATGAAATGATGAAAAAAATCAATCATGCTCTTGAGATTAGTCTCGGTTTAAAAGATATTTACAATGGACCTTAACTACCCTTCTCTTTCCTCTGTGAAGAAAAGGGTATTTTATTTTGCTTGCGAACATAGGTCACTCAAAGGCTGATATAAGATTCAAGAAAGTCAAGGGAGGAACATTGGTGGCAAATAATACAGAACAGAATCTTTTGCTAGAAACTGTTGCAAGAGAGGCAAAGGTAAATCAAAAAACAGTTCAAACAGTAATTGAATTATTAGAGGAAGGAAATACCGTGCCGTTCATTGCCCGTTATCGTAAAGAAGCTACGGGCGGAATGGATGAAGTACAAATAAAAACGATTCAGGACCAGTGGCAGTATGCTCTTCACCTAATGGAAAGAAAAAAGGAAGTGCTGCGGCTCATTGAGGAACAAGGGAAGCTAACCGATGAACTGGAACAGCAAATCAACGAAGCAACAAAGCTGCAGCGGGTAGAAGATTTATATCGCCCTTTCCGGCAAAAAAGAAGAACGAGAGCGGTTATTGCGAAGGAAAAAGGATTGGAACCACTGGCAGAGAAGATTTGGAAACAACAATCATTTGCTCTGGACGAAGAAGCAGCAAAATATTTTTCCGAGGAACATGATCTGCACACGAAAGAAGATGTGCTATCCGGGGTTAATGATATTATTGCGGAGTGGATTTCCGATGAACCGTCTTATCGTGAGTATATACGTGAAGAAACGATGAAGAGAGGAACGTTACGATCGACCTTGAAACAGGCGGAGAAGGACGAGAAAAGAGTATACGAAATGTACTATGATTATCAGGAGTCGGTTCGTTCTGTTGTTCCCCATCGAGTGTTAGCAATGAACCGGGGGGAGAAAGAGGAAGTATTGCGAATTACTATTGAACCGCCGATGGAGAAAATAATGAATTACCTCCATAAAAAGATTATTAAACCGCAGGCGGATGAAGAATTAAAGGAAATCATCGGACAAGCTATCGAGGACAGCTACAAACGGCTGATTTCCCCATCGATTGAAAGGGAAATTCGAAAGCAATTAACGGAAAGGGCGGAAGAAAAGGCGATTGAAGTTTTTTCACTAAATTTGCGAAATTTGCTTTTGCAGCCTCCGTTAAAAGGAAAGACAATTTTAGGAGTGGATCCGGCTTATCGTACAGGATGCAAGCTAGCCGTAGTTGACGAAACTGGAAAAGTATTGGACATAGGCGTAATGTATCCGACGCCTCCAAAAAATGATGTGGCGGGTGCAGAAAAAGTCGTTCTTCAACTTATTAATAAATATCATATTGAACTTGTAGCCATTGGAAATGGTACGGCTTCCAGAGAAACTGAACAATTTTTCTCTGACTTAATTGGGAAGCACGGATTAAATCTTTCCTATATTATTGTCAATGAAGCTGGAGCAAGTGTATACTCTGCATCGAAATTAGCCAGAGAAGAATTCCCAGATTTAGAAGTGGAACAAAGGAGTGCAGTATCTATTGCCAGACGGGTGCAGGATCCGCTTTCGGAATTGGTGAAAATTGATCCAAAATCGATTGGAGTAGGTCAGTATCAGCATGATGTAAGCCAAAAGGCATTAAATGAATCACTATCCTTTGTAGTGGAAACGGCTGTCAACCAGGTGGGAGTGAATGTAAATACGGCCTCCGTATCTTTATTGCAATACGTTTCAGGACTGTCGAAAACCGTTGCCAATAATATAGTCAAAAAGCGAAATGAAGAAGGGAAATTTTTGAATCGGGAGCAATTGAAGAAAATTCCCCGACTTGGCGCAAAAACATATGAGCAGGCTATTGGCTTTTTAAGGATTATTGATGGAAATCATCCGCTGGACCGTACACCGATTCACCCGGAAAGTTATCCGCAGACGGAAAAGCTCTTGGAAAGCATCGGCTGCACTTTTGCAGATATCGGCACTGAAACATTAAAGGAGAAGATGAAAGCATTGGATATAAAGAAAACTGCTGCCGAATTAGAAATAGGGGAACCGACCCTTTTGGATATAATTCAGGCATTAAGCAGGCCGGAGCGGGACCCGAGGGATGAATTCCCGCAGCCGCTGTTAAAACGCAACGTGCTTACATTGGAAGACTTAAAGCCGGGGATGGAATTGCAAGGTACGGTAAGAAATGTTGTCGATTTCGGTGTGTTTGTCGATATTGGTGTCAAGCAGGACGGGCTAGTCCATATTTCCAAGATGTCCAATCAGTACGTTAAACATCCGATGGATATCGTTTCTGTCGGGGATGTTGTAACGGTTTGGGTAGAGGCGATTGATTTAGAAAAAGAAAGAATTGCTTTATCCATGGTACAAGAACAAAAAGCATAAAAAGGCAAATGAAAAACTGCACTTCGAAAAAGTGCAGTTTTTTGTCTTTATTATTTTTCAACTTCGCTTGCTGCTTCAACTTCGCTCATTGGAATGCCAAGAGCTTTTGCAACACCCTCACCATACGCTGGATCTGCTTTGTAGCAGTTATTGATATGGCGAAGCTGGACTTCTTTTGTAGTGCCTTCCATTGCCCGGGCAGTGTTTTCAAACAGTCTTTGCTGCTCATCTTCTGACATGAGACGGAAGAGCTTTCCTGGCTGTTCATAATAATTATCATCGTCTTCACGGAAGTTATGATAATCTGCATTTCCGAATAAATCTAATGCTGGTTCCTGATGTTCCTTGCTATCTTGCCATTCACCATACATGTTCGGGCTGTAAGAGATGTTGTTGCCTTGCACGTAATTCATTACTCTCATAGCGCCGTCACGATGGTACGGGTTAAAGTTCTTCGCATTCTTCGGATAGTTAACCGGAATTTGCCAGTGGTTTACACCTAAGCGGTAACGCTGGGCATCTCCATATGAGAACAGACGGCCTTGCAGCATTTTATCTGGTGAGAAACCAATGCCAGGTACAATGTTTGTTGGAGCAAACGCTGCTTGTTCAACTTCAGCAAAGTAATTTTCAGGGTTACGGTTTAGTTCTACGACTCCGACTTCAATTAGCGGGAAATCTTTCTTATACCAAACTTTAGTCAAGTCAAACGGATTGTATGGCAATTCTCTTGCCTGTTCCTCAGTCATTACTTGGATGTACATCGTCCATTTAGGATAATCGCCACGCTCGATTGCTTCATATAAATCACGCTGATGGCTTTCCCGGTCTTTACCAATTAGTTCTGCAGCTTCTTGGTCCGTTAAGTTTTTAATTCCTTGCTGTGTTTTGAAATGGAATTTTACCCATACACGTTCGTTCTTATCGTTAAACATGGAGTAAGTATGGCTTCCAAACATGTGCATATGACGGTAGCTGGCAGGGATACCGCGATCACTCATAACGATGGTGACTTGGTGAAGTGCTTCTGGCAAGTTTGTCCAGAAATCCCAGTTTGCCTGTGGGTCTCTCATGTTCGTACGCGGGTTGCGTTTAACAACGTGGTTTAAATCTGGGAATCTCTTAGGATCTCTCATAAAGAATACAGGTGTGTTGTTACCTACTAAGTCCCAGTTTCCTTCTTCCGTATAGAACTTCATTGCTGTACCGCGAATATCGCGTTCCGCATCAGCAGCACCGCGCTCGCCTGCTACGGTAGAAAAACGAATGAACATATCTGTTTTCTTTCCAACTTCAGAGAATAATTTTGCTTTTGTATATTTTGTAATGTCATTTGTAACGGTGAACGTACCGTATGCACCAGAACCTTTAGCATGCATTCGGCGTTCAGGAATAACTTCTCTATCAAAATGTGCTAGTTTTTCAATAAACCAGTAATCTTCCATTAGTAGTGGACCACGCGGGCCAGCTGTCTTTGAGTCATCATCGTTAGGCACTGGTGCACCAAACGCTGTCGTCAATCTCTTTTTTTCCTCAGACATTCACAAATCCCTCCATCTAGTTAAAATACAATTATTATAATATCATAACCGTTTTTAAATTACTATTAATAAATCTTAAAAACTATTTCGTAAATTTAAAATGTATTATTTCTCATTTATTTACTTTAATTGAAAATTGCAAACCACAAGCAAACATTTTCTGCACAACACAAAGGTTACTTATGTAAATTTAACCACATCCTTGCAATGTAATGTCCGCTAATCATTATTATACATAAGATTAAACAAAAATCAATGTTTAATTAAAATTATTATAAATAAAAACGGGCGATAAATTTTTGTTTTATTTCGATGGAAAGCAATTGAGAAAAAGAGTCATCTAAGTGATAATATAAATAAAAATACAAAATGGAGATTATGGCAAATGGACTTATTTAATGAAAAGAATCTTCATCAATTGGTTAATCAAGTGTCCATGGAATTTTTTAATAAACCTTTCATACATACCGTCAAATTTAATTCTCGTTTAAGAACAACAGGAGGAAGATATATTCCTTCCGAAAAGGTTATTGAATTGAACCCGAAATACTATACAGAAATGGATTGGGAAGAATTTATAGGAATTATAAAACACGAATTATGTCATTATCACTTGCATGTTGAAGGGAAAGGATACCAGCATCGGGATCGTGAGTTTAAGGAACTCTTAAAAAGGACAGGTGCGCCGCGGTTTTGCAAGCCGCTGCCTTCAGAAAGAAATAAAAAAACCTACATATATAGATGCGGTTCTTGTGGGATGGAGTATATCCGCAAAAGGAGATTTAATGTGAATCGGTATCGGTGTGGTGCATGTGGAGGAAAAATTATTTACCTTTCATAGAAGGATTCTTTGAAGTGTGTTGATTGAAACTTATCTATATAAAATGATATTTTATCTCTAAGTTTTATAGTATACTATATAATATACTTACTTCACTACTATGGTTTATAGATAGAGAAAAAAATCATCAAAAAGTCATTGACGAAAATAGAAATCCATGATAAATTAATTAAGCCGTCAACTTAAACGGCAAAACCAAAAAGCATTGACAACCTGTTTGTTGTAGTGTATTATATATAACGCTGTTGTTAACTTAATGGTTAAAATTATTCCACAGTAGCTCAGTGGTAGAGCAACGAGCAACGCATCTGCCGAAAATGCTGCGAGTTGCGAGGAGTGCTGCATCGCCGAATGAGCTTGCAACACGACGAGCAATTAAATAGCAAATAAAACTCAGCACAACAGTTAATAACCTTTTATCAAATTCCACAGTAGCTCAGTGGTAGAGCAATCGGCTGTTAACCGATCGGTCGTAGGTTCGAATCCTACCTGTGGAGCCAGTTGGAGAAGTACTCAAGTGGCTGAAGAGGCGCCCCTGCTAAGGGTGTAGGTCGGCGTAAGCCGGCGCGAGGGTTCAAATCCCTCCTTCTCCGCCATTTTCTGGCCCGTTGGTCAAGTGGTTAAGACACCGCCCTTTCACGGCGGTAACACGGGTTCGAATCCCGTACGGGTCACCATTCTTTTTGGTCCGGTAGTTCAGTTGGTTAGAATGCCTGCCTGTCACGCAGGAGGTCGCGGGTTCGAGTCCCGTCCGGACCGCCATCTGTTGGGCCATAGCCAAGCGGTAAGGCAACGGGTTTTGGTCCCGTGATCCTAGGTTCGAATCCTAGTGGCCCAGCCATTTTCCTTATATCTTGGATCTTAGCTTCATACTATTGTTTCAATAGTATTTTTTTATGTGAGCCATTAGCTCAGTCGGTAGAGCAACGAGCAAAACATCTGCCGAAAATGCTTCGAGTTGCGAGGAGTGCTGCATCATCGAATGAGCTTGCAACACGACGAGCATCTCAAACAAAACAGCAAGCGGGCTGTATTTAAGATAATTTGAGCCATTAGCTCAGTCGGTAGAGCATCTGACTTTTAATCAGAGGGTCGTAGGTTCGATTCCTACATGGCTCACCATTATGCGGATGTGGCGGAATTGGCAGACGCGCTAGAATCAGGCTCTAGTGTCCGTTGAGGACGTGGGGGTTCGACTCCCTTCATCCGCATGCATTAATGACATGAATCTTGCGGTCGTGGCGGAATGGCAGACGCGCTA
This sequence comes from Compostibacillus humi, assembly GCF_014637175.1. Lineage (GTDB taxonomy): Bacteria > Bacillota > Bacilli > Bacillales > Amphibacillaceae > Oceanobacillus > Oceanobacillus humi. The sequence continues at coordinate 692 of NZ_BMEV01000034.1, read as the reverse complement.
GGTTGAGGGCCTAGTGGGAGTTAATCCCGTGGAGGTTCAAGTCCTCTCGGCCGCACCAAAAAACTTGCATTTTATTTTTGTATGTGTTAATATAAAAAGGTCGCGTTTTTGTTGTTGCGCCCGTAGCTCAATTGGATAGAGCGTTTGACTACGGATCAAAAGGTTAGGGGTTCGACTCCTCTCGGGCGCGTTTTGCGGGAAGTAGCTCAGCTTGGTAGAGCACTTGGTTTGGGACCAAGGGGTCGCAGGTTCGAATCCTGTCTTCCCGACCAGTTAGTTTGATATGCGGGTGTAGTTTAGTGGTAAAACCACAGCCTTCCAAGCTGTTGTCGAGGGTTCGATTCCCTTCACCCGCTCCATTAATTAATAACATGGGCCTGTAGCTCAGCCGGTTAGAGCGCACGCCTGATAAGCGTGAGGTCGGTGGTTCGAGTCCACTCAGGCCCATCCGCTTTTTTGAGAAAAAGTATTGACTTTTGATTTAAAAAGTGGTAATATTAAAGACCTGCCGTTAAAAAGGCAGAATGATTTGCTCTTTGAAAACTGAACAAAACAACCTGTGCAGAGGGAAGAAGCAACGCTTCAATCCCCTGAAAAGAAACGCTAAGATAAATGAACGTTGTTCATTTAAACAAACTTTTTTTGGAGAGTTTGATCTTGGCTCAGGACGAACGCTGGCGGCGTGCCTAATA
>NZ_BMEV01000033.1 GCF_014637175.1 Compostibacillus humi | reverse complement strand
TCAGCGAATTCAACGTCTTAAGCTAGAATAATTCAATTGAATAGCTGTTTTTTTAAAAGGATGAAAGACCAAGGGGGTAGTATGCCCAAAATCAGGATTTTACTGCCATTCACCTTTATCATTTATCATATTTATCGAAATTAGCAGCTCTTACTTGTTTAGATAACAAAAAATCATTGGATTTGGTATCAAATTAAATCTTCATTGGAAGTATGAATAATTCAGGTAAAATATTTTTAATTCATTTAGTATTAATTAAAGATATTTCGGTAAAAAAATAAACTGAAATAAAGTATTATTAATTAAGTATAATTTATCACTTCTGACAGCGGCTGTCAAGTGGCTATTTATAATTAATTTTTACGTCTGCCTATAGCTATTTTTGCTTGTGCTGCTTATACCACTCATCCTGCCGACAATAAATCGAATGTTGGAATACTTTTTCCAATGGCCAATGCGGATATATGAGTAATATGGATTTTCCTTCCATATTCAGTCCGAATTTTTGCTCATTTACAAAAGAACTAAACCAATAACGAAAAAGGCTGGCTTCATAAGGGAATCCTTATGAAGCCAGCTTTTATCCAAATTCTATTAAGCTTTATGTCTATTAATCAAATCTACTAATGCATCAACAAGAGATTGCAAAAATTGTACAGTGTCGGCATTTAATTTCCCGCTTTCATCCAGCAATTCATGCACACTTCCGATATATGCTTCCGGCTGCTGAACGACAGGCATATTTAAGAAAGAAAGTACTTGACGCAAATGATGGTTGGCGCCAAAGCCGGCTAAAGCACCAGGAGATACGCTGATAATCGCTGCCGGTTTGCCATTCCATACGCTTTCGCCGTAAGGACGGGAAGCAACATCCAGCGCGTTCTTCAATACTGCAGGAATGGAGCGGTTATATTCAGGAGTTACGAATAAAACAGCATCCAGTCCTTTAATTTTATTGCGGAAATCGGTATATACTTCCGGAGTCCCCAAATCTCCTTCATAATCCTGATTAAATAACGGAAGATGTCCGATTTCGATAAACTCGGTTTCATAACCTTCCGGAAATAATGGAGTTACGTTTTTAGCTACTTGTTTTGAAAAGGAATCTTTACGAAGACTTCCTACGATAATGCCTACTTTTGTCAAAGATGCTCATCCTTTCTATTTATCTTTAATTCAAAATAAATATAAGGTTAATTTATATTGAAGTCAAGATAAATGAATTAAATATTTTTGCCGCCATCTTTCAGCATTTACTGTATTCAAAGCTATACCAGAACGAAAAAATCCGAACGAACTGTTCGGATTTTTTTAATACCCTCAATATCTTAACTCATGCCAAGTCTATATACATTGCCGTCATTGTCTTTATAAGCATAGCTTAGACCCTCTCGCATATATTTGTCTTTGTCGTAGCCTGGAACGTCATTTCTCGATAAACAGTTCCCCTCTTCATCGACGGCAATGACCGCTTCACTTGCTGGCAGTGTCAGTGGAATCACTTCAGTTGGAGAATCATTCCCTGCAATGATTTCCAGTTGTGCCTTGTAAAAAGTGTCATACCCTGCAATAAGAGCATCTGCTAATGGTTCAGCATTTCCAAGAATCCAAGGCAAAATAATATTGACGCTAATATTTACCTTGCCGCCGCGGCTCTTCACGTTTTCTGCCACTTTATTTAAATGGTCCATTTCGCTTAATGTTGTTTCTTTGTAAGGTGTGCCATCTAATGCTTTTACTTCTTTATTTTCACAAAGTTCAAGCTCGAGCAGTCCTGGCGTTGCATTGAAATATTGGCCGGATTTTGGGTGCAGGAACAATATGGCGATATCTGCTTCTTCATAATTCTCGGTTAAATCAAGTTGCCCCAGTTCTTTTACATCTTTTAATGCATCTTCCATATATGTTTGCGCGATTTCTTTATCTTTATGATAAAACTTGATATACACTTTTTTCCTTCCAGCTTCTCTTTTGTCAGCGGCAGCGTTTCTTCCGAATTTTTCAAGATGGTAACTGACTTTTTATGGGCTTCAAACGCAGCATCCCAATGGGCTTTCGTATTGACTACCTCTTCCGCATATTCAGGTGAATTGTAGCTATGATGACGCTTCCTATTTCGGCAGAGTGTTTAAGAAAATAACAGGAAAATCACCTTCAGAATATAAAAAAAAGTAAACACATTGAAATTTAGTAAAGAGAGGAACAATTACACTCCAAGTAGTATGTAAAAGGCAGGGACATGGATGAAAATCAGCAGTGAAAACCGAAACCTACTTCTTACAAATTAATTCTTCCATCCAGCTTTCTTTCACCCCACCTTATCTTACTGGTATTCATCTAAATTTTTTAAAAAAATCTTACTCTAAATTAAATCCCAGGTTATGGGGGTACCTTTTTTCACTGCTCGAGTAATTTTTTTGCCTAGCACAATATCATAATACTTTGGTGGAAGACCGTAGCCAGGACGAATAATTCGTACGTTTCCTTTATCCAAGACATCTCCTGCTTGCAAATCTTTAACTGCATATAAGGAGCGCCGGAATTTGATAGAGGATTCTTCTGCCTTGGTCATGCCATAGCTGACGTTGCCAAGGGATTCCCATGCTCGTTTCGTTTCTTCTACTAACGTTTTCATTTCTTCAGGCTCAAGGGAAAAGTGTGCGTCTACGCCTCCAGCATCCCGGGATAGTGTAAAGTGCTTTTCAATCACCGTTGCTCCCAGTGCTACGCTTGCAACTGCCACACCGACTCCCAAGGTATGGTCAGACAAACCAACCTGACACTGAAATAATTCCTTCATATGGGGGATTGTCCTAATATTCGTATTTTCGGGGGATGCTGGATAGGTGCTGGTGCATTTCATTAATATTAATTCTTTACACCCTGCTTCTTTTGCTGTTTTAACCGTCTCTTCAATTTCAGCTGCAGAGCACATCCCAGTGGAAATAATCATCGGCTTATTTGTTTTTGCTACTTTTCGGATTAAAGGCAAATCTGTACTTTCAAAGGAGGCTATTTTATAACACGGAACGTCAAGAGATTCCAAAAAATCAACTGCCGATTCATCAAAAGGAGTACTAAAACAAATCATTCCAAGCTCCTTACACCGCTTAAAAATCGGCTGATGCCACTCCCACGGCGTATATGCTTCCTTATATAATTCATATAGAGACTTTTCATTCCAAAGGCTATCCTTATCCTGAATCATAAAATCATCGTCCTTATTGTCGATCGTCATTGTATCTGCGGTATAAGTCTGTATCTTTAAAGCATGAGCCCCCGCTTCTGCAGCTGCTTCAACAATTTCCAGCGCCCGCGACAATGATTGATTATGATTCCCCGACATTTCCGCGATGATAAAAGGCGGATGGCCTTCTCCTATTGCTTTATCCCCAATTTTTATTACATCCACTTTAATTTGTCAACCTCCATCTCCCGTTAATTTTCAATGTTCCTTCCTAAAATAAATGCCTCCGCGGCTTCTGCTCCAATATTTGCTCCCCTCCACCGAGCTTGATATTCCAAAGCCTTGATTGATCTCGCATGCGGCCAGTCACGCATTTCATACTCATATTCATGTAAAGCATCTAATTTTTGCTGTAGCGTGTCTGTAATATCCACATACCAATTAGGGACAAATCCCGGTGCCGAACCTGGCGTCATCCATTCTGTACTCGAAGCCGTTTCAAAAAACAGGATCCGTTTGACTAAATGTTTCCCTGGAATGGGCCTGCATGCCGTAACAACCGCCTCATGAATTCTCCGATGATCGATATTTACATCCCCTGCATGGTGGGTGTACACAATGTCTGGCTTCAGTTTGCTAATGAGCTCCTCAACGGCTTTAACAACATCTAAACGGTCGTAAGAATCCATCCGATTATCGGGAAAATCAAACATTTGTAAAGAAGCTGCCCCTAAAATATCGTTTGCCTTTTGTGCCGCAAGGGCTAAATCCCTTATTTCATTGATATAGCGTTTCCGGTCCCTTTTCTTATCCCTGCTTGTAATCCCTTCAGCTAAAATAGCTGTATAGACTTGGTCATTATTTTTTGCATGCTTTGCCATCGTCCCCCCGCATCCTAAAACTTCATCGTCAGGATGAGCCGCGATAACTAAGACTTTATTGCTCATATTACATTTCCTTTCTTTTTATGATTACATCCGCAAGAATGGAGTTGCCTCTAAAACTGGCTCGCTGAAATTCAAAAATAAAGTGCTTCGTTTCAATATATGCTTTAGGATACCCTTTTGCATCTAACATCCGTATATAATCAAAAACCTTTTCCAATGATTCCAAGTCTTCCAGATTGCCATCACTCGGTTTTCGCCGGTTGAACTGGACTGCCTCCCCTATTTGCTCAACAGGCGTAGGAAAATCAATAATCATTTTATATATCATGTCTTCAATTATTTTTGCGGAACGCAAATAAATTTCCTCCGCTGTACCATAAAGGCTTAATGGCTCTTTCATATAAACCGGGCCGGCATCAATTTCTTTCACACATTTTATAGCAGAAATTTTCGTATCATATATTCCTCTAGAAATTAAGTTTTGCAAAGGACTTCCACCCCGTCCGAAAGGCAAATCAGTCATATGAAAAATAATACATTTAAAATTACTGTAGACCTCTTCCGGAATAATATAAGACCAATGTGGGATAAAAATATACCGAGGGTTTATTTCCTTTAGCTTCTTATAGGACAGCTCTTCCTTCTCCTTAAGAAAAATAAAATTCCCGTCCAACCGTTTGGATAAATTTTCAGGAATAGCAGAGTACCTTTCATGATTAGCAGCAATGATATAATTCATCCTGAATCTCCTTCCCTATTTTGCCTCTTCTATCCTTAAATAATATTTCTTCCCATGAATAACAAAAAAGGCCGGATACTTTTCATTGTCAGCTACTCTTAACAAATTAAATTGTTCAGCAATGGATTTGTATATATTAAGTTCACTGTCTTCAGGAGTCCGTCTGCGATAGTAAGTAGGGGTACCGATGGGTATTCTTCTGGATGTTATAACTTCATCATAATTGCTGACAAACTTTAAGCATAATTCAATTGATTTTCTTGCCTGTTGCTCCCGTATCTCATCAATTAGTTCAGTACCGTCGAATATTAACTTATCTTCCAGATAAATTGCGCCGCTGTCCACCTTTTCCTCCGCTTCGAAAAGGACAATCGGCACTTCATTCTTTCCTTCAAGAATCTGCCATGTTAGCGGTGACCAGCCCCTCCCTTTAGGTAGAGCACTCTCATGTACTACGAGATTATGTTTGTTTTTCTTTAGAATATCTGGTGTAAGTATTTTGCTGTAGCTTAATATGAAAACAATATCTCCTTCCTCTATTTCTCTCATATTATGAACCCACAAAACTTCATGTTTTTTATTTAGCCCATTAATTAGTACTGGAATATATTGATTTATCCAACTGTCTTTGTCGGTAACAATGGTTATTTTACGGAAATTCATTATCTTCACCACCTTCCTAACACCAGAAACATCAACTAAATCTAAACATTTTCTTGACATTTTGGTCAGTTCCCGCGGATTTTTTATAAAATAACCAATAGTTTTAGCAATTTTAGAAGAGGTAATTTTTTTTGCTTCCCCCAGGTCAATAACTGCACCTATTGCAGCCAGATGTTTTGTTATGTTTTTTTGATTTTCTGCGATAGTTATGACACAAGCCGGAAGTCCCAGGCTGCATCTTTCCCATGTTGTGCTTCCTCCGGCACCAAAGGCAAGGTCTGCCCTAGCCATCAATTCGGAAATATTTTGAATATCATAATGAAAATAAATATTAGGACTTTGATGACACATTTTTTTAATTAAATCTCTATTTTTATTAAGCTTTCCTACGACAACATCCATTTCAATAGCATTATTTTTTAATAGCTGAAAACCTTGAATAACTTTTAGCGTTTCATTGTCAGGATCGCTTCCTCCCATAAAAACTAAAATCCGCTTCAGCTCACGGCGAAACTGAGGTGTATGCTGTTTAAATTCGTCCCTTAGCAAAGCGTATCCCGGGCCGAGCAAAGTTCTGCAGTTGCCAGGAACCAAATCCTTGTATCTTTCATCTGTGTGGGGGAAATAATTTGCATCTAAAAGAAGGTCGCATTCGTGTCTCCGATCTGCCAAATCATCGATAACTAGCATACGTTGTACATAAGGTCTGATTTTCCGCTCCCAGTGATAATCTATCGCATAGTGATCAACAACAAGCCAATCTACTTTTTTATTCCGCAAAACCGCTATTGACTGTTCTGCATCTTGGCTCCAGGGAACGGTGAGCCAATGAGAATGTTTCGTGATAAACGGGACATTTCCCGAATAGGAATTTACGAGTTTATAAACGGAATATCCTTTTGCTTTAATGAAATCAATCAAATCACCTTTTAGTTCCCGGCAAATAAAAAAGATGTTATGATTTTCTTTCTGTAATTCGTCCGCTAACGTCAAACATCTCATCACGTGGCCGCTGCCTATCTCTATAGATGCATCAGTACGTATACAGACATTCATCATCTATCGTCCTATTTCCTTTTGTTCAATATGTTCATTGATTTTTTTCCAATCCCTATTTTCTTCCAGCAAATGCAACATATCTTCTAATGTAAAATCCTTATTTTGCGGATATAAATGCTCAATGATTTTTGAAATTAAGCGGAAATCCTCTATAGTATCTACCGTCCACCGATGGTCACTCACATCTTTTTCATAGCAGACGCTTTTGCATTGAAACATATTGGAGTTGGTATAAATGAAAGGGGTAACATGTTCCCTGAAAGGTGATTCAGCCGCTCGCTGATGGGAAAACTCCAATGCTTGAAAGGAAAAGACTTCCGTATCCATTCCTCTTGGATAAGTCCGTTCCAAAGTGTTGGAGACATAATCAAACTTCGGACGTTGTATAAGATATTCGTCAATAACGGTATCAATGACTTGCGGGTCAATCACCGGACAATCAGACGTCAGCCGAACTACGACGTCAGCCTGATAGTGCAATGCAGCTTCATAGTACCTGGATAAGACATCCATTTCAGACCCACGATAATAATCAACGGCTAACAGTTGGCATATTTCAATAATCGGGTCATCTCTTGTCAACCTCGTAGTTGCAATCACTACTTGGTCTATCCGTTTTGATTTTTGAACCCTTTCCAATTGATACTCCAATAACGTTTTTCCCAATACTTTTTTTAAAACCTTTCCCGGAAGCCTTGTAGATCCCATTCTCGCTTGGATAATAGCAACTACCTTCATGCTCACACCTGCTTTCGAAAATAACCAATTACTTTCTTTACTGCAGCAATGACGTCCTCGACATCCTGATCTGTCATTTTTGGAAATAATGGAAGGGTAATCATATCTTCATACAACTTTTCAGCATTTGGACAAAGTCCTTTTTTATATCCCAGCTTTTTATAATACGGATGATAATAAACAGGAATATAATGTACATTTACGCCAATATTCTCCGCCTGAAGAGCTTCGAATATATCTTTCCTGTCCGCTTGCAGCAGATTCATATTTAATCTTAGTATATAAAGATGCCATCCAGAATTAGAATATTCTGCTTCAAATGGAATGTTGACCTCCTGCATGCCGCAGAATGCCTGATTATAGCGATCAGCTATTTTCCTTCTCCTATAGAGAAACTTGCTGATGTGATTTAATTGGTTTAATCCTAAGGCACATTGAATATCGGTAATCCGATAATTATAGCCTAATGCTTGCTGTTCGTAATACCATGGTCCGTCGCTATCGAAAAAGTCCTTTTTATTTTTTGTAATTCCATGACTTCTAAATAACTGCAATTTCTTATAAAATTCTTCGTTATCCGTTGTTATTACGCCTCCTTCGCCAGCGGTAATCGGCTTAACAGGATGAAAACTAAATTCGGTCATATCTGCCAGCGAGCCAATCTTTCTTCCTTTATATTCGCTTCCAAGTGCATGGGCTGCGTCCTCAATAATGTGTAATCCGTATCTGTCTGCAATTTTTTTAATATTATCCATATCAACGGCTTGACCTGTAAAATCAACGGGAATAATTGCCTTCGTTTTGGAAGTAATCTTACTTTCAATCTGGTTGGGGTCAATATTATAAGTTTTTGGGTCTATATCTGCAAAGACAGGAGTTGCCCCTTGGTACAGCACACAATTGGCAGAGGCAACAAAAGTGATAGGAGAGACAATGACTTCATCTCCTTTTCCAATCTCTGCCGCAAAGCAGGCTGCATGCAAAGCGGAAGTCCCGCTGGAAAATGCAACAGCATAGTCAGCTCCTACGTATTCTGCTATTGCTTCTTCAAATTTGGGTACAAGCGGTCCAGTGGTGAGATAATCGCCTTTTAACACTTTAATGACAGAATTAATATCGTCATCGGTAACCCACTGTCTCCCATAAGGCAAATAAGAATCTCTGACTGGCTTACCTCCATATAAAGCGAGCTTACTAGGTCCCATGATTATTCCCTTTTCCACGCTCGGAACGAATCCAGTTTTCTGTTTTTTCAATTCCAGCAATTAAGGAGACTTTAGGTTCCCAATCCAATAACGTTTTTGCTTTGTTATAGTTACAAAGCAATTTTGGAATTTCACTTTGCGGGTGGATATGATCTACATGCTGAATACGTTTCTTGTCCTTTGCAATTAGTTCAGCCAATTTATTAATGCTTATATCTTCACCAAGACCGGCATTAATAATTTCCCCGTTTACTTTATTGGAGTAACCTGTTTTTACAACGAATCGGGCACAATCTTCCACGTATAGGAAATCTCGAGTCTGGGTACCCTCGCCGTATATTTGCAGCTTATTTCCTGCTAATTTATTCTGGATAAAGATAGCAATTACTCCTCCTTCTCCTCCAGTTTTTTGAAAAGGACCATACGTATTGAATGGTCGGATTACTGTAGCAGGAAGACCGTACGCATAATAATAAGACAACACCATATTTTCTGCCGCCAGCTTCGAACCTGCATATGGAGAAGCAGGCTTCACAGGATGGGTCTCGGTTATCCCTGTTTCGTTATTCGCACGGTCATATACCATACACGTACTCATAAATACGATTTTTACGTTATTTTTTCGGCATTCTTCCAAAATATTGAAAGTGCCAATTACATCGTTATCAAATGTTGCTTTTGGATTATCAATACTGTCTTGTACATTAATGCTTGCGGCTAAGTGGAAACATATGTCAAATCCGTTGGAAAACAGTTGCTGTAGAATACGGTTATCCTTTATGTCTCCTTTAATGAAATCTGAAAAATTATCATTAGCTGCCAATTCCCGGATATTTTCCCATCTTCCGTTGGACAAATCGTCTATCACCCATACTTTATGTCCGTCTTTTAATAACCGGTCCACAACCCATCTTCCGATAAATCCTGCTCCACCAGTTACAAGAACTTTCATTGTTTTCCTCCTTCCACCTTCTCACTCTTCATTTATCTCCTCTATAAGGAAATATTCGTGTTCTGGGTACGTATTCATGGATTTAATACGGAATTAATTCCAACAATGGCTTCATTTTGTCTCTCCACAAACTATCTATAATCTGAAGCGATTTTTTCGTTGTTTGATATCCCGAATTAATTTCCTGTTCCAGCAAAGTATAAACATCATTCGGCGGAGCCATTCTGTTAAAATGCCTTCTACGCTGATCAGCCTCTAACGGCATCGTTTTAGACAACTCGAAAGCTTCTTTTGGTGCTGCAGAATATCCAAGTCCTTTAATGGTAGCGAGATGTCCTGTAGCTCTCCCGTCTTCTGCAAGCAATAAGCTCGGCTTTCGTGTTCTTAAAAAGAAAATATGGGCATGGAGCCTGAATCCGACATGTAAATCGATATTGTTGTAAAAGTTTAGTTTTTCGGCATCCCCCGACAAATCTATTAATTCGATTGGACCATCTGCCCATTTTTTCGCTAAATCGGTATATAAATTTTTATAATAACCATGAAATGTCAATATAACTCTGCAAGAATATCGCTTTTTCAGCTCTTTGGCCATTTCGTACGTTTTTCCGTTATGGAATCGGTTATGGGGCATTGACACAGCAATCGTTTTTATCCTATCAGGGAGCCTGGCGGGCAGTCCTAAATATTCCGGGTCAAATAAGGCAGGATCCCCCGTTGTACCAAAACTGGTAATACCATTATTTCTGATAAAGTTTTCTGTATAGGCATCTCTGCTTGAGATGATATTTGAAGAAGCTTTCTTGTTAAATAGTTTTTTAAACATCCTCTTTTCACTTGGATCCATTTCAAGATTCATAGATTGGGCGTACGTTCCTGGATATTGTTTCCACCCGGAGCCGATAACGATAAATGGTATATCATTATTCACTGCAAAACGCAGGTATTCATTTCTATATTTTGGCACCACCTCTTCTCCTTTTACTGTCGGCCGCAAAACAGGGGCCAATACAGCTTTATAATCAGTCGGCAGGTTAGCTGCATCTTTCATGTCAGAAACATATACTGTATCTACTTTTATATTTGCGTCTAGATGGTGCTTTAACAGCTTAATCACGCTCTTACCAATTAAGTCATCGCCTGAATTTCTAGTTCCTTTCACCGGGTAGGTGGATAATAATAAATATTTCAATAAAATAACCTCCAATGAATTATCCGTTTATAACGTTGTCAATGCAGTCATTACCGATTGACAGATTGTCACTGCTTTTTCAGCACACGGATTTTATAGCCGTTCAATCCTAAATCATCCGGGCATATATCTTCTTCAACCTGTAAAAATCCATATTTTTCAAATACCTCTTTATAATTTCTTGGGAAGAATCGCCAATGTTGAATATCTTCGGCTTCGATGGTGATTAAATAGTGTTTCGTTATTTTTGCCACTTGGGCAAAAATCCAATCGCTGTCCGTGTGAATATGCTCAAATACAGCCATAGTAAAAACGAGGTCGTAATGATTTTCAGGAAGTTTTTTTATACTATCTTCTACAGATGAGTGAATTATTTTTACGTTTCGTGCTAAGGACGGATACGTTTTTTTAAGTTCTTTTATAGCCTCTTCACTTATTTCAATGCCCGTTAAATTTTTATAATTGTGTTCATAAAGATAATGCAAATTTCTTCCGACATTACAGCCGATCTCCAATATTTCCCCCTTTGGCGTAATATACTTGTCTACATACTTCTGCAAAAATTCACTTCTTTTTATATGCAGTGCATAACGTTGTGGTTTACTATTATTTATCCAATAATCATGGATTTCTTTTAATGTTCTTTTTTTATTTTTCATCTTTAACTCCTTTACTGCCGGTTAAAAATTACCAGCTTTTATTCTGTTAATTAATTTTTTTAATCGTTCACCTGAATGCGTAAAATCAGGATATGCATACTTTAGAAATTCTTCCCGTTTCTCCTTTGCATACGTTTGCCATACGGGATCACGAAAATATCTGATAATGACTTTGCTTAGTTTTTTAGGATTTGTTTGGAAGAGCTGGCCAAGATTCTCATAATAATCTGTGTAGCTTGGGGCATTTAAGTGCAGAATAAATACAGGTTTGTTCAATAACATTGCTTCTAAACCTACTGTCGAGGAATAGGAAACAACGCCATTGACGTTACGGAGCAAATCATATAGTTCAAAGTTTTTAGAGGAATGAACAAAGGCAAATTCCTTTGTGAGTAAATGAGGTGTATTGTTTTTCGGATAATTTCTTACCAGTATATTTATATCCAGTGTTTTGGAAACGTTACGGATTAATTCGCGCCAATTATCAATATCACGATTACCCCGAACAACTAGCAATAATGTCTTTTTATTACAATCCATACCTAACTTCTCATGCAATTCCAATCTTGAAATCGAATGCTTTGTAAATGCCTGATCAAATCTCGGATGTCCGACAATTTCAATCGCCCTCTCGGGAACACCAAGCTTTTTATAGAAATCTTTCTCATAATTTCCATAAACCGCATCAATCGTTGCCATTTTTGGGATATACCCGAATTCAGTTCCGATAATCCCGTGCTGGAGACAGACTGTCGGTATGCCTCTCTCAGCAGCATGGATTACTAATACCCGACTATTAAAATATAATGTAGAGGATACAATGATACAGGAAGCTTTCACCTCGTCCAGAAACGCTTTTGTTTGTTCAATTTTTTGAATAATGGCTGAGAGCTGTTTCAGAAAAGCAGTTTGGAAACTTGTATGTTTATATAATGGATGTTCCTTTTTGGATTCAAAAATTTTTTTAGCTTGGTGTTGCAAATGGTATACAGCTTTTCTGACATCGGCAGTGTAGCTGCTTAAATAATATGCAGGTAAACTGTATCCTTCCTTTACTGTAGTGATAGTCATTCTGCGGGATTCAGGTCCATATTCAGACGGTTTATAAGAATTGAGTTTAAACTTATCTCTTTGTTTTCCCTTATTTTTTCGCGGCGCATTCGGAAAAAGGAGAACGGTTTCTTCTGAATCAAAGTTTTCTGCCATCGCTGTTTTTGGTATCCGCAGCAATGAATCATACTGAATTACAATTTTTCCATCACTGTTTTTATTTGCTGCATACCTTTTGTAAGATTTAATATACTGATCAAACAGCTCCTGAACTTCTTTCTGATCCTTTACCTTTTTTCTTAATTCTTTCGTAAAGTCTACATTGCGAAAGCTTCCCCAAACTTCTCTATTTTTTCGAATCAAACTTGGAAAATGACATAGATACGGCAAAGAATACCCTTTATATATTAATTCTTGAAAATCATTAATGAATTCTAGATATAAAGACCAATAATTTTGTATATACGTATTCATCGTTTCCTCCCTGAATTAGCTTCTTAGCCGATTGATTAATTGTTTTAAACGTGCTCCTGACTTTCCCTGATTTGGATAGGCAAAGCCAAGGAAATCACAAATTATTTGATCAGCATATTTTTGAAAACGGGAATCTTTAAAATATCGGATAATAACTTCTGCCAATTTCTCTGGATCCGTTTGTGCAAGCTCGCCTAAACTGTCATAATATCCTGTATAACCGTCAAAATATTTATTTAATATAAAGACAGGCCTATTAGCAAGCATAGCTTCCAGCCCGACGGTTGATGGATAGGTTACTACCGCGTCAACATGGGGGAACATATCATATATATTGTAATCTTTTGTAGGATAAACAAAGTCAAACTCTTTCGTTAATGGATGAGGAGCTTTAGTCGGGTAGTTTTTAATCAAAATGTTCATATTGTATTCGCTGGAAATTTTAGTAATTAACCTCCGCCAGTTATCCAAGTCTATATTTCCTCTAACTGCAATCATGATCGTTTTCTTTTTCGGGTCAGTTTCTAATGTTTTATGAAACTTGGATTCTGGAACCTTTGGCCGTGTTTTAACTTGATCAAACCTTGGATGACCAATGATTTCAAACGTTCCTTCCGTGACACCCCGTTTTGTAAACCAGTCAATTTCGAATTCACCATAAACAGCATCAATCTTTGCAATCTTTGGCGTATACCCAATTTCGCTCGATATTATGCCGTGCTGCATACAGATTGTAGGAATGCCCTTTTCTGCAGCAATTAATGCGAGTATACGGTTTTTATAATCATTTGTATTGGATAGTATAATACATGAGGCATGAACATCATTTAAAAATCCTTTATACATTTCTAAATAGTTTATAACGGCTCGAATTTTAATGAAAAACCACTTTTGAAATTCTTCATCTCCATATAAATGGTGGCTTTGATATAATTGCATCATTTTTCTAGCCTGTTCTTGAACTTTCTTTACTTCTTCATCCATGTCCTTTTTATAATCAAATATAAAATAGGAAGGTATCCGGCTGAGCAGCCTATTTGTTTTAGCTAATTTTTGTTGTCGGATCAATCTATTCTTAGCTAAACTTTTATCTATTGCTGCTGTTTTCTTGCTTCTTTTTTTAAATTTATTTTTGCTCCCGGCTTTATTTGCTTTTTTATGTGTCGCATGATTTGCAATGATATGTTTTCTGCTCGTACCTTTTAGTTTTAACTGTACCGTTGAATCCGGGTTAAAATATTTCAAAAATGTAAGAGCAGGAAAGCGAAGCAATTTATCAACATGTATTACCACTCTTCCTTCTGTGTGATCCACTTGTTCTTTTCTGGTGTGCTGTTGATAATAGTTATCGTATGCTTCCTGAATCTCCTTTGGATCGTTGATTCGCCTTTTTATATGATCTGTAAAGGATGGATTTCCCAGTTTATCCCAAACCCTTCTATTATTTAAAACAAAACTGTGAAAACCGCAAAGATAGGTCAAGGAATATCCTTTATACTTTATTTCCTCAAAATCTTTCAAGTAATCTAAATACAATGACCAGAAATGTCTGATAACTGCATCCATCCTAACTTTTCCTCCCTTCCTCGCCTATCATGAAAGCAGCCCTGCTTCCTGCAACAGCTTTCGTAAGTTCTCCCGGGTTAAGGGTTTTTGATTCATCGAACTATAGGATCCAACTCTAGCTTTTCTTCCTTCACCGTATAGTTTCTTCATGTTTGCTTCTCCCTGAATGACATACATGTCCGGCAATTCCCAGGCTGCCTTTGATTCTTCGAAGGTCATTAATTCTTCATATTCCTTCTCTCCTGGTCTGATTCCTATTATCTCTATATCGACATCTGCAGGATTTATCCCATTCTTTTGGCAAATTTCTTGCATTAATACTTCAGTCAGATCACCTAATTTGATTACAGGCATTTTCAGAACAAAAACTTCTCCGCCTTTTGCCTGCTTTAAGGCTTTAATCGTTAATGTTGTTGCCTGATTCAAGGTCATCATAAACCTAGTCATATTCATATCTGTAATGGTAATCTTCCTGTCTTTTATAATTCTATCCTTAAACAGCGGAATGACAGAACCCCTAGAACCCATTACATTGCCAAATCTCACTGTGGCAAATACTGTCTGTCCTTCTCCCTTATTCCTCTGTGCTGAAGAAATCATTTTTTCTGCAATAAGCTTTGTTGCACCGTACGTATTCGTTGGTGAAATAGCTTTATCTGAACTTGTAAATACTACTTTTTTAACGTTTTGCCTTAGAGCAGCATTGATGACATTTTTTGTTCCCTCAATATTTGTTCTTACTGCTTGCAGTGGATTGTCTTCACAAGTATCCACCTGTTTCATTGCAGCTAAATGTAGTACGTAATCAATGTCCTGCATGGCAGTATACAAACTGTCATACTCCCTGACATCCCCGATAATAAACTTGAGCTCATCATTATTTCTCAACTCGGATTTCATCTGCTGCTGCTTAAATTCATCCCTGCTTAAAATTCTAATTAATTTTGGCTTTTCTTTTAAAAGATGTTGCACGATACTTTTTCCTATTGTTCCTGTGCCGCCAATAACTAATATACGTTTGTCCTTTAATTGCAATATTCCTCACATCCTTTACCAGCTATTTCGCGTCCTTTGCGCAATAAGTAAGGATTTATCATGATTTACAGTGACACTATATATATGTATTACCGGCGGCAATTTCGGTTAAAGACCACCGCCCATTTTGCAAACCCATTTGCTGATTAGTGATTTTGACTTTGCTGTTTCCCATTTCATTAACAAGTAGGAATTGTCACTGGAAAATACAGTTTTCTTTGTCAAGATAATTGTCAGAGATCTATGTAAAGACATGAAAAAAACTAAGTAAAAATACTTAGTTTCGAATGTTTTTTATATATTTTTTAAATGGAGGAAATAAAGGTTATTTCCAAGCTTATCAATATGAATAAGAGACTTGTTTCCTTCTATCACTTCCAGTTTTTTAAAAAAATTTCTAATTTCCATTTCTGAAGTTGAAAATGAGCGTTTTCTTTTCTTTTTATAATGAATTTGTTTCAGTTTTTTATTTTTACCGGAAATGGAACGGGGAACTTTGATATTGCTGCATAATTCCAGAATCAATTCGTATGCATATTTTTCCTTTGAAAATTGGCAGTAATAATCCAGCCCTTTATCCGTTCGATCTCGATTCTTATTATATAAGGCGACTGGTAAATATTTGCTCCTACTCACCCCTTTGACAGATGCACAAAGTTCTTCTATACTTCTTGCTGCAATGCCTACTTGGTTAGGAAGTTCGTTTTCATTCTCTATAGATCCAAGGGGCAAATATGATATAATTGGTTTTTCCAGTAAAAAGCCTTCTATTCCTGAAGTACAGCCATTGTGTATAATGATATCAGCTGCTAACAGCCATTTAATAATATTTCCTTCATGGACTACATGAATATTGGGATAACTGGAAAATGCCCTTTCGTATGATGTAAAATCCTCCATCGGATGCGGCCTGACAATAATATTGGTACGAGGAAACACTTCTCCGATAATGCCGGTCATTTCTATAAAATGTTCATATAAATCTTGAATATGCTTAAACTTTAATGGAATATTTTCCTTCTTGCCTTTAATAGTATTATAGAGAGGAAATCTCGTATTAATTAATATAAATTTTCCATACTTAGCACCAATCTGTTTTGCTTCATCTTTATAGAGGATAGTAAATTTTTCTCTCAGCAAATCTAATCTCAGATTGCCAACCACATACAATTTATTTATCAGATCAGGGTAAGCTTCTGCCATAATATCTTTTTGGTGCTGCCCCCAGCAATATTCTTGTTCGACGAGTTGAAGCATATCTTTTCTCATTCTGTTACGCAAATATGTTTCTTTTTCAAAAATTAATCCTTCTTCATCGAGCTCTACTATTTTATGACCATTGTTTTTCGCATTTAGTAATACTCTTCTTCTGAATCCGTGGGGATAGCCTTTCGAAAAAAAAAATACCTTTTCCGCAGTTAGCTGATGCGAGTTCTACCATGGCATGCTCGCCAATAATGACTTCATATCCTGCCAAGATTGCATAGTATGCTAATAACAGTTTTGCCTCCCACTCTCTTACTTTAACTTCTATCGGCAAATAAAGCAGCCCTCTCGTTCTCTGCAAAATGACACAACCCTTCTATGTCAATCCCTCTAATATATCAAGTATCTCTGCATAAGCAGTCCGATACTCTTCTTTCATTAAATCTATATCCTCAATAAATTGAGCGAGAGCCCCTATGTCTGTTTCATCTCTTCGACTATTACTTCCCGGCATTGCCAATTGCATATACATATATCCAATCATCATATCAAGTGTATGATTTTCTAAAAAGACAAAACTATTATTATCGCTATTGTGATTGCCGCTTAAAATAGTATTCAATTTCTCCTGCACGTAATTATCCAACAGCCGCTTCCGTAGTTTCTCTATACTATTTCCGTCAGTCATCTTCTTCCTCCTCCTTCGGAGCAGTTCCTTTAATGCTGATATCATTCATCCCCTTTACACCATGAACAATTTCATCCCCATATATATATCCTTCGATATTAAAGTAATATGGGATGTTGGATTGCCATTTCACCTGGAAATTAGGAAAAGACAATACTTCAGAAGGTTCCAATATCCTTTTTTCCATAGGCCTTAGCCAGTATTCTTCTTTATCCGACGGATCATTCATCCGTTCCCAGCCTTGTGTTAGCCGCAAATTTTGCAAAGAGTTTTTATACACATATTTACCCGAAAATTCAAAAGGTGACTCGGAGGCAATTTTCAAACAAATATAAGGATTCGTAAGTGGTTTTGCTCCAAAATTATGAAGGTGAAAGGAGCCAATACAAAGATTTTCATAATCCTTTTCATGGTAAAGATTGAAGGAGTAAGTAAAATAACCAACAACGATAAACTGATTTTTAAGCTTTAACTCTTCGATTCGCTGTTTTATTTCCTTAAAATAATTCATGTTCATTTCGTGCAAATTCGCTAATTTTCCTCTTAGCTCATGCATACTGTTCATTTAAAGCCGCACCTCCATCATGAAAAAAGAGAGGGGTTCCCCTCTCTTATCCTTATGATGCAAGGCTAGTTATTATCACCATTATTACCTACTGCTGTACTTGGAAAAACAGCTGGGCATTGTGCCGGCATGGTTGGCGGCGGGCAAGGAGGGAAAGATAACAGATCCCTTGGTTGACAGAAATCAGCAGCAATTTCCAGCGTTACTTCAAAGGTTGATTGAATGCTTTGGCATAAACGAACTGTTACAGTTACATCCAATTCGTCAATGTCAGCTGTTGTTCCTGGGTCACAAACTGCTGTGCACACAAAGCAATCCAAGTCCGTGAAAGTAACATCAATGTCAGTTCCTTCTGGAGCACAAAGAATGACTTGTTCACAACGGGAGAACTCGACTGTTCCGACTTCAACCGTTGCTCCACCCAATTCTGGAATAAGATCTACAAATATTGTTACTTCAAAGTTTTTACGAATAGTTACCAATTGCAGTGTAACCGTAGCACCATTAATTACAAAATCCTGGTCTTCCCGGCTTAACACCTCGATTGGATCTATATCAGCGGGCTCCACAGTACAAGTGACTGTGTCAATATCAATATCGTCACACTCTAATTGGTCACCTGTTAGCGGATTAACTGGCAATTCCAAGTCATTTAATGTTAAATCAAAAGTTGCTTCATTAACTATCCAGTCATATACCTTCTCTGTGTTTATACAGAGGATTTCCTGACCTCCTGACAAATTTGCAGCTTTCATTTCATACACCTCCAAATTAGATAAATTCTTTACATTCATAGCCTATGATAAATACCGGCAAATGGTTTAATGAAATTGCGGAAATATCATAATATTTATGAATCAAACGCATAAAATAAAATAATATACGCATTTTTGACCATTTCCTTTTTATAATGTGCGTTTGTAACAATTTATAGGTTATACAAATAAAATATTTATGAGTGGCAAAAGGGTGAATGGAATGTATCAATATAGGCTATATCGGACGGAAGAGATTCAAAAATTAAAAGATGACCTTGACCTCTACAAACAAACCTTAAAATCATTAAAGTCGGATCACGTTTTTCAGATACAGCGTGAGTTATTTGACTTAAAGATGAGTATTTTAAATATAAAAGGGGAAATGAAAATGATGGAAGATAAATATTTGGAAAAAATAAGCGGGTATGAAAAACAGGCGGACAACATGTCTGCACAATTAGAAATCATTCACGAATCTTTAAATGAACTTAAGCAAGAAGTTCAATTAATTAAAGGGAATGTGGAACAAATAGGATTTTCTGATCTCGTAGAAAAAATGAATATGATGATAAATAAAACCGATGAAAGCATGACAAAAATCAAAAATGAAATCGCATCCATTGAAGGAGAGAGGAATATTAGGAAAGATTCTTCCAGTTCAAACAGCAACAATATGCCTGTACCTCCGAAACAGTCCGAATTCAGGAGGCTGCAAAATCTAATTCAATCCTACACGGTAAATCAGTCTTCAGTTCAAAACAATCTTACACCAAACAGCAAAACTACAATGAAGAAATCATTAGTTCAAAGTCCGAAAAATATAAAGTCTTATACAGACCTTGGAGGTAATATTTCCGTAAAAAACGGAAGAAAATTATTTCGTGATCCCCAATACGAATTAAACAAAAATATCATTACGAATATTACTACGCAAAAGAAAGGGAAGCTGAAAAAAACACGCAGTTCCGCAGATGACCCTTCCCTTTCTGCAGATAAGCACAACTCAAAGTCTTCAGAGAATCAGCACCCCAACATGCCGACAAATACCGTTTCAAAGCTTCCTGCTGACGAAGCAGAGACTGCTAATATTCCAAAAAGCACGATACGAAATACGCATTCCGAAGAATCAGCATGGAGTCAGATAGCACCAGCAGAAAAGGAATATGTTGAATTACAAAATAGGTACGAGACGATTCCTAAAGATGAATCAAACCAAAAAGCGAAATCCTTTTTCTCCTTTTTCAGGAAAGATTAATATGAATGAGGAAGTTATTTTTCCAAAAACACTGTACCATCAGATGTTGGAACACGGCTTCGCCAAATTGCCTTTTGAAGCATGCGGCTTACTTTCTGGAAAAGGAAATTTGGTTCAATCTGTCTGGCAGTTAAAGAATGAACTTAAATCAGCTAACCGATTTTTTGTAAGTAAAACATTGCTGCAGGACACACTTGAAAAAATTAGGAAAAAGGAAGAGCACGTGCTGGCAATTTACCATACCCACCCGTCAACAGATCCCATTCCTTCCAATCTTGATATTCATAACCATCCTGATAACAGGATAGATATGGTAATCATCTCGTATAAATCAAGTCCCCCAAAAACAAAATGGTATAATATCTTGGGACAGAACTACGTTGAACGCCCTTTTTACATTGATTTAGCCTGCTAGCCCAAACTTATTTCTTGGCCGGATATTATAATACATTATAAATGAAAGGAGATGATATTTTTGAAGGCCAAAAATGTAGAAAAAAGAAGGGCTGCAAACAAATCTAAACAAGCACGAGTTTTAAATAGTTCGTCTCGAAATACAAGGACAGTCAGAAGAGGTGGATGTGGCTGCGGCTGAATGAGATTTACTCCGTAATGTTCTACCGCTTTTCCTATTTCACCCTAACATTGTAGGGTTTTCAGCCGCCGGGTTAATTTTAATCCTATAGATGATATTTTCCCTAAACTATAAGTAAAAAGGGGCATCTCAAGTTTTGTGATAAAAACATAGAGATGCCTTTTACTATGAAAATATAGATATCTTAGTTTAATCTGTTCCATTTTATTGTAATGCTGCATCTTTAACAAACATTTCGTCTCCATATGGTGCAGCCTTTCTCAAACTTTTGCCCGTTTTTTTATCAAACAGATGAATAGCTGCAGGTTGGACGGAAAATCGAACCTCTGCACCAATTTCTGCCTGAAAATCTTGTTTGGCAAAAAGTTGCAAGCGTTTTCCGAAAACATTTGCATGGATAATCTTGGAGTGACCAATGGATTCTAGAAGCTCAATTTTTCCAAGAAAGCGAATCTCTTCGGTCCAGCCTAACTGAATATCATAGGGCCGCATACCGAGGATGACTTCCTTTCCGTGCTCCAAGTGAAATCTGCTTTTATCCATCGGATATGTTTGCTTGTCAATTTGCAATTTGTTATACATAATTTTTCCTTCCACCAGATTCATTGGCGGGGTTCCGATGAATTTGGCAACATATACATTATCTGGTTCATTATATAGATTCATCGGAGTATCGAATTGGACAATTCTTCCGTCTTTCATTAGAGCAATCCGGTCGGCGAGGGTCATTGCCTCTTCCTGATCGTGGGTGATAAGGATTGTCGTAATTCCTAATTTCTTTTGTAGGCGGGAAATTTCTGCCCGCATTTCAATTCGCAAACTTGCATCGAGATTAGACATCGGTTCATCGAGCAGGAGAAGTTTCGGCCGTTTCACGATTGCACGGGCAAGGGCAACCCGCTGCTGTTGTCCTCCAGATAATTCGCTCGGTTTCCGATTCAATAAATGGCCGAGCTGTACCATTTCTGCTGCTTCTTTCGCCCGCTCCAGCCGCTCCTTCTTCGGAACCTTTTGCTGTTTTAAAGGAAATGCAATGTTGTTCAATACGGTCATATGCGGATATAACGCATAGCTTTGAAATACCATGCCAATTTCCCGATCCTTTGGTTCCAAGTCATTTACTTTTTCACCATCAAAATAAATGGCACCTTCGTTTGGCTTGTAAATTCCAGCAATCATCAGCATTGTTGTTGTCTTTCCGCAGCCGGAAGGACCGAGCAAGGCGACGAATTCCCCATCCTCAATTGTTAAATTCATATTATCAATTGTATTTGTTTTTTTATCAAAGGACTTTGTTATATTTTGCAGCTCAACTTTCATACCTTTTTCACCCCTCCAACATTCGCCTTCATTAAAGACTTCTGTGTGAAAATAAAGAATACCAATACAGGGATTAAGTAGAATAAAGAGATGGCACTTAATACTCCGTAATTAACCATATTTGGATCACTCGTTAACCGTTGCAGGAACGATGCCAATGTTACATTTTCATTGCTGACGATAAACGTGTAAAGAAGCAGGAATTCCGACCAGCCAGAAAGAAAGGAAAAAATACTTACCGAGGCAATCCCAGGCTTTACTTGCGGCAGGACAATCCGAAACCAGACTTTAATCCGGCTGCAGCCGTCAATAAGACCCGCCCATTCCAAATCCCATGACACGTCGTCAAAAAAACCTTTAATAATCCATGTCGTCATCGGAATCTGCAGTGCGGTTTTTACGAGTACTACACCAAATAACGAATCGTACAAGCTCATAAAATTTAAAATATAAAATGTTGCGATTAACAGTGCAATGCTGGGAAAGGCATGAAGAATCATCGTAATCTTTAAAATTTGCTCTCTTCCCGGGAATGTAAGGCGGGACAATGCATAGCCAGCCATCACGCCAATGAGCACTTCCAAAACGGTTAACATGCCGGCAAAAAACAATGAATTCCATGTAGCCGTCCAAATGCTTGGAAGCTCCGCCCCTTTATATACAATATTCGTCCATAAAAATTCCCAGTTTTCCAAAGAAAAACCTTCTGGAATAAGCCCATATTTCATGTTGCTGGCAAAAGATTGGATAATGAGCCATAAATACATAAATATAACAGGCAATGTCGTTACCGCTAATATGCCGTAAGAAATGATATATGGCAACTTTCTTTTTAGCTGATATAAAAATGTATTACCGGGTATTGTCGGTACACTTTTCCCTGCCGTTTCCATGACGAACGCCTCCTTAATCGATTCTTGACGGTCCAATCATGTCTTTCACTTTGAACAGCTTCCAGAGAATTAGAGTACAAACAAGCGCAATTACAACTAAGACAAGGGAGATAGCAGCTCCGTAGCCGAATTCAAAGCTTTGGAAAGCTTTGTGATAGGAATATAGCGCCAATACTTCACTTTCATTTAAAGGTCCGCCATTTGTAATTAAAAGAATATATTCATAGGATGTCAGCAAAGATAACAGCTGCCATAGCGTAACAAACATAAACGGCCAGCGAATGGCAGGCATGATAATGTCTTTAATAATAGACCAATGGGGCGCTCCGTCAATATTCGCTGCGTAAAATAAATCTTCCGGAATTGATTTAATGGCTGAGGAAAAAATAATCATCCCGAATGATGCCCCAATGACTCCATTTGCCAAAATAATAATGAGCATTGGTTCGGTTCCGATTATATTGACCGGCGGTAAACCAAATAAGGATCTAATGCCGTTTAATAGCCCGTATTCACTCGGATCAAAAAACCAGATCCACAAGAGAGCATAAATCACCGGCGGCGTCATTCTCGGCAGCATCCAGATAGTCCGGAACAAAAGGCTAAACTGCTCTTTCTTCATAAAGTAGGTTGTGAGCAAAGCCAAAGTCAGTCCAAAAAACACGTTGATGCATAAGGTAAAAAGAACATAGAGCAAAGTATTCCTTAAAATAAGCGAGATATCAGGATCAGAAAATAGTTTTTCGAAATTTAACAGTCGATTGAATTCCCAATTCATAGCCGAATCCATATTGGTAAAAGCAAGTATTCCTGTTAATATAACAGGAACAAAAAAGAATAAAAAAATTAAAATGAGAAAAGGCCCCAGCATGACTGCTGGGAGCTTCCATTTATTTATCACTGTTTTCATGGCAACCTCCCTAGGAAACAGGTGCCTGAAAACTCAGGCACCCGATACTTTTATTCTTTAACGATCAGTTCATCGCCTAAATCATTTTTTAATTGGGTTTCCATGTCAGCAAGGGCTTCTTCTACTGTTTTCTTTCCAAGCTCAACCGCTTGAATTGCCCCATAGATTGCCTGGGAGTATGTTGTAAAATCTTCATGGTTTGGCAGGAATGTTGTATATTCAAGCATATACACCGTTTCTGCCAATGCTGGAGCTTCTTTAAAT
This sequence comes from Compostibacillus humi, assembly GCF_014637175.1. Lineage (GTDB taxonomy): Bacteria > Bacillota > Bacilli > Bacillales > Amphibacillaceae > Oceanobacillus > Oceanobacillus humi. Next base: position 13,119 of record NZ_BMEV01000033.1, on the reverse strand, counting down.
TCGTCCATTTCCGCTACGTCTTTTGTAATTGGATAGTGGAACGTATCAATAGCATGTTTAAGCTGCAATTCTGGCGCAGCAACCAGTTCAAGCAATCTTTTGACGATTTCCGGATGCTCTGTTTGGGAGGATACGACATAAACATACGGATGGGATAAAGTAACCGGTTTGCCGCCTTTTTCAGCAGCAGGGACTAACATCATGCCGAAATGTTCTCTTACCCATTCGCCATCTACTTTACCGACTTCTTCGTGATAATCATCTTCTCCCCAGTTAAAGATATTCCAAATTCCACCGTAGTAAAATAATGTTTTTCCATTGACAACTGTGCGATGGATATTGCTCCATTCCATTTGTGTTAAATTATCTGGGATTAATCCTTTATCGGCAATTTCTGCGAAATAGGACAGTTGTTTTTCCGTAGCTTCTTTATCTAATACGATTTTGTTTTCTTCCGCATCGTAAATCGTGCCGCCAAAGTTATATGCCATATAGTGGAAGTCAGGGCCTTCTACCGGACGATGGATAATTCCATATTCCGTTACTCCTTTTTCCACCGCTTCCTCTGCCAATTGGGTCATATCGTCTAATGTAAACTCGCCATTTTTCACTCTTTCCGGAAGGCTGTTGATTTCGTCTTCACTCCAGCCCAGTTCCTTTAAAGCATCCTTATTGTAGAATACAGGTCTTGACTCAATATCCTGTATTGCTGCCCAAATCTGTCCTTTGTAAGTAACAGAATCCCAAAGATTTGGATAAATAATATCCGAATATACTTCCGAATCTTTCAATTCATCCAGCGGAAGAATATATCCTCCATCTGCCAGCCAGCCGATGTGCTCATGACCAGTTGCATAAATATCTGGCTCTTTATTTGCTTGATGTGCTAACATAAATTGTTTCGCATAGTCCTCATTGCTGCCGTCGTAATACATCGGCTCTACTTCAACCTGAATGTCTTCCCCTTCTTCTTTCAATTCCTCATTTAAAACTTTTGCAGCCTCTACTAAGTTATCTACCCTCGTAACCTCCGAGCCTAAAGTTTGGGCTTTGATGACAATTTTGTTATCGTCTCCGGATTGCCCTCCTGAACTTTCTTCCCCGTCCGCACCGCCGCATCCGACAAGAAGTATTGCAGATATTACCACAGTCAATAGTACTTGTAATTTTTTCATTTTTTCCACCTCTCCCGGATTTTTCAATTGTATTTTTAAAAATCATTATTCACAAGGATCAGGCAAAAAAATGTATTACAAATATATTTCTCAGTATATTTTTTCCTTTATTTAATTTTAATTTGTTATTTACTGAACAAAATGTTTGGGATTTTATGGAAGGTTAATAAGTCTTTTTAACTAAACTTAACAGAAAAATATAGGCGGAAATTTGTTTTTCAAGACTAGAGCGTCAAAATAAAAGCTCAAGAAAAAGAGGCCTCCATCAATCATTCAATCAATGGCAGACCTCTTTGGGGCTGAACGTTACCCTCCGTTCGAAAGGGTAACGTTACCCATAAACTAGAGGATCTTTTAACAGGCTTTACCGGCCTTTTACATCATGCCGCCCATTCCGCCCATGTCAGGCGCTCCGCCTGCTGGTTTTTCTTCAGGAATGTCAGCAACTACAGCTTCAGTTGTTAAGAACATAGCAGCAACACTTGCTGCGTTTTGCAATGCAGAACGAGTAACTTTCGTAGGGTCAACGATACCAGCTTCAATCATATTTACCCATTCGTTCGTTGCAGCGTTAAATCCAATGCCAACTTCTTCTTTCTTCAGGCGCTCTACAATGACAGAGCCTTCTAGTCCGGCGTTGTCAGCAATTTGACGTACTGGCTCTTCAATCGCACGAAGTACGATGTTTACACCAGTAGCTTCGTCACCTTCAAGATTTAGTTCTGCTACTTTATTGTATACATTAATTAATGCTGTACCCCCGCCGGATACGATGCCTTCTTCCACTGCAGCACGAGTGGAGTTTAATGCGTCTTCAATGCGAAGTTTGCGTTCTTTCAATTCGGTTTCAGTAGCAGCACCCACTTTGATAACTGCCACACCACCAGCAAGTTTTGCTAAACGTTCTTGTAATTTCTCCCGATCAAAATCAGAAGTTGTTTCTTCGATTTGGGAACGGATTTGAGCAACCCGGCCAGAAATAGCATCTGGGCTTCCTGCGCCTTCAACAATTGTAGTATTTTCTTTTGTTACTACTACTTTTGCAGCACGGCCAAGCTGTTCAATGGAAGCATTCTTTAATTCTAATCCAAGATCTTCCGTAATCACTTGTCCGCCAGTAAGAATTGCAATATCTTCAAGCATTGCTTTACGACGGTCGCCAAATCCAGGAGCTTTTACAGCAACTGCATTAAAGGTGCCGCGCAGTTTGTTAACTACTAATGTAGCTAATGCTTCTCCTTCTACATCTTCAGCAATTAGAAGTAATGGCTTGCCTTGTTGGACTACTTGTTCCAATACTGGAAGCACTTCTTGAATGCTGGAGATTTTCTTATCAGTAATAAGAATGTACGGATCTTCCAGAACAGCTTCCATCTTATCTTGATCCGTAACCATATATGGAGAAGCGTATCCGCGGTCGAATTGCATACCTTCAACCACATCTAATTCTGTAGTGAATCCTTTCGATTCTTCGATGGTAATTACACCGTCATTGCCAACGCGCTCCATTGCTTCAGCAATAAGATCGCCTACTTCTTTATCATTCGCAGAAATTGCTGCTACTTGGGCAATTTCTTCTTTCTTTTCTACCGGTTCGGAAATTGCTTTCAATTCTTCAACTGCAGTCGCAACAGCTTTTTCAATACCGCGGCGGATACCTACAGGGTTCGCACCGGAAGTTACGTTTTTAAGTCCTTCACGGATTAATGCTTGGGCAAGTACTGTAGCCGTAGTTGTTCCGTCCCCAGCTACATCATTTGTTTTCGAAGCAACTTCGGAAACAAGCTGTGCGCCCATATTTTCAAACGGATCTTCGAGTTCGATTTCTTTAGCAATCGTTACCCCGTCATTTGTAATTAAAGGAGAACCAAATTTTTTGTCTAACACAACGTTACGACCTTTTGGTCCAAGAGTTACTTTTACAGCGTTTGCTAAAGCATCTACACCGCGAAGCATCGCACGACGAGCATCTTCATTGAATTTAATCTCTTTTGCCATTTATACACCCTCCTAAAATCGTTGTAAGTATGTTAAAAATTCTTTTACTCTACTACAGCAAGAATATCGCTTTCACGCAAAATTAAGTATTCTGTATCATCATATTTTACTTCAGTACCTGCAAATTTAGAGAAAATAATGCGGTCGCCAACTGATACTTCAAGGGCAACTTTTTCGCCATTGTCCAATACACGGCCTGAGCCGACAGCAACCACTTTACCTTCTTGTGGTTTTTCTTTTGCGGAATCCGGAAGTACGATACCGCTTGCAGTTTTTTCTTCTTGTTCAACAAGCTCAATAACTACACGATCTCCTAACGGTCTAATCATGCACATAAGCCTCCTTGACAACATAGATTGTTTTTTGTTAGCACTCGGGAGTCCTGAGTGCTAATTCCAATTTATATAATAATGAATTGCGTTATAAAATGCAAGTAATTGTATCATAATTTTTTTTTGAAATATCATAAGATTATCGGCAACAGGTCATTTATGTTAAAATACGAATACAGATAAAGGTATTTCCTGTTATACCAGGATTTTCCCAATCTAAACTTTTAATATTATATATCTGTTCCTTCAATAATATACTAACTGTATATATTTCACTTTGTATAAAGGAGTCGTTATATTTTGCCAAGAAGGTACTGGTACGTCATACTAACTTATATTTTAATGCAAGTGTCAGGATTAATCGTATCACTCGCGCTAATTACATTCACCCCTGATATTTATACCGAGGGCGTCATCTACTGGACATTAATTAGTTTCGTGTTGGCTTTAGTAATCATTTTAAAATTGATGAAACCGGATATGGCAATGCAGCGAGGCAATGAAGCCATCGGTGTTGGCGGCATGATTATTTGGTCTGTAGTTGGCGTGTTTATGGCGCTTTTTGCGCAAGGGCTGGCCGTTGTAATCGAAACAAAAATTTTTGGTGTGCCGCCAGGTTCAGAAAACACACAATTTATCATGGAAATTGCAAGGGCGATGCCGATTTTTGTCATCGTACCGATGTTGCTTGCGCCAATTTTGGAAGAAATCGTTTTCCGAAAAATCATTTTCGGTACATTATATAAACGGATGAATTTCTTTTTTGCTGCCCTTCTATCTGCGCTTATCTTTGGCATTATTCACGGAGAACCAGAACATTTGCTCATTTATGCGTCAATCGGGTTTGTTTTTTCCTTTTTATACGTTAAAACGAAACGGATTCTTACTCCCATTCTCGTGCATGCCGGCATGAATTCCCTTGCCGTCATCGGTCAATATTCGATGACTCCCGAAGAAATCCAAAAACAATTAGAGCAGCTGCAGACGATTTTATTTATAATGTAAAAAGGCGGAGAGTTTCTGCTCTCCGCCCGCTTTATATTATTCGTCTTTTTCCAATGGATAATGCTTTAAGAAATAGACTAATGCCTGTAATTCCACTGCAAAATCAATATGATGTACCCTTACATGTTTTGGTACTGTAATTCTTGCAGGAGTAAAATTAAGAATACCGATAATGCCATGTTTTACGAGAATATCAGTTACCGCATCCGCTTCGGATGCAGGAATGGCCAAAATAGCAACACGAATATGTCCCAAATGTTTATCCATTTCATCAATGGAATATATCGGTACACCTTCTACTTCTGTCCCGACTTTATTTGGATCTTTATCGAATGCCTTCGTAATTCGGATATTATTATTTTTCAAAAAACTATATTTTAAAAAGGCGGTGCCGAGATTTCCAACTCCGATTAACGCCACTTCAGTAATTTCATGCTGATCCAATGTGCTTCGGAAAAAACCGAGCAAATACTCAACGTTATATCCATATCCCTTTTTGCCAAGGGCGCCAAAGTAAGAAAAGTCCCTTCGGATTGTCGCCGAATCTACTTTTACTGCTTCACTAAGTTCCTTCGAGGAAACCCTCTTCTTCCCTTGCTGATATAAATTATTTAAAAACCTGTAATACAATGGTAGTCTCTTCGCAGTTGCCTGTGGTATTTTATTTTGTTCCATGTTTCTGCCTCACTTCACAATTGTATTCACCTATTTACTATATTAACAAAAAATATCAATAAAGTCGTGATATTTTTCACAATTTAAGTTGTCGATACAGGAATTTATACGATACACTAGAATGCGATGAGGTGAAAAGAATGATTTATATGCAAATTAATGGACTATCCAAATCCTTCGGTTCCGAAGAGATTTTTTCCAATATAAAAATGGAAATTAAAGATCAAGACCGGGTTGCCATCGTCGGAAGAAACGGTACAGGCAAGTCGACGTTGCTGAAAATAATTGCTGGTGAACTCTCCTATGATGAAGGGGAAATTATCAAACCGAAAGATCTCACGATTGGCTATTTGGCCCAGCATATGGAATTGGAATCCGGAAAAACAATTTGGGATGAAATGATAGAAGTATTTCAGCCATTGCTTGAAATGGAAAAAAGATTGCGGATACTGGAACAAAAAATGGAACAAGCAACTTCAATGTCACCCCAGTCTTATGAAAAACTTTTAAAAGAGTACGATGAATTGCTGCACAAATATCAATCGGACGGCGGCTATATATATGAATCAGAAATAAAAGCAGTATTAAATGGACTGCAGTTTCAACATTACGACTATGATACGCCGATTTCGGAGCTGAGCGGCGGGCAAAAAACACGGCTCGCTTTAGGAAAGTTATTATTGCTGAAACCTAATCTCCTAATTTTGGATGAGCCGACCAACCATTTAGATATTGACACGTTAAGCTGGCTGGAAAATTATTTATTGAACTATCCTGGTGCTATCGTTATTGTTTCCCACGACCGTTATTTTTTAGACAAGATAGTTAAGATTGTTTATGAAATTTCCCGAAAAAAAATGACGAAGTATTACGGGACGTACAGCAAATATTTGGAACAAAAGGCCGTTGCGCTGGAAAAACAACTAAAGGAATACGAAAAACAGCAAGAAGAAATTAGGCATATGGAAGAGTTTATCCAGCGGAATATAGTTCGGGCTTCTACTACAAAGCGGGCCCAAAGCCGCAGGAAACAGCTGGAAAAGATGGAACGAATGGAGAAGCCTGTCGGAAGCGAAGCATCTGCCCGTTTCTCATTCCAAATCGAACGCCGGAGCGGAAATGACGTGTTAAAAATGGATGACGTGGCCTTTCGTTACGAAGGAGAAAGCAAAGATTTATTCCAAAACATTTCCCTCCGGGTAAACCGAGGAGACCGAATCGCGATCGTTGGCCCAAACGGAGCAGGGAAAACAACTTTATTAAAACTGATAATCGGGAAGGAAGTTCCTGCCAATGGAGTCATTCAGCTTGGCACCAACGTACAAATTGGCTATTATGACCAGGAACAGGCAGAACTATCCTCCAACAAATCGGTTTTGAACGAGCTTTGGGACGATTACCCGACAATGAACGAAAGGGATATCCGTACCATCTTAGGGAATTTCCTGTTTTCCGGTGACGATGTTTTAAAAGAAGTGCATACTTTAAGCGGAGGAGAAAAAGCAAGGCTTGCTCTTGCAAAATTAATGATGAAAAAGGCAAATTTGTTAATACTTGATGAGCCGACCAACCATTTAGATATTGACAGCAAAGAGGTTTTGGAAGAGGCTCTATTAGACTATCCCGGCACGATTATTTTCGTTTCTCACGACCGATATTTTATTAATAAAATCACAAGCCAAGTAGCCGAACTCAGGACCGATGAATTGCGCGTCTATCTTGGGGACTATGATTATTATATTGAAAAGAAGCGGGAAGAAGAGGAAATTGCCCTTTTGGAAAACAAAGAAATAGAGAATAAGAAAAAGGAATCGAACCAGAAGGGCAGTTACGAGAGGGAAAAGCAAATCCAAAGTGAAATGCGCAAGAAAAAGCGCAGAGCCGAACAGTTGGAAAGAGACATTGAACGGCTGGAAAAAGAGATCGCAGAAGTCGAAGAACTGATGACTAAACCAGAAGTTTATGAAGATCATATGAAAGCTCTGGAAATGAATGAAAAACTAGAACAGCTGAAACAAGAAGCAGATACAATGCTTGAAGAATGGACAGAGCTACAGGAAGAACTCTCATAGTTTATAACGTATCATTTACCCTAAGACCGGCTGCTATGTCGGTCTTTTATGTTTATAATCAGCAATATTTTTTTAATACAACGATTTTCCCCCTGTCTCTCTTCATTTCAGCCGCATCACTTAAACAAAAAAAACAGCATACCAATCAAATGTTAATTGATATGCTGTGTCTATCCATTATTTAAACAAATAATCATTTTGGATCGTATTTTCCACCGCAATACGATACACAATTCCCATGCCAATCATCGTCGATAAAACCGAACTTCCCCCATAACTGATTAGGAGCAGCGGAATACCTGTAATCGGCATAATTCCTAAGGTCATTCCAATATTTTGGAACACATGAATGAGAATAAGACTTAAGTAACCAAATAAATAGTAAGCCGCAAAAGGAGAATGCTTATAAATGCTTAATCCTAACGTGACAAATTTATAGAGCAATACAAAATAAAGAAAAACAACAAATGAACTGCCGATAAAGCCGAAACTTTCGCCAATTACAGAGAAAATAAAATCAGTTTGGGCTTCCGAATAGTAAACTTCTAATCCGTTAATCCCTTTTCCGAATAACTGGCCAGACCCGAGAGCCATATGGGCACGATCAAAATGCCATGTCGCATCACTTGTCTGTTGCGATGGATCAAACCACGTTAATATCCGGTCAATTTGGTAGGCTCGGCCAGGACCGACTAATTCTTTAACAAAGTCAGGAAATTTGATAATAAAGGTTAAAACAGCAGCAATACCAGCTGAAATAATTACAATCAAGCTCGTAATTATTTTCCAGCTGATTCCGGATAAAATAATCATCATTCCTGCAATAAATAGATATACCATCGACGTACCAAAATCCGGCTGCTGCAAGATTAGCAGTACTGGAATAGCAGTAACAACGAGAATCTTTATAAGCAATACAGTATCTGTCTTTATATTACTGATTTCATACTTTGCTTTGTGACGGGTAATTACTTTTGCCATATAAAGAATAGTCGTGATTTTCGTGAACTCTGCTGGCTGCAGGGAAAGGCCAGGCAGTGTAAACCAGCTTTTTGCCCCGTTTACTGGCTCGGCTATCGACTCCGGACTTATTAGCAGGAGTATTAAAACGGCAATTCCGGTAATGTAAATATATAAACTGGATTTATACAATTGCTCCAGATCGAAATATTGTATCGCAGCGACGAGTAGCACTCCAACGGTAAACCAAACAATTTGTTTCCAGACAAAATCGTTACCGTACTGGTCCATTTGTTGAGCGTTATAAATGGAAAGCAAACTGACACAAACGAAAAGAATAAAAATAATAATTAAATCGGTTTGAAAATAATAGGATTGTCGCTTTTTCATTTAGGTTCACCAAATTTCTTCCTGTATAAAAGTTATCCACATGCGGTTTTCGTGTATAAACCCTTTTAATTCGAATAACCTCTGAAATTATGCACAATATCCACAACAAAAGGAAATGTTATCCCCATTTTTATCCACTATTACTAACAGTTTATATCATCGTCCAGCGTCATTATCCACATGATTGTGGATAACTTTGAGGATTAGCTTAACGGCAGCGACGGGTTAGCATTTAAATCTAGAGAAGATCTTTTGCCTTTAAGATAATTAATCATCCCTGCTGCAGCAATCATTGCAGCATTATCTGTACAAAGAGATAACGGCGGAATGCTTAAAGGAATTTGAGTAGGTGCAAACTTTTCCATTAAAGCAGTTCTCAGTCCCTGATTGGCAGCTACTCCTCCAGCAACAATTACTTGTTTTACTTCAAATTCGAGAGCTGCTCGATACGTTTTTTCCGTAAGAACTTCCACAACACTGTTTTGAAAACTGGCTGCAATATCTTCCTTTTTTAAATTTTCCCCTCGCTGCTTGGCATTGTGAATTTTATTAATTACCGCCGATTTTAAACCGCTGAAACTAAAATCATAGCTCCCTTCCTCTAACCAAGCTCTCGGAAATTCCAACGTATCCTCGCCGACTTTTGCCAGCTTGTCAATATGCGGACCGCCCGGATACGGCAAATTTAACATTCTCGCTACCTTGTCAAAGGCTTCGCCTGCAGCATCGTCCCGCGTTTCGCCAATCAATTCATATTGGCCATGTTCCTTCATAAGGACAAGTTCTGTGTGTCCGCCGGAAACAATCAGAGCAAGCAAAGGAAAGGAAAATTCCTCTTCCAAACGATTCGCATAAATATGCCCGGCAATATGATGAACACCAATCAGTGGTTTATTTTTGGCAAATGCCAATGCTTTAGCTGCACTTACCCCGACGAGCAAGGCGCCGACCAATCCCGGGCCTTCGGTTACTGCAATTCCATCAATGTCGTCCCAAGTCAGTCCGGATTTTTGAATAGTTTCTTCCAGAACGATCGTTATCTGTTCGACATGATGCCTGGAAGCAATTTCGGGAACTACTCCACCGAACCGTTCATGGCTTTTTATTTGTGATGAAACTACATTGGAAACAATCTCTCTTCCATTTTTCACAATCGCAGTTGCCGTTTCATCGCAGCTCGTTTCAATACCTAAAATATAAATGTCTTTATTCATGATAAGTTCACCCACATTACAATAGCATCTTCGCCATTATCTGTATAGTAATTTTTTCGAATTCCGCCAGGCATGAGCCCAAATTTTCGATACAATTTCTGAGCAGGAATATTGGAAACCCGGACTTCCAATGATAAAACTTTTGCTCCCATAGCCAATGCTGTTTGCAAGGAAAAGCCAAAAAGTTTCTCCCCTAATTTTTTTCTCCTGTATTCAGGGGATATGGCTATCGTTGTAATCTGGGCATCGTCAATGACTATCCACATTCCTACATATCCAATAATTTTTTCTCCATATTCCATCACGTAGTAATGAGAAAACTGGTTCTCTATAATCTCCTGATAGAAAATGTCTGTTGACCAAGGTGTCGGAAAGGAGGATTTCTCAACTTCCACCACTTGGGGAATATCATCTATTTCCATCTTTCGAATAATAACATCTTCCATTTTTTTATTTTTCCTTCATCCTATTTAGCCATTTTGCTTCAGCTTCAGCTAGTCTTAAATAATTTGGCGTTAATTCATGGACCGATGCCGGGTCTTTTTTACTTCCGGCAAGTCCGATAAAACCGGGGCGAATTAATTGATGGGGCTGTTCCGGAATAACTGCCATTTCTGCCAAAACTTCCTTTATTTGACCTTCATGAATTTTCATATCAGGACTTAAAAAAAGAACAGGCATGCCGTCTTCTTTCAGTTTATTTAATACTTTTTCCATCGAAATATTTTTTTCTTCATATACAAGATACAATTCATTTTGTTTCCATTGATATACCCCTGCAAACACCATTCCACGCCTAGCATCGATAAAAGGACAGATATATCCTTCAAAAAATCTGCCTTGGTATGCCATCACTTCCAGACTGCTGACACCGACAACTGGAATATTCAGCGCCCAGCCCATCGTTTTTGCCGTTGTTAGTCCGATGCGGATGCCGGTATACGATCCTGGTCCAATAGTAGTGACAATTTTATCTAACTCCTTTGGCTCAAGACCAACTAAATTCATCGCTTGTTCTATCGCCGGCATTAGCCGTACCGAATGGTTTTTAGGTATGTTGGTAACGATTTCGGTTCGTATTTCATTGTTCTTTAGGATGGAAACCCCCATCACCTGAGTAGACGTATCCATTGCAAGTATATTCATTTTCTGTTGCTCCTAACTTGTTAATTCGTCGACAATTTCTTTGTAATAATCGCTGTTTGCTGTAAATTTTATCACTCTTGATTCATCTTCACCATAATCAATTTGTATATCCAATGTTTCATCCGGCAAATAGTCCGTAATAAAGGAAGCCCATTCTACCACAGTAATACCGTCCCCGTGAAAATATTCCAGAAACCCGATATCTTCGTCTGAATCCTCCAGACGATATACATCCATATGGTAAAACGGATATTTTCCTTTATATTCCTTAACGATGGTGAACGTAGGACTTTTAATATTGTCGTCTACACCAATACCTTTGGCAATGCCCTTCGTCAATGTTGTTTTTCCTGCCCCTAACTCTCCCTCTAGCGTGATGACATTGCCAGGCCTTAGGAGGCTGCCCAATTTTACTCCCAATTCCAATGTTTCTTCTGGAGAATATGTAATTACTTCTTTTTTGTACACGTGCCTTCCACCTACTTTAAATGTTTATATCCATGTTTATAGAGTTTTTGCTTTTTGTTGTTTTTAATATAGTACACTCTGGGTTCTTCACTCTCAAAAACCATTCCAATTTTAGTTACTTTCGTTTTTGTATTATCCGCAATTTCCTGAACTAATGGCCAGTCCTTTTCTGGCACCGTTCCGATTAGTTCAAAATCCTCCCCGCCAAAATATTTCCACTGAAACTGATGTTCCTTTGGAAATTGCTGTAGGGAAGAGTGGATTGGGATTAAATCATCATATAAAACAATTGCTTTGCTTGATGCTTCTGCTATTTCATTTGCTTCATTGGCAATCCCGTCACTAACATCATTTAATGAAACGCGATTCAGTTTCTGTAAGCCTAAGGAAAACTCCACCCGAGGGGCAGGCATCCGGTGACGCAGAATAAAATAATCAGCATCTTTAAAAACTGATGCATTTTCTTTGCTTAATAAATATAAGCCAGCTTGTGAATCTCCTAGTGTTCCTGTCACAAAAACAATATCACCTGATTTTGCATCGTGACGATATCTTGCCCTATTATCCGGAACACTCCCGATTACTGTAATCGAAATAGCCAATTCCTTTCCAGATACTGTATCCCCGCCAATTAAATCCATTTGGTACTGACTGGCAATGGCATCCATTCCTGAGAAAATTGCCGAGATTTCTTCCATTGGCCACTTTGTTGGAATAACGATAGACACGAGGTAAAACATTGGCCGAGCCCCCATTGCTGCCATATCGCTGATGTTGGCAGCTAACGCACGATATCCGATATGAAAAGGCTGCATTGTGGATCGGGAAAAATGTATATCCTCAACAAACGTATCTGTCGCTGCCACAATATCCTCATCAATATGAAATACAGCCGCATCATCACCAATTCCCCTCTTTAGCGCAGCCTGTTTATAATATGATTGTTTTATCGAATCAATAAATGAGAATTCATCCATTAATTACACCTTTTCTTTTTAGCTACATTCATGATAGCAAAATACAATGGAAAAAGGAAAAGGAATCGTCATTTACATTGTCTGAAACTTGAGGCAGAAGCGGATAAATAAAAGGTGACTTGTAGAAAGTTTCCTGAAAGGAAGGAATTATTAATAGACAAAATAAAAAAACACACGATTTTTTACAAAATCCTGTGTGTATCATATATTTATTACAATCATGGCGGTCCGGACGGGACTCGAACCCGCGACCTCCTGCGTGACAGGCAGGCATTCTAACCAACTGAACTACCGGACCTATTGGTTGCGGGGGCAGGATTTGAACCTGCGACCTTCGGGTTATGAGCCCGACGAGCTACCAGACTGCTCCACCCCGCGATGTGAAGAAAAAATTCAATTTGAAACCTGTTCAATGTGGCAAAAAACTATTTTAGTTTTAACCTCTGCATCTACTAGCTTATTCACAGACGCGTTGTGCTTCGAGGTAACTCGCAGCCTATTCGGCAGAAGTAACCCTCGTTGCTCCACCCCGCGATGTGAATAAAGAAGGCAAATAATATTATATGCATTTTAATACTAAAACGCAACACCTTCCACCTTCAAAACTAAATAAGAGAATACAACGACTTGAAATTTAGTTAAGCCCTCGATCGATTAGTATCCGTCAGCTCCACGTGTCACCACGCTTCCACCTCGGACCTATCTAC
>NZ_BMEV01000032.1 GCF_014637175.1 Compostibacillus humi | reverse complement strand
ACATCTGACAATACCTGTTCAAGTACCATCGATCCTTATCAGATAATTTCCCACTGTCCTTGTAAAATACATAACGCATTTTTTTGCACTTTTTCCGATCGTAGTCATTCCAAATACTTTGTACCCGCCTGCGAACGGCATCTAATGCCCAATAAATATACCGGCAAAAATGAAAACGATCTGCGACAATCACCGGTCTATCTAGAGCTTTGTTCACCGCAGCTTTAAAGGATGGGCTCATATCCATTACTACGACATCTACCTTTGCCCCATACTTACGCAGGTAGTTGGCAATGGTTTTTTTCCTCCGATTCGGAAGAATGTCAATGGGTTCCTTTGTTTCCCCATTTGCGATAATGACTTGATATTTACCTTCTTTTGTATCGCCTTTGTATTCATCGATGGAGATGACACGAGGAAGCTCCTCTACATCTTTTAGCTCTTTCTCTGCAAGCTCATCAAATCTGCGAATGATAGTAGATGGGGAAGCACCAAATTGCTGGCTAATTTCTTTAAATGTCTTCGCTCGCACGCTACGTATATTTACGGCTTGATTCCATTCTTTAGAAAATCTCTGATAACGATCTACAATCGAATTCTTCTCGTAAAATCTCTTGCCACATGTATCACATCTATATCTGCGCTTCCGATAAAAAATATAGCTTAAACGCTCAAACCATTTTAAATGCTTGATTTTTTGCACTCGATAATCATGTATTTTTCGCGTTTTTTTACCACATTTTGGGCATATATGGGTTTGGACCTCCATTTCGACAAATATGGCTATTCGATCCTCAAATTCCTCCACCTTTGTAATAAGTACATCTTCTAATCCAGGGATTTTTATGGTATTATTCATTTACACGCTTCTCCTTTCTTTTTCTTGTTTCTCATCAATTCAAGTATAAAAGAAATTGGAGAAGCGTGTTTTTTATTTCTCTTTAAATTATTTCTTAACCCCAATATTTAGTATAGAGCCTAAAGGAAGAGGACAGTAACTTTTTGTTACTGTCCTCTTTTATAATCAGTAATCGTTTCGGCAATTTGATAATAGTCCATATCACTCGTCAGTTTAAAATTCCCAATTTGAATTTTAGGACTGTATTCATGTTCTTCCAAATAGCGGTTAAACTTCGCAGCATCATCGATAATTTTGTTTTCTTCCAGCAGTTCTGTAATTTCTGGGGTAAGCATGCCAGGCTTAATTTGTAACGTATAGCTTGACGTCTCCGGCTGTTTGTCCTCTTTTTTTTCGTTATTTTTTTCTTCTTCTTCTTTCCGCTCTTCCTTTTCCTTGTTTTCTGCTTTTTCCTTCTTGTCCTCTTGCTTGGTTTCTGCCTTTTCTTCCGTATTTTCTTCTTTGTCTTTCGGCTGGACGGCGAGGGAGATATATTCATCCGAGGTTAACACGTGATATCCCTCTTCTTCCACAATCGGAATCATTTCATCTGCCGTCAACTCTTCCCGGCTCTCTTCTGAAAAGTAATAGGCAGCTAACATAATCACTCCTGCAGAAAAAAGCCCTGCAGCAAAGGAACGCAATAGATGTTTCATATCCTTCTCCTCATTCATTATTTTTCGTTAACATGTCATCCATCATTTCTTCGGGCAACACTTCTTCTTCCAGCAATTTTAGTTTTTTCTTAATCTGATATGTGTCTTGCATCATGGAAATTGATAGTTGTTCTACTTGTCCTTCAAGCTGTTCGAAGCGGTCGTTTACGAAGTAGGATAAAACAAAAAGAACAATCGCAATGACAATGATGGAAATTATCCCAATCAGCATACTAATCCCTCCTTTATCACGACATAAAATCTCAGACATATGTAAATCCAAACTTAATAGATTTGCAATGTAATATTTTTATACATTACTAGTTATAACATAGATTGCCATCAGTGAAAACTTTAATTTTTTTCCAATCAATGTTGATAGTTACATCAAATTTTGGTAATATAATATAAGTCTGAAACTGATCATTAAGTAGCATGAAGTTTGGAGGGAAAACGATGCGCGTAAATATTACTTTAGCTTGTACAGAAACAGGTGATCGTAACTATATTACGACAAAAAACAAACGTAAAAACCCTGAGCGTATTGAGCTTATGAAATATTGTCCACGTTTAAAAAGACATACTTTACATCGGGAAACAAAATAACAATGAAAGCTCTTATCTTTATGATAAGAGTTTTATTTTTATTTGGAAGCTTATTTACTCTGGAAATGAAAGCGGGGGAGAATCGTATGGATAAACAATCATTAAGAAAACAGGCAATTGTGTTGCAGAAAAGCTTGGATAAATCGGAAAAGCAGCAAATTGAAAAAAAATTAACATTCCATCTCCTTCAATCCTCTCTCTGGAAAACGGCAGATACAATTGGAATTACAATCGCACAATCGAATGAATGGGATACGAAACCGATTATTGAAGCAGCTTGGAAAGAAGGCAAAATTGTTGCTGTCCCAAAATGCCATCCTTCTACCAAAATGATGACATTTTACTCGTTAACTTCCTTTGCACAATTGGAACAAGTTTATTTTGGCCTATTGGAACCGATTCCTGAAGAAACCGAGCCAGTAGCCAAAAAGGAAATGGATTTAATCATTGTTCCCGGGCTCTTATTTGATCGTCGCGGTTACCGTATCGGTTTTGGCGGAGGATATTACGACCGGTTTTTAGCCGATTTTACGAATGAAACCGTTGCTTTGGCAAGCAGCAGTCAAGTGAAAACAGAAATTCCGAACGATCCGTACGACATTCCAGTGAATCATATTATTACAGAAAACGGGTTATTTAGGACGAAGCGCTAAAGGTATAAATTTTTATATATTTGAGAAACTAAGGGCACCGATAATCATAAAGAAGGTGTTACTTTGAAACTCATGTTCCGAATGCTTTTCCTGTTTATCCTAATTATGTTGGTTTATCAATGGCGCTACAAACTCCTAAATGCATTGTTAGCAGTAGGCTTCATCCGTAAATTAGCGGTGAGGACATCGATGGCAATCCCTCAAGTTCGCGGAAATTTGCTGCCGGCCCTTTTCGGCGGTGAACAATTTCAAACTGACAAATCGAATGCGAAATAGCTGTCTTTCTCGACAGCTATTTTAATTTTCAATTCAAGCACGGTTTGTTATGATAAGGGGAAAGAAGGTGAAAAGATGGCAGATCATCGTCTGCAGCTATACGAATTTGCTCATATGTTAATTCAAAATGGTCATTTTGATGTAATTCATTTTCAAGATCATGCGGATGAATTATGGCTGGAACGGTATGAAAATAAAACATCCACCGTTATCCGTTTAATTCATCGTGGTTTTGACTGGAAAAACCATTTGAAAAGGGATATTGCAATAACATTACAGCGGGCCAAAAAATTAAAACCGATGATTTCAGGCAAACGAATGGAAATATGCAATGTTTATTTTTCTCCGTTTGCTCCGGTTGACGATTGGGAAAGTTTAAAAAAGCCGATACACTTAAAAGAAAAGCAGTCAATTAAAATGAAAGTTTATTATATTGATAGGGAAGAAGGGGAGGATGAAAAAAACAGGCTGCTGGAAGATTTGGCCGTTGAATATCCAATTTCCCCTTCCCCAAACGAAGAAGAAAAAGATATTTCCGGCTATAAACATTATATTCACGAGAGAATAAAAATGAAGAAAGCTGAGATAACGAACATCTTTTCGTACGGGAAACCGATTTTTACTTACCTGTTTATTGCTGTCAATCTGCTTCTGTATTTTTTCATGGAACTTGCAAACGGAAATGAACTCGAAACGTTAATAGCGTTTGGGGCAAAATATAACGTGGCGATTGTGGAGGCAAATGAGTGGTGGAGACTGTTTACTTCCATGTTTATCCATATCGGATTTCTCCATCTGTTTATGAATATGGTAGCTGTCTACTATTTAGGAATGACTGTAGAACGGATTTTCGGTTCCATTCGCTTCCTGTTTATTTATTTCCTGGCGGGAATCGCCGGAAGCATTGCAAGCTTTGCCTTTTCCCCAAATATCAGTGCAGGAGCATCTGGCGCCATATTTGGCTTGTTTGGTGCGCTTCTCGTTTTTGGCATCCATTATAAACACATTTTTCGTAAAACGATGGGATTTAACTTGCTTTTCATTCTCGGAATCAATATTGCCGTCGGGTTCGTTTTGCCGCAGATTGATATGGCAGCTCATTTAGGCGGGCTGGCAGGGGGCTTTCTTGCAGCACAGATGATCCATCTTCCAAGGAAGAGACATTTTCGAAAACAATTGCTTTCTGCACTATTATTAGCTCTATTGCTAGGAATAGGTGTTCCGTTTGGGATACAGCAGAACGAATCCAGCCAGACATACCAATTGATGAAAATTGAGGAATTAATCAAAAAAGAGGAGTACGAGAGCGTCATTCATGTATCTACAGATGCGCTCCAATTAAAGGGAGACTATGATGGCGTGCTTCTTTTTCACCGTTCCTACGCTTATATTGAATTAGGAAAATATGAAAACGCAATTAAAGATTTAGAGCATAGTTTATCCTATGATATATACCCGGAAAGCTACTATAATTTAGCACTCCTTTACATGGAAATCGGTGAGAAGAAACTAGCTGAACTATATGCTAAAAAAGCATTTGACATGAATCCGGACAATGGATCGTTTATAGAGTTGTATGAAAACATCATGGACGAAAAACAATAATGAACCTGGAATGTATAGAAAACGGGCACACGTATAAAATAAACACATCAATTCTACGAAGAATAGGTGTGTAACTGCATGGAACAAGAGAAGCAGCCATTATTTTCTGCCCATGAGAAAAATGTGCAATACTTAAAAAAATTACTCGGCACAGAAAAAAGTTTTGACCTGATTCATCTCGATTTGGAATATGTAAACCGGAGAACAGACCTATTCCTCATTGACGGGTTTGCTAAGGACGATATTCTCCATTATTTAATGGCTTTTCTGGCAAAACTGGAACCTGCCGATGTGGAACCGGATGTATTAGAAAAACTGCTGAAATCATATATACCATATATTGAATTGGATCAAATAGATGACTTGAATCAAGCGGCTGATGTTGTATTGGCCGGCCCGACAATTCTGCTGATGGAAGGGCTGGACAAAATTATCGTTATTGATGCCCGAACCTATCCGGTCCGTTCTCCTGCCGAACCGGATTTGGAGCGGGTTGTCCGCGGCTCCAGGGACGGATTTGTAGAAACAATCGTTTTTAATACTTCCCTGATCCGCCGGAGGGTTAGGGACCGTTCGCTGACAATGGAATATTTGCAAATCGGAAGACGCTCAAAAACGGACGTGGCCATCTGTTACCTTGCCGATATTGCTGATCCTAAAAGAGTAAAGCATTTAAAACATACGTTAAAAAAAATTGATACGGACGGTTTGCCGATGGCTGAGAAAACGGTGGAAGAGTACATTAGCGGCCGTCATTGGAACCCATATCCGACCATCCGCTACACGGAGCGCCCTGACACGGCTGCTGCCCATTTATATGAAGGGCATATTCTCGTCATTATCGACGGGTCTCCGAGCGTCATGATTACTCCTGCAACTTACTGGCACCATATGCAGCATGCCGAGGAATACCGTCAGAAGCCGCTCGTCGGAGCGTATTTGCGCCTTGTCCGTTTTGCTGCCGTATTTCTTTCTATATTTATCTTGCCTTTATACTATTTAGTTTCCGTACAGCGGGAAATTCTGCCGGCTGGGCTGCAATTTATCGGACCGAACGAAGCAGGGAATGTGCCGTTATTTTGGCAGTTTTTCATAGCTGAAATTGGCATGGATATGCTTCGAATGGCTGCAATCCATTCACCGTCCTCATTAGCGACAGCACTCGGGCTTGTTGCAGCGATTATTATCGGGCAAGTTTCCGTAGAAGTGGGATGGTTTTCCTATGAAGTAATCCTATATATTGCTATTGCTGCAATTGGCACCTATGCCACCCCAAGTTATGAATTAAGTCTTGCCAATCATATTGTACGAATGGTATTATTAATATCTGCTGCCCTATTCGGCATAGCTGGTTATGTTGTCGGAATTACTGTTTGGATTCTTTTCTTAACAAGAATGACAACTTTTCGGATTCCATATTTTTGGCCATTTTTACCATTTTCATTTCAAGCATTTCGTGATATCTTTATAAGGTCACCAATTCCTTTAAAAAGCAAAAGACCTGATTTTCTAAATCCACAGGACCCAGATCGTTAATCAGATTTGGGTTTTTTATGTGAATGATGTATGATAAAATACAATCTGATTTGTTAAAAGAATGGTGAAAATGATGGAAACCTTTTACGACGTCCAGCAATTATTAAAAAAATTTGGCACGATCATTTATACGAAGGATCGGCTCGGTGATATTGAATTAATGGATATGGAAGTCGATGAGCTGTATCAGTTTCAATTGATTAGCCGCTCGGATTACATGCAGGCAAAGTTAATATTGCGCAAAGAAAAAAGGAAGTTATCTAGTAATTCATCAGGAAAAGGAATAATATATTAATTGCATGTAAATAATGTTAAAAAAAATTAATGGAAAGTGAAACTTTTTTGTTTATACATCGTCTTATAGGTTAGTCCGGAACAATACGATATAAATCCCTTTTATATAAGACATGTTTAGACATCATTCGTTATGCAGGAGGTTACATGGATGAAAGATTTGTTTCTTCGAACGCCGCTATATATTATAGCGAGTGTTTTATTTGGACTGAAAACATATATAGTTTATCGATTTATGTTTAATATTGAATTGGAAAATACGACACAGGAACTGATTTTGCTAATCAACCCGTTTGTGTCTGCATTTTTAATCTTTGCCATCAGTGTCTGGTTTAGAAAAGAACAGCGGCAATTGAAATATATCCGTTATATGATGTTTTTCGGAACGTTTATTGTGTTTGCAAATCTCGTATTCTACCGTCAATTTACCGATTTTATTACAATTCCCCAGCTGTTTATGGGGAGCAACATGGCAGATTTAGGTTCTAGCATTTTAACGCTAATAAAGCCCTATGATATTTTGCTATTTTTGGATGTCTTTATTGTCTGGAAGTTAACAAAAAAAGAAAATGCGGCTGCGGTAAGCTACAAAAAACGGGGAAAAGTTTTCGCTGCAGCCTTATCTTTATTGCTTCTTGCAGGAAACTTTTTTCTCGCTGAGACGGAAAGACCCCAATTATTTACAAGGGGATTTGACCGGGAATACTTGGTAAAAAACATTGGACTTTTCAACTACCATGTTTATGATATTATTCAGCATTCCCGTGCGGAAACGAAGCGGGTATTTGCTGATGGAAATGAATTGACTGAAATTGTAGATTACGTGGAAAATGAAGTGAAAACAGACGGACAATCTGACATGTTCGGCGTTGCAGAAGGCAAGAATATAATTTGGATTAATGCCGAATCCTTGCAAAGCTTTGTCATCAATAATGAGGTGAACGGGGAGGAAATCACACCATTCCTCAATAGTTTGATAGAGGATGAAGACACCTATTATTTTGAAAACTTCTATGAACAAACTGGGCAGGGGAACACGTCTGATTCGGAATTTCTCGTGGAAAACTCCCTCTACCCATTATCAAGGGGAGCTGTGTTTTTCACCCATGGCGGCAATGAATATCACGCTATTCCGGAAATTATTGAAGATGCCGGATACCAGTCTGCAGTATTTCATGCCAATAATGGAAGTTTCTGGAATAGATTCCAAATGTATGACAGTTTAGGTTTCAATCATTTCTTTGATGAAAAATCGTATGAGATTACCGATGAAAACTCGGTCGGCTGGGGATTAAAAGATAAACCATTTTTTGAGCAATCGATGAAATATTTAGAAACGCTGGAGAAGCCTTTCTATGCCAAATTTATCACGTTAACGAACCATTTTCCGTTTGAATTGGATGAAGAGGACCGTTCAATTGAACCGTATGACTCCAATTCGAATACTTTGAACAATTACTTCCCGGCTGTCCGCTACATGGATGAAGCCCTTGAAGAATTTTTTAACCACCTTAAAGAATCAGGATTATATGAGGATTCCATCATTGTCATTATGGGAGACCATATCGGAATTAGCGCCAACCATAATAAAGCAATGAGCATGTATTTAAATAAAGAAGAAATTTCGCCATATGATCAAGTTCAATTGCAGCGGGTCCCGTTATTTATCCATATTCCTGGACACGGAAAAGGAGAGGTCGTCACGAAAGTTGCCGGGCAAATTGACATGAAGCCAACGATGTTAAACTTATTAGGCATAAAACATGACAACGACATTTATTTTGGCAACGACTTGTTTAGTGAAGATCGGAAAGGATATATTGTCCTAAGAAACGGTGATTTTATCAGTGATGATTATGTATATACAGTAAATACATGTTATCATCGGGCAACAGGGGAACCGGTTGAAATTCTTGAGGAAGACGAATCAGAACTAAATGAATATCAGGAAACAGAGAAGGAAAATCCATGTGCGCCAATAGCAGAAAAGGCGAATCTGGAATTACAGTACTCGGATGATATCATTTACGGTGATTTATTGCGTTTTTTCGATTTTAACCAAAAAGAGCAGGAAGAAAAAAGCTCCTCCAAATAGGGAGGAGCTTTTTTGCAATAAAAAAGTTAACGAATAAGCCGTTAACTTTTTTCGAACAATCAGGAAGACAGTTCCGATATAATGGTTGCAATGGAAAAAAATCCAAAGACAATAGCAGTAAGAACAGAGAAAATGATAGCGAGAATATTTTTATATTTCAATTGACGTACAATTGAAATGACCGCTACAATTGTTACAAGCAGGAATATAAACCCTAAAACGATACGCATGATTTTACCTCCCTCAATGTCTTGTAGTCAAATTTAATATATACAAATATGTAGTAGGATAATACATCCCTTATTGTATAGCAGAAAACGGATTTTGTCGAGATAAACGTGGGGGAATTCAAAATTACGTAAAAAACTACAAATAAGGAGAAAGAGAAATGAACATTCATTTGCTGTCAGTTGCACCGATAGGAACGAATTGCTATATTTTAGAGATTGGGAGCAATGCCCTAATTATTGATCCCGGCGGGGAAGGAGAGCGAATTATCCGCTATATAGAGGAAAGAAAGCTGCGTCCGCATGCCATTCTTTTGACTCATGCCCACTTTGATCATATTGGCGCGCTGGACGAAATCTGCAATTACTATAACATTGAAGTGTATTTGAATGAATTGGAACATCCATGGCTGCAAGACCCGGCACAAAATGGTTCCCGCATGCTAAGCAGTCCGGTTATTATCAAAACTGCAGCCAAGCCTTTAAGAGAAGGGAACTTGGAAATTGGACCATTTGCAATGGAAGTCATACATACACCTGGGCATTCTCCGGGGAGCATGAGTTTTGTTTTTCCAAAGGATGACGTTGTATTTGGAGGAGATGTGCTGTTTTTAGAAGGAGTTGGCCGTACAGACTTGCCGGGGGGAGATTTCGACGTATTGGAAGAAACGATCCGCAATAAATTTTATACGCTCCCGGAACAGGTTGTCGTTTATCCCGGCCATGGCCCGAATACTACCATACACCATGAACGAAAGCATAATCCTTTTGTTACATCATAATTTCCTTTGCAAGCAGGAGGTAGGAGACACATTTCATACAAAGGGAAAAAGGCCCTGCAATTTGATGGCAAGGCCTTTTTTTTAATGTCCGAAACCTGGAACAAGCAAGAATTCGGAATACCATGTAAAGCCGATCATGAAAATGGTACAATAAGCACCAAATAAGTACATATACATCCGTTCAGACAATTTCAAATAACTTAATGTAAGGAAAAATACCGTTTGAATCAGGGATAAAATCGTTGGTACCATCATATCGCCAACGAAAAACATAACTGTAAAGATTCCTGTCCAAAAGGCTAGCACACGAAACATGCGATCCACGTGAGTCCCCTCCTTTTAGTTAACGTTATCATAGATATTATAAACGACATGGGAAAGATTGTAAACGAATGTTATTTGACAAGTTTTAGATTGGCTACGTAAGCACAATTTTCGCAGCCGGCTTCAAACATATTATGTTTCGTAATCAGTTCCACATCATCGAATAACGACTCGAACATTCCTTGGATAAAAGCATTGTGCATCGAACAAACCATTTCCTGATTTGTCGACGCCAGTTCTTTAAAGGGGCAGTTATTAACTTCAAAATAAACGCGATTATTTTCATTATCATAATTAAAATTAGAATACATGCCCAATAAAAAGGAAGCATCCTCCAACAGTTTTATTTTTTCCTCGGTCGACATGTTCTCGGCACGAATTTTTTCATCCTTCATTACATCCATCCCATATTTTTTCCCTGTTTCATAAATGATGGTTTTTCCTGTTTCTCCTAACTCAGCCATTGATTCAATCATGATGGATGAGAGTAATTTGTAGTCCCGGTGAGGAAAGTTTAATTCGACGACTCGGTCTGAGAGACGATATACTCTGCTTGGCCTTCCACCTTTGCCTGTTTTTTTCGAGTAGGAGGTAACCATGCGAACATCTTCTAATTTGGAGAGATGAAGACGGGCTACATTAGGGTGAATATCGAATTGTTTGGCAATTTCATTTACACTTACTTCTTTGTGATGTTCCACTAAATATTCATAAATATGAAACCGAGTCGGATCACTTAACACATTTGTTATTTTTAGTGTCTGTTCCATCGGAAACACCTCTTATGTTTGATTTATACTATAATTATAAGTGAAACTGCTTTAAAAAAGGTTGACTCGGCGGATTTGTCGAAAATTATACAAATATCCTGCAAGAAGTGGGAAAAGTCTGGATATGGTTTTGAAATACTATTTATGAAGTATTTGGCTGATGAACGTATAGCTGTTATTGTTGGGAAATGTAGTTATAACGAATCTTGCCTTATATGCGGTTTCCGATTCCGGCTGAAGGGTAACCTCCGCTTCACCGTAAGGATAATGAAAGATAATCGATCTTATGTGCGGATTTGCAGCAAGTTCATTTTTCGTTTCAGTTTTTGCCATTTGATACATCGTTTCGATTTTTACTTGGTCAACCATTAACTCGGTCATTTCTATTTCATTTTCGTAAAATACAATTTGTTTCTGGATTCCTATCAGAAGCAAAGTTACGATGAATAGCAGATATGGAAATACAAATCCTTTATTATTCCGGATAAAAAACAATTGCTTTTTCATATTTTTCACCGTTAGTATGAATAATTTCTGCATGTACCCCATATGGGAGAGGACGGAATCGAACCGACCGGACTCCCATTAAATACACTTCATGACCTCTCCCGTCTACTTGGCGATGGATTACTTCGCCGTGCTGCTTAATTGTAATTCTTTTATCGTCTTGTATAAGCAAAATGGATTGGGGATTTTCGATCGCCAGCTGACTCGATTCAATTACTTCATTTCTTAAAAATTGAAAGAAATGATGGACTGAAAACTCCTCTTCGTAAGATATAGCTTTCACAGTACGGAAAGACAAGCTGATAAAAGGAAGGGTCAAGGCCAGAATGGAGAGTGTGCATAATAATGAAATGAATGTAAACCCTTTTTCCTTACCGGGATATGCCATAAAGGCAAATCGTTTCCTGTTTGCCCTTTCTCGCTTCAATGTCGGTACATCCTTTCACATACTTTCCCTCTTTTTCGAAATGAAAAATAACCTGTGTATTTTTTACATCTCTTTCGATTGTCGCGGGAAGAGATGTGTCTTTCCAGAGAAAGTCTTGTAGTTCATCGTGAAGCATCAACACTGCTTCCCTTTTTATCTTCAACATGTTCTGTTCCTGTTTTACAATTGCAGCAATGGGGATTAATGTGATGATAATGGAAAGGAAGATGGAGGAAGCTATGAGCACCTCCACCAAGCTGAAACCTTTACTTTTACATCGCAACAATATATCCTCTCCCTTTGCCAAGAGGGAAGATGAGCCGGTAATGGTTTTCTTTTCCTAATATAAGAATCGTCCTCGGATAAAGAATCGTTCCGTTTCTGTTGAATTCAATCCGGTTATTTTGCCTATAATCGATTTTTATATATTTTGGATATGTTCTTTTCGCGATTAATGCAGAGCCGCGGATTAATTCATAATGGTCATGAAAAAATACGATCCTTGAGTACTCGTCATTTGTAATGGCAAGCGATTGAAGGTAAAGGATGTCATGCTGCAAAATATCAATGAACTGTTTTTCTTGAAATTCGGTAATATTTTCCAAATAGAAGGGAGGCGCCAGGACGAGGAAAATCGCTATAACCGCCAATACAAGGATAATTTCAATTAATGTAAATCCAGCTTCCTTACGATTCGACACGAACCTCATTCCCGCTAATTGTCAGTTTGTCGCCATTTGGGCAAGTGGTCTGGTCTTCTTTTATATAATCCGGAATTAATTTCGTAATATCGGCCGGATATTCTCTGTTTTCGATATAGTAGGCATTCACTTGTGCTTCTACGAGAGCAATTAATGCGTCACAGCCTTTATCGGTAATATCATTGCTTCGTTTTGCTAAGTTTGGAATGATGAGAATCATCAGCACGGAAATAACTAAGAGGACGATAAGCATTTCGATCAGCGTAAAACCATTTTTCTTCTTATTCATCGGAAACCATCTCCTTATATCGTTTTAATTAATTGAAAGAGGGGCCACATAATGGACGCATACATGAAAATAATCAAGATTGCGATGACGACGAGAATAACAGGCTGAAGCAGCGTAAGAAATTTCATCATTTTATATTCGATTTCTTCCATTAACATTTCTGCATATACAGACAAGTCCTTTTGCAATGAAGAATAATCCGTCTTACTCTGGAAAAGCACGGTTAATTTTTTGTCAAGCAACGGAAATTGATGAATGATATAGGATAAATCGACACCGTTTGATAATTCGTCAATCATAATATCGGCATAAAAAGAAATAACAGGCAGCTTTTTCTGTGTCTTCATATTCGTTAAAATTTCTTTTACGGAAAATCCCGCCTTCAGCAATGTACTAAAATGGGTGGCAAAATAAAAAGAATTGGTAATGGTAAGCAAACCGCGGACAATCGGGAGCCATTGATAAAACTTAATTTTTTCTTCTACCGATAGAAAATGCTGGAATTTTTTCCACATGAAAACAATGATGCCGGACAGGAGGAATATCGTCATGAAAAATGTCGTCAAAAAATCTATTATATGGAAGGTCAAATGGATGGAGCTTATGGAAGAGAGATGTCCTTGAAACATCTCTTGAAAGGAAGGGAGAACGCTGCCCCGAATAAAGAATAGCAGGATTAGGAAAAAAGTAATTAAAATGAGGGGATATCGGATAACATGATGAAATTTTTTTGTGTATTTCAGTTGCTGCTGAAAAAAGTTTCGGCACTTTTCGATATTTTCGATTATGTCTCCTGATATTTTGGTGAAATATAGAAAGGAAACGATTGTCGGATGAAAATTTGTCAGTTCAAACGCTTCATCGATGGTTTTGCCGTTTTTCAGTGCACCGCTAATTCGATTTGCAGTTTCGTAAAATTGATTGTTTAACGATAAAATATGGAGGGCATCGATGATGGAGTAACCGGTTGTCAAGAGACGGTGCAGCAGATTTAAAAACCGCAACTGTTCCTCTTTTGATAAGGCTGAACTATAAGCTCTTGTAAATTTCCTCCGAAATAAAGCCATATGCAAACGCCTTCCTCCGTAATCTTTCAAAGGTATAATATTGTTCTTCTTCGATTTTTTCCCCCTTTATCGTCTTTTCTAACGGTATCCCAGTAAGGAATTCTAATATAGCTGCCCTGCGCACGATTTGTTTGTTAATTTGTACAGGGACGAGTTCGATAGCGGCAACAGCGATGAGCGTCTGATATAAGTCACTCTCTTTCAGCCCCATTTCTTTTAAGCGCTGGATTGTCCCCACGGTATTTTTCGCATGGATGGTACTTAAGATGAGATGCCCGGTTAGTGCTGCTTCAAAGGCAAATTTCGCCGTCGGCTCATCCCGGATTTCCCCAATCATAATAATGTCCGGATCATGCCGCAACGCCGCCTTTAATCCTGTCTGATAGGTGATTCCGGCTTTTTCATTAACCTGGACTTGCAATAAATGATCGATTTCTTTTTCAACCGGATCTTCCAGCGTAATCGTCTGAAAGGATCTTTCCTGGATAAAGTGGTGAAGCAGGGCATAAAGGGTTGTCGTTTTTCCGCTTCCCGTCGGACCTGTGAATAAAATCAGTCCGGACCGGTTTTTAAGCCATTGTTTCATAATGTGCAGCTGATTTGGGAAAAGAAATAACTGATCCAGTGTAAATTCATGTTCCTGGGGAAGGATGCGGATTGCCAAACTTTCAAATTTGTTTACCGGCAATGTGGAAAGACGAAGGAAATAGCGGGATTGCTGAACTTTGAGATCGATTACCCCGTTTTGTGGTCTTCTCGTTTCGCCAATATCCATTCCTGAAGTGAACTTGTAATAGGTGAGGAGCAATTTATATTTTTGTTCGGAGATTGTTTTGTAAAAAGTCCGCTTTCCGTGTATGCGAAAATAAATTTCCGTATATTTTGGGGATGGAGCAAAATGAATATCGGATGCATTCTGTTCAATCGCCTTCTGAACGAGGGACTCTGAGTAAGCAGCGATTGAGTTCAACAGTACACCTCCAATCCTCTTTTCTAATGAATAGCTATTCGACAATAAAATATAAAATCCTTCTTTTTTTGCAAATTTTTTTACATCTTTTTTGCATAATTTCTTCATGCCATGGAAAGGATAACAATGACAAAAAGTGATTGGAGTGAATTGTTATGTCGAGCAATGATTATATAAAATTCATGACCCAGCAGATCGTCTCTTATTTGGACACTCCGAAGGAGGAGCGGGGAAGAAAGAAAAATAGCAAAACCGGCCAGCAAGTTTACGGAAATTCCTGGTTTGGCATTCTACCCTTTGTTTTGAAAATGTACCGAAAAAAATAGATATGCCAATGCGTACCTGCTGGAAAAGTATTGCCCGGCTAGCGTAACCGCTGCGCTGTCAGCGGATAGTTATTTTGTTAAGTAAATTAAGCCGCCGTTTACAATTTTTATTTCTATTACCGGCTGGTATCTTTCTCTAAGTGCTTCCAATTCTTTATTCATCCGCTCCTGTTCCTCCTCATCCTTATAGAAATGCCTGATCATTTCTTCCTCTTCTTTCAGCGTACGCAGCGATTCCACTGCCCAGCCGTGCTGTTCCTTTGCGATTTGCTCATAAATAACCTTTTCGATTCGTCCAAATCCGCTCTTCAGACGGATTATCGGGGAAATTGTATAACAATAATCAGGAATAGTTTTTTGCAAAGGGATGTTGTCTAAATAGTCCATCATGGAAAAACGCATGCTGCCGTTAATCAGCTGCAGTCCGACGGAATAAAGCATGTCTTTCTTTTGCCTGCCAATATAGCTTACTTTTACGTTGGCAAGGAGCCACGGGTAGAGCGGGGTTTGCGTATTGACATCCACTTTTTCAAAAAGGTGAATAAATTTCTCCCTTTCTTTTAAATGATTTAATATTTGGTGCAGCCGGGGACTGCCGAAATGAATCCATTCGCCTTTTTCATCACGCTTTTCTGGATTGGTAATGAGGGTGAGCTGCATTGGTGTTCCCGTTTGGCCGATTTTCTCCATATAATGCCAGTAAAAAGGGCGATTCATCAATGCTTTATCCATTTCCTCCGTCAGCTGGATGGAAAGCAGCCCGCTTTCATCGCGAACAATCGGACAATTGTGCAAAGTGAAAAATGTTCGCAAAAAAGCATGTAAGTCAGGAATGGCCATATTTCTCTTCCTTTCCATATTGTTCCCAAGTGTGCTGAATAACACTGCTGAGATTGTCTAATTTGATTTTTGCTTCTCCAAAAGATTCGGATTCGGCATAAATCGTTTCAATTTCTTTTTCTACATTTTGGATATTGAGTTCGGCTAAAATTGCATCTAAGTTGCCGATTACTTTCTCAAACAGATTAATTTTTTCATAAAGCAATTGCAAAATATGTTCCTCAATCGTATGACGAATGGCAAAATTATAAATATGAACGTCATTTTCCTGGCCATAACGATGAATTCGGCCGATTCGCTGTTCAAGCCGCATCGGGTTCCACGGCAAATCGTAATTAATCAGATGATTGCAAAATTGTAAATTGATCCCTTCTCCGCCTGCCTCGGTAGCAATTAACACTTGCGCATGATGTTCGAATAATTGCCGCATCCAATCTTTTTTTCCCCGTTTAAAGCCACCGCGAAAGGGGACAGATGTAATCCCGTGCTGTTTTAGAAACCATTGCAAATAAAGCTGGGAAGCCCGGTACTCGGTAAAAATAATCACTTTTTCTTCGCCAATCGATTTTATCAGTTCTACTGCTTTCTCTGCCTTCGAATGATGGGGAAGCTGTTCCAGTTTTTCCATGATCGGCAGGACAGGAGATGAATTTCCCTGTTCATCTGCAAGTTTTTTTAAGGACAAATAGCAAGCTTCCCGGGAGGAGCATATTTCCCTTAGCAGCGTCAGCTTTACAAAGGTAGGAAAAATTTTCGCCAAGGATTCAATGTCTTGGTATATTTCCCTTTCCTTTTCGGAAAAATCAACCCAGATTGCATGAATATGCCGTTTGGATGGTTTCAAATCTGTCTCGTCCCGGGTGTTCCGAATCATCACTTTTTGAATGAGCTGTTTTAAGTAATCGTCTTCTTTCATTTTTTTTCGGTCCATTCCGAACTTTTCCAGAAACGTCTGATAGTTTCCTAACAATCCTGGTTTTAAAATGGAAATCAAATTAAAAATTTCCACGAGCTGGTTTTGCACTGGCGTTGCTGTTAATAGCAGACAGTATTTTTTTCGGATAGACCTGACAAACTCAAAATTTTTCGTTTTATGGTTTTTAATTTTATGTGCTTCATCAATAAGCAGGAAGTCGTATTCTTTTTCTAAAATCTTTTCCCGATGGGGCATGCGTTTAGCTGTATCGATGGATGTAACGATGACCGGATAGTCCCAGTTATAGTTTTTTTGCTGGCTGACCGCCGGTATATAAAATTTTTCATTTAATTCCCGAACCCATTGATTGACTAATGAGGCAGGGACAAGAATCAGCACCTTTTGTACTAAACCGCGAATCATGTACTCTTTTAAAATTAATCCTGCCTCAATCGTTTTCCCTAAACCTACTTCGTCAGCTAAAATAGCTCTGCCGTTCATTTGTTCAATTACTTGTTCTGCTGCGCGTATCTGGTGGTCCAAAAAATGAATGTGGGGGAGAAAATCCAATGCTTTTAAACCGCTGAAATTAGGAGTCATCGTCACTTTTTCTGCTTCATAAGCCATTTTAAAAAGTTCCCATGTCGACAAATATCCGTTTTTATCTATAGCGGAAATCAATTGTTCTATAAAATCCTCGTCCTTTTGCACATGAATCGTATCCATAACTCCATCTCCATCAAATATGTTTGTATTTACTAAAAATTCACTTATGGTATAATTCTAAGTGATTGGATGTAGTGCTGATTGTTATTATGTCCAACAGTCAATTTAATATGAGCGGATGAATGCAAGGGGAGAGTTTACTGGATTGCGCAGTAACGCCGAAGGAGCAAGCGGAAGCGAATCTCTCAGGCAAAAAGACTCTTGCAGGACGCACCTCTGGAGAGCGCTTGCCTTTGCGGGCAGGCCACCCACGAAGCAAATGTTTATCATATAAGGTAAACATGCAACTTTCTGGTTCAAAGGACAGAGACTTCGTACTGTGAATCTCTGTCTTTTTTATGTGCACTTTAAGACGAGAGTGATATTTTACAAAGGGGAGTGACTAGATTGTTGAAGCGAACACCAATTTTTTCGGAATACGAAAAATATGGAGGAAAAACAATTGATTTTGGAGGATGGGAACTTCCGGTACAGTTTGCCGGCATTAAACATGAACACGAAGTAACGAGAACAAAGGCAGGGGTTTTCGATGTTTCCCATATGGGAGAAATCCTAGTGAAGGGGCCGAAAAGTTTTGACTTTTTGCAATATATGCTGACAAACGATGTAAAAAAATTGACGCCAAACCGTGCCCAATATACAATCTTGTGCAATGAACAGGGAGGTACCGTTGATGATTTGATCGTGTATATGATTGATCAGGACGAGTATTTGCTTGTTGTCAATGCGGCTAATACAGAGAAGGATTATTTATGGCTGAAGAAACATAATAAGTTTAACCTCGATGAAGTGACGATCGAGAATGTTTCTGACCAATATGTACAAATTGCGGTTCAAGGTCCAAAAGCTGAAGAACTGCTTAATGAGTTGACGGAAACAAGGTTAGAAGATATCAAATTTTTCCGTTTTGATAATGAAGTATACTTTGCCGACTTTGAAAAACCTGCGCTTGTTTCACGGACGGGATATACTGGCGAAGACGGTTTTGAAATCTATATTGCTCCTGAATATGGCGTGAAATTATGGAATTTGCTGCTGGATAAGGGCAAGGAATTTGGAGCAGAACCTGTCGGGCTAGGTGCAAGGGATACATTGCGCTTTGAAGCTGGCCTTGCTCTTTATGGACAAGAACTTTCTGAAGAAATTTCCCCTGTTGAAGCAGGCCTTGCCTTTGCTGTAAAAGTAAATAAGGATGAGGATTTTATCGGGAAGGCCGTTTTGAAAGAACAAATAGAAAAGGGACCATCGAGAAAGTTAGTCGGAATCGAAATGATTGACAAAGGTATCCCAAGAACCGGGTATAAGGTAATGAACGGGGAGGAAGAAGCAGGCTTTGTTACTTCTGGAACCCAATCTCCTACATTAAAGAAAAATGTCGGTATGGCATTGGTTGACAAAAATGCGGCTGAGCCAGGCACTGAGTTATTCGTCCAAGTTAGAAACCGGCTGCTTAAAGCCAAGGTTTCAACATTACCATTTTACAAAAGACAAAAGTAAGGGGGATTAATCGATGGAATTTCGCTATTTACCAATGACCGAGGAAGATAAAAAAGAAATGCTGGATGTAATCGGTGCAGCATCTACGGAAGAATTATTTTCCGATATACCGAAGGAAGTGCGGCTTACAGAGGAGTTAAAGCTTAAGAAACCGACGAGTGAATATGAGCTGAAAAAAGAATTAACGAACATGGCAAATAAAAATGCCAATTTAAAAGAATATACATCTTTTTTAGGCGCGGGAGTTTATGATCACTATATCCCGTCTGTTGTAGACCATGTCATTTCCCGTTCCGAATTTTATACTGCCTATACCCCGTACCAGCCGGAAATTTCCCAAGGGGAATTGCAGGCAATTTTCGAATTCCAAACGATGATTTCCGAACTGACAGGACTTCCGGTCGCCAATTCTTCCATGTATGATGGGGGAACTGCTTTGGGGGAAGCGGTGAATTTAAGTGCAGCCCATACTAGAAGGAAGAAAGTGCTAATTTCGAAGACCGTTCATCCCGAATCCCGGGCAGTAGTTGAAACATATACAAGAGGACAGGGAATTGAAATCGTAGAAATTGACCATAAAAATGGAGTCACCGATATTGAACAATTAAAAGAACAGCTGGACGATTCGATTGCAAGTGTCGTCGTTCAATATCCTAACTTTTTTGGGCAAATTGAGCCGCTGAAAGAGATTCAAGAATTGCTCCAAAATCAGAAGAAAACAATGTTTATCGTTTCCAGCAATCCATTAGCTTTAGGCTATTTAACACCTCCGGGTGAATTCGGTGCGGATATCGTTGTCGGCGATACTCAAGTATTTGGCATTCCTGCCCAATTTGGCGGACCGCATTGCGGCTATTTTTCCACGACAGAAAAATTAATGCGCAAAGTGCCGGGAAGACTTGTCGGACAAACGACTGATGAAGACGGCACCCGCGGCTTTGTACTTACGCTGCAGGCTCGAGAGCAGCATATCCGCCGGGAAAAGGCGACTTCAAATATTTGTTCCAACCAGGCGCTAAATGCTTTGGCAAGTTCTGTCGCCTTAAGTTCCATCGGCAAACATGGACTGAAAAAAATGGCAACGCTAAACATGCAAAAAGCCCGCTATGCGAAGAAAAAGCTGGAGGAAGCAGGCTTTGAAATCGCCTTTACAGGACCGTTTTTCAATGAATTTGTCCTCAAAGTTTCCCAGCCGGTCTCGGCAATTAACGAAAAATTAATCGAAAAAGGAATTATCGGCGGATATGACTTAGGATTGGCTTATCCGGAACTATCGGAACATATGTTAGTAGCTGTAACCGAAATTCGGACAAAAGCAGAAATTGATACATTTGTAAAAGAATTGGGGGATATCCATGGCTAAACAAGATTTTCCGCTCATTTTTGAACGCAGTAAAGAAGGAAGGACGAGTTACAGTCTTCCAGAAATGGACGTACCAACAGTGGATTTGGATGAGGAATTAGACGCCTCCTATATTCGTCAAACACCGCCAGAGCTGCCGGAAGTTAGCGAACTCGACATTATGCGCCACTATACAGGTTTGTCCAACCGAAATTACGGTGTAGATTCCGGTTTTTATCCGTTAGGATCTTGCACGATGAAATACAATCCAAAAATAAATGAAGATGTGGCAAGACTAGACGGGTTTACCTATATTCATCCGTACCAGGATGAAAAAACCGTCCAGGGTGCATTGGAAATGATGTTTGATTTGCAGGAATCCCTGAAAGAAATTACCGGTATGGATGCTGTTTCTCTGCAGCCAGCTGCTGGAGCACACGGCGAATGGACAGCATTGATGATGATCCGCAAATATCATGAATCCCGGGGAGATTACAGCAGGACAAAGGTTATTGTTCCCGACTCTGCCCATGGCACGAACCCGGCATCCGCAGCAGTAGCAGGTTTTGACGCAGTAACGGTAAGAACCGACGAGAGAGGACTTGTCGATTTAGAACATTTACGGGAAGTCGTTGGCGAAGATACGGCTGCACTTATGTTGACAAACCCGAATACCCTTGGCTTGTTTGAGACAGATATTTTAGAGATGGCAAAAATCGTCCATGATGCTGGCGGAAAACTATATTACGACGGTGCAAATTTAAATGCGATTATGGGCTACACAAGACCAGGAGATATGGGCTTTGACGCGGTACACCTAAACTTGCATAAAACGTTTACCGGCCCACATGGCGGCGGCGGACCAGGTTCCGGACCTGTCGGTGTATCCAAAGAGCTGGAACCATTCCTTCCGAAGCCAGTGTTGGTGAAAAAAGGAGAAGAATATACCTTTGAATATGACCGCCCAAATTCAATCGGTATCGTAAAACCGTATTACGGGAACTTCGGCATTAACTTGCGTGCCTATACGTATATTCGCACAATGGGGGCAGAAGGCCTGAAAAAGGTGAGCGAATATGCGGTATTAAATGCCAACTATATGATGCGGAAATTGGAAAAACACTATGACCTTCCGTATAAGCAGCATTGTAAACACGAATTTGTTCTTTCTGGAAAGAAACAAAAGAAACTTGGTGTTCGCACTTTAGATATTGCCAAACGTCTGCTTGATTTCGGCTATCATCCGCCAACCATCTATTTCCCGTTAAACGTGGAAGAAGCATTGATGATTGAGCCGACTGAAACCGAATCGAAGGAGACGCTTGACGGATTTATCGATGTGATGATCCGCATTGCAAAGGAAGCAGAAGAAAATCCGGAAATCGTTCAAGAAGCACCTCATGAAACGATTGTAAAACGGATGGATGAAACGACAGCAGCGAGAAAGCCAATTCTAAGATATTATAAATAATCGGCAGCAAGGGCATTTGATATTGCGTGACTTCCAAAGAAAAAGAAGATGATTCCGGTGTGAATCATCTTCTTTTTCGTGTAAACGTATTTTAGGAGTATTTCTTCCCTTTTTTAACTTTTCCGCTCCATTTTTTAAATCCGCCCTTTAGCTGGTAAATATCGCTATAGCCATTTTTGCGCAATATTTGTGCTGCCCGTGCAGACCGGGTACTTCCTTGACAATACAAGTAAATCGGCTGGTCTTTGCGAATTTCAATAAGCCGCTGTTTCATTTGGGTTACAGGGATATTCCTTGCTCCTAGTATATGGCCGCTCTCAAATTCCTGCGGTTCCCGAACATCAATGAGCTGAGCTTTGCGATAACCTTTGACAAATTCCGATTCTGTTAGTACTTTTAAATAAGTGCGCTGTCTATAATAGCGAAAAATGCTTATTGCAACGATGACCAATAGTGCTATAATTAATACTTCCATGACGTTTCCCCCGTTATTTAAGATGTTCAAATTTCATTATAAGGGGTAAAGCGCAAATTTCAAAGTTTTTTATTTTGAATGGCACGCAATCAGAATGATAAAGCTAAGCCTATTTTGGCAAATCTTGCAAATGAAAAAAAAGTCTATTTGCAGGGAAAAACAATAGATTTTCTAAGATTTTCTATTATTTCTTTAGTTTTTCATAGATTTTTAAAGTTGACAGAATAATATTTTTCCGTTCTAATCACAATATATAGTATTTTTTAATTGAACAAACACAACATATTGTGCTTTAATAGTTGTAGACCTGCTAGAACAAAATGATTATTTTTATGAAGTAAAGGAGAGATTAAATGGCAATCTTTGTCGATGAAAAAATGGAAATCAACATAGATGCTCTGAATGAAGATATTAAACAGTTTGACGCTGTTCATCCGATTACCGAAGACATGAAAATCACCCATTCCGGAGTATCCCGTCTCGTAATGCTCGATCGGTACTCCTATAAGGACACGAGGAAAAAAACGTTAAAACCAGGTGATTTTGTCGTATTGACGATTAAATCGGATCCAAAATTCCCTGCGAGAGGATTAGGATTTATTAAATCGATTGACTGGGAAAATAAAACGGCGGAAGTTAAAGTGGAAGACGATTATTTATCCGCTTTGGATGATCCTGAAGAGGCAGCAACAGGAATTATTACAAGACCAATCGATGTAATCGACAAGCCTTTGGAAGTTTTTTATGAACAGATTGCCAAAAGAAATGCTACCGGGTTAGCGGCTGTCGAAAAAACGAAAGAAAAACAAGAGGAATGGTTTGAGAAGTTTTATCAGGAATTATCCCAAATGAACTTTGTTCCAGCCGGCAGGGTCTTATATGGGGCGGGGGCGAATACGGATGTTACATACTTCAACTGTTACGTCATGCCTTATATTAAAGATTCACGTGAAGGAATTTCCGACCATCGAAAAAAAGTAATGGAGATTATGTCCCGCGGGGGAGGAGTAGGTACGAACGGTTCCACATTGCGACCACGAAATACTCTGGCCCGGGGTGTTAATGGAAAATCTTCCGGTTCAGTTTCCTGGTTGGATGACATCGCGAAATTAACTCATTTGGTAGAACAGGGTGGATCACGTCGTTAAATTCGGCGACGTAATCTCGCGAATTGCTGGGACCCCCTTAGAGCCTTCTTCACCACAACGTGACCGGCGACGGTGAGCGTGACGGTTTAAAAAGAAGAAGGATTGGGCAATCAGCAGCCAAGTATCTTTGGAAACGAAGATAAAGGTTCAACGACTATTGAACTTTCCTAATGTTTTGTGCTGCACGCCACAAAACGATGGAAATAGTAAATTGCAGTATTGGCAACAATGCTGCAAGGCGCGAGACAAGGGTTGTCCTTGAAGAGATAGTCTGAACTTGTGTGAAAGCACAAGAATGTGGCAGAAATGACCACATCCCTCGTTTTGGAGGAGTAACAAATTGGGAGCTCAAATGATTATGCTTGTTGATTCCCACCCTGATATTATCGAATTTATCATTTCCAAGATGC
Source organism: Compostibacillus humi (assembly GCF_014637175.1). Taxonomy (GTDB): domain Bacteria; phylum Bacillota; class Bacilli; order Bacillales; family Amphibacillaceae; genus Oceanobacillus; species Oceanobacillus humi. The sequence goes on along the minus strand of NZ_BMEV01000032.1, from coordinate 13,448 downwards.
AAAATCCGCGTATTTTGCGTTATTTAATCGAAAACATGGAAGATGAGCAAATTAAAAAAATGGCGCAGGAAAAACTGAAATTTACGCCGCTGACCGAGACGGAAGCGGATCTATATCAGGGAATCGTCAATTACAAAAATATTCCAGGACAAGGCGGATTTACGGATGCAGCCATACGGGAAGCTGAGCAAAAGCTGCGAGACGGGGGCACGTATGAAGTCCATAACCCTGAATTTTTAACCGGCGCGAATATTTCCGTCTGCATTACGAAGGAATTCATGGAAGCCGTAGAAAATGACGATTATTACGAGCTGAAATTCCCGGATGTAGAAAACTATACCGAAGAAGAAATGGCAATCTACAATGAAAAATGGCATGAAGTCGGAGACGTTAGAAAATGGGAAGAAATGGGCTTTAGAGTTCGCGTATATCGCCGTATCAAAGCTCGGGAATTATGGAAACTGATTAATATTTGTGCAACCTACTCTGCCGAACCGGGAATTTTCTTTATCGATAATGCGAATGACATGACAAATGCCAAGGCTTACGGACAACAAGTCGTTGCTACGAATCCTTGCGGAGAACAGCCGCTGGCGCCATATTCGGTATGTAACCTTGCTGCCGTTAATCTGGCACAGATGGCCAATAAAAAAGAAAAAACCGTCAACTTTGATAAACTGAAAAAAACTGTAGAAATCGGCGTGCGCATGCAGGATAATGTCATCGATGCCACCCCGTATTTCTTGCCGGAAAACAAAAAACAGGCGCTGGGAGAACGAAGAATCGGCTTAGGCGTCATGGGGCTTCATGACTTGCTAATTTATACAGAGACCGAATACGGTTCCAAAGATGGAAACGAACTTGTAGATAAAGTGTTCGAAACTATCGCCACGACGGCATACCGTACGTCGATTGAATTGGCGAAGGAAAAAGGAAGTTTTCCGTTTCTGGTCGGTGAAACAGAAGAAGAAACGAGAAAATTGCGGGAAGCATTTATCAATACGGGGTATATGAAAAAAATGCCGGAAGACATTCGCCAAGGAGTTTTACAATACGGCATTCGCAATTCTCATCTCCTTACGGTCGCGCCAACGGGAAGCACAGGAACAATGGTCGGTGTAAGTACAGGATTAGAACCGTACTTCTCCTTCTCATACTTCCGGAGCGGACGGCTAGGAAAATTCATTGAAGTAAAGGCAAATATAGTACAAGAGTATTTGGACGAGCATCCAGAGGCAGATCCGGACAACCTGCCGCATTGGTTTGTCACGGCAATGGATTTAAGTCCGGAAGCCCATGCAGATACCCAATGCGTTATCCAGCGCTGGGTAGACAGCTCCATCTCGAAGACGGTAAACGCCCCTAAAGGGTATACCGTAGAACAAGTGCAAACCGTGTACGAACGTTTGTATAAAGGCGGAGCGAAGGGCGGTACCGTATACGTGGACGGAAGCAGAGATACACAAGTTCTCACGTTAAAGGCGGAAGAAAATCAGTTTGAACAAACAGAGCTATTTGAAGAGGAAGAGCCAAAAGTTGTCCTCGTCGACACGGTGCAGCAATTAGACAACACGACCGTTACCATCGGTTCTGAGATTGGCAACACTTGTCCTGTCTGCCGGGAAGGAATGGTGGAGGAAATCGGCGGCTGTAATACTTGCACCAATTGCGGCGCCCAGCTTAAATGCGGATTATAATCTAGGGGAGCAAACGAATATCTGCAGTTATGGATTTAAAGTTTGATAATCAGTACTAAAGAGTAATAAAAAGCAACCTCGCCGGTTGAATTGATTCCTGTCTACTTGACAGGGGTCAATTCACGGTCTAAGGTTGCTTTTTTATATTTCTTAGATTATAGGGAATTAAGTTCCGTTATCCAAACTGGCCAAAAAGAATACTGTATAACCGTGCTGTTGATACTGAATCAAAAACAATTTTTTAATAAGTTTATTTTTACTTAATCATTATCTTTAATAATATTAATACAGACTTTAACAAAATTAATAAATATGTTAAAATATAAATTAACGAAGGAAGGAGGGGTTGCATGAATATGAAAAATGTCCCGGAATGGGTTTTGGCTTTGGAAACAGAAGATATGGAATTCATTAAAAACTTTGTGTTGAAATCAGGATCTTTAAAAGAAATCGCAACGTTGTATGGAGTATCATATCCAACAGTAAGGCTTAAATTAGATCGATTAATCGAGAAAATTAAAATTAATGATGCTGCGGATAACGAGGAATTCATCAAGTTTATCAAAAAACTGTCTATTGAAGATCGGATAAGCGTGGAAGACGCAAAATTAATTATTGAAAAATATAAACAAGAAAAGGATGAGGAGTAATGGACTTAGGATTTTATGGCGTTTTTATTATAGCTGGTATTCTAGCCGTTCAATTCTTCTTGTCAACGAGGAATAATGCCTATTGGGGAGCGATTCTGCCGGTTGCTTATTTTGTGTTATTAACGTGGATGTTCATATCACATCGAATAAATAGTACTATCGGCTATGTCCTTTATTTAATGCTAGGTTTGCTTTTCCTTATTGCGGAATGGAACGGTGGACGAAAATATGTTCGTGAGAAAAGAAAAAAGGAATTGGATAAAATAAAAACTTTTGATATGAAATAAACATGCGTGTGAAAATAGCATTCTCGATGATTCTAATTACAAAACTGAAGCATTTAAGGGGAATATAATTTAAGATGTTTGCGCTGAAATTTAAAGCCAATATAGTCATTTTAAAAAGAGCTGGTTATTTTATCATATTAACAGCAGCTATTACCTTTATTGCGACAATCATAACTTGCATCGTAAATCCGGATATAAAAGCTGTAATGGAAGGGATCGGGAATAGTGCACCAAGCCAAATCAAAGAATCCAGAGGCATCGATAAAGTATGGTCGTATATTGTTCATAACGGTTTCGCGGTACCATTGCAAATGTTTATCTTAGCTTTCGTGCCAATACAATTTCTTTATTTGGCAAATATTATATCAACCAGTTCTTTGCTCGGTGTATTCTTTGGGGTGGCATTACAAGCTAGTCTTGACAAAGGCTTTGAGCTCATCATTTCTTCCATTCCTCATTCTGTTTTAGAGCTTTTTGCCTATTGTTTGCTGGCAGCTGTCCTTTTTGAATTGAATCAGGTGATTAGAACAAAAATGATTAATTTGGTTAAAAAGGATAGAGAACGTGATTCTTTTATTAAAAAAATTTTAAAAGTAACAAGAACATACCTTGCTTTCGTTTTGCCGCTAATCATTTTAGCCGCGTTATTAGAAACATATGCAGCTGATATGATCCTTCATTTACTTCGTTAGAAAAAGAAATGAATTAACAGTACTTGTTCAGGATGGTTCTTAAATAAGCGAAATACAGTGTGAAGGAACAATCGGTTTTCTGGTTAATAAGGACAAGTGTTAAAGATAACAGCTGGAAATTTTCAAAACTTTATGGGAATGTATCAATAAAAGAACCTGTTTTGAACATTTTTCTAAACAGGTTCTTTTATTTTTGATTTTTGATCCAAATTTATTTTAAGGTACAAATGTCCGTATTTTAAATTTATTGAAATGACAATCTCGGTGCATCGACTTGTAACGTTGGACACTTTACGGTATTCTATAGTTGCGGGAAAAATTTTGCCCCTTGGAAAAAATTTTTAATGAAATGAGGGATTGCATGCCAACACCGAGTATGGAAGATTATATTGAACAAATTTATATTTTAATTGAGAAAAAGGGATATGCACGGGTATCAGATATCGCGGAAGCATTAAAGGTGCATCCTTCCTCCGTGACAAAAATGATCCAAAAGCTGGACAAAGACGAATACCTGATTTATGAGAAGTATCGGGGCTTTGTTTTAACTGCAAAAGGCAAAAAAATTGGCGAGCGGCTCGTTTTTCGGCACGATTTATTGGAGGAGTTTCTCGAAATTATCGGGGTCGAGAAGGAAAATATTTATGAGGATGTTGAAGGTATCGAGCATCATTTAAGCTGGAATTCCATCGATCGGATCGGTGATGTCGTAACATATTTTAAGGAGGATCCGAAGCGGCTTGATGATTTGCAGCAAATCCAGATGCAAAACGAAAAATAGTCCTTTTCTCTGTTCTATTTTCCCTGTTTATGCTTACTAATAATAAAAAAAGAACAGGGAGAGAGCGAGAGCAGATGAAAATCGATGCGGTGTTTTCCGGCGGCGGGGTGAAAATATACGCGTTTGCGGGTGTTTTGGACAGTTTCGCGGAAAAAGATATTGTAGTGGAGCGGGCAGCAGGAACCTCTGCGGGTGCCATTATCGCTTCTTTAATCTCTGCCCGTTATTCTGTGGAAGAAATAAAACAGTTCATGTATGAAATCGACTTAAAATTATTTTTAGATCCTCCCCGATTAACAAAATATATTCCGTTCAGCAAATGGCTTTTTCTTTATTTTCAGCTTGGAATTAATAAAGGAAACCGGTTAGAGCAATGGCTGTATGAAAAACTGGCGGAAAAAAATATTTACACCTTTCATGATATTGAAGAAGGGTATTTAAAAGTTGTGGTCAGCGATCTTAGCCTCGGCAAACTCGTCGTCATTCCGGATGATTTAGAAAGGCTGTACGGCATTAAACCGAGCCACTTTCCCGTTGCAAAAGCAGTCCGCATGAGTGCGGGATTTCCTTATTTTTTCATGCCAAAAAAATTGCCGGGCAAGACGATGAAAAAAAGCATTATTGTCGATGGAGGACTGTTAAGCAATTTTCCGTTATGGATATTTGACAACGGCACAACCCGTGAGAAACGGCCGGTATTAGGAATTAAATTGACGACATCCTACGAGAATCAAAATCAATCCCGGGATATCCGGAATGCATTTGATATGTTTACTGCGCTTTTTGCCACGATGAAACAGGCGCATGACGCAAGATATGTTTCCACTAAAGAAAAAAACAATATTATTTTTATACCGGTCGATGGGGTGGATTCTGTCGATTTCCATTTATCCGAAGAGAAAAAATCAGAACTGTTTCAGCTCGGGAAAGCGAGGGCAGACCAGTTTTTAAGATATTGGCCAAAATAAAACCTTATAGAGAATTTCTCTATAAGGCAACAGATTAGAAAGAAGCCCGGTTTTTCCGTTTTGATTTGTTTCCGTCAATTACCCTTAAGTGGGCGGCATTACGCCGTTTTTTTCTGATTAAACTCGGCTGTTTCTTTGCAGCCGTTTTATCTTGATTTCCCCATTTGCTATATTTTGCCTTCGATTGTCTAACTGCTTTCCTGTATTTTTTCATTTCATTTGCAGAAAATCGACTCCGGAAGAGGAGATAAAAGATAAAGAAAATCACTATCCCGATACCAACAGCCATCAGCAGATTTATAAACAGTCGTGCTGGCTGCAATATTAGTTGGGCCATCAGACCAAATACTGCTAATCCGATGATAAACGAAAACAAAATATGACTTTTCTTAAACGCCATTGCAATTCCTCCTTACATTGATGTTGAGGGACGAAAAGTAATATGTAAGTTCCTTTCGTTATTTAGATTTTTGCCCGTAATCCGTAAATTATTCAAATAAAGCTATTTTCAAAGAAAATAATAAAGCGAAAGAATCGATAAATATATATTTTATTATATTATAATTCTTTTTAAGAAAATTTACTAGTTAATAATAACAATAATCTGACGTATATTTCGCATTTTACAAATAGTCAAATTATATTCATCTTTATTTTTGAATTAGTTCCACCTGAATGGGCAATGCTACAGTTGAGGTGGTATAAGATGGCGGAAAATAATAACAAACTGGAACAGAATCAAAAAGAACAGCCGATGACGTTTTTAGGACGTTCCCTCCTCACCGGATTTATCGGAGGAATATTTTGGAGCTTAATTGGACTGTTTATGTATTACTTTAACTTTTCAGAGATTTCCCCGAAATTTTTATTGGTCACTTCCTGGACGAAGGCTTCGTGGACGAACGGCTGGCTCGGGAATCTGGTCACCGTTATTCTTGCGGGAATACTCTCAATCGTTATCGCATATGTCTATTTGCTTCTTTTTAAAAAAATCAATACGATGTGGATGGGAGTCATATACGGTGTACTGCTCTGGGTCATTATTTTTTACGTCGTTCAGCCTATGTTTGCAAATATCCCAACGATAACGAGTCTTCATAGCCATACCATTATTTCTACCCTTTCCTTATTTCTGCTGTACGGCACCTTCATTGGCTATTCCATATCCTATGATTATCATGACAGCCAGCTAGGGGAGGTAAAGTAAACTTTCCCTGCAATACAAAATTATGGAAAAGAATATTCAACATAGACATTTTTATGATAAACTAATAAAAGCACTTTTCATTTCTTAAAGGGGGGATATGGATGAATAAACTTTCAAAACTTCGAAACATATTGGCACAACACGATTGTGACGCCATCATGATCTCGAGTCCAATCAATCGCAGATACATTACAAATTTTACCGGTTCAGCAGGGATCGCCATTATTTCCCAGACCGATGCCAGGTTTATTACCGATTTTCGCTATGTTGAACAAGCGACAAACCAGGCAACTGAATTTAAAATTGTCGAGCATAAGCAAAAAATCGAACTGGAAGTAAAAGAACAATTAAAGGAAATGAAGGTGAAACGCCTCGGCTTTGAGAAAGATCATATTACTTACAGCCAATATGAAACGTTCCAGCAATTATTCGATGCAGCCCTCATTCCTTTAAGCGGAATTGTGGAAGAGCTTCGGTTAATAAAAACGGAGGAAGAAATCGAAATCTTAAAAGAGGCCGCAAAAATTGTTGATGATGCCTTTCAGCATATTCTTTCGTACATAAAACCGGGAACGAAAGAAATCGAGATCGCCAATGAACTGGAATTTTTCATGCGGAGGAATGGTGCCACTTCTTCCAGTTTCGACACGATTGTCGCTTCCGGTGTCCGCTCTGCATTGCCTCATGGGGTAGCTTCGGAGAAGGAAATTCAATCAGGCGAGTTGGTAACCCTTGATTATGGCGCCTTATATAAAGGATATTGCTCCGATATTACCCGAACCGTTGCCGTTGGAGAACTATCTAAAGAGCTGGAAGAAATATATCATATCGTTTTAGAAGCTAACAAACGAGGCGTGGAAAAGATCGGTCCAGGCATGACAGGAAAAGAAGCCGATGCAATCACGAGGGATTACATTGCCAGCAAAGGCTATGGGGAAAACTTCGGCCACTCCACCGGTCACGGTATCGGCTTGGAAGTTCACGAAGGCCCCCGATTATCAAAACTAGCAGACGAATTGCTTCAGCCAGGCATGGTTGTTACGGTGGAACCTGGCATCTATATTGCCGGCAAAGGCGGGTGCCGTATTGAAGACGATATTATCATTACAAGTACCGGCAATGAACGGATTACTTTTGCTACGAAGGAATTGATTCATGTTTAGCATTTAGGAGGAATGAACAATGATTTCAGTAAATGATTTCAGAACAGGATTAACAATTGAAGTGGACGGCGATATTTGGCAAGTGATGGATTTCCAGCATGTAAAACCAGGGAAAGGCGCCGCCTTTGTTCGTTCGAAACTGCGGAATTTAAGGAACGGGAACATTCAGGAAAAAACGTTCCGTGCCGGAGAAAAGGTGGGAAGAGCCCACATTGAACATAAAAAAATGCAATATTTATACGCTTCTGGCGACTCCCATGCATTTATGGATTTAAATACGTATGAACAAATCGAAATTCCTTCCAGCCAAATTGAGTATGAATTGAAGTTTATGAAAGAAAATATGGAAGTGAACGTGATGACGTACGAAGGTGAAATATTAGGTGTTGATTTGCCAAATACGGTTGAGCTGGAAGTTATCGAAACCGAACCAGGAATTAAAGGGGATACAGCAAGCGGAGGTTCAAAACCTGCCACATTGGAGACAGGACATGTCGTGCAAGTTCCTTTCTTTGTTAATAAAGGAGATACTCTTGTCATTAATACTTCCGACGGAAAATATGTATCTCGTGCTTAAAAAATACAGCCTGACTAACAGGCTGTATTTTTTTATGGATATCTTTCGGTGCGAAGGATTTACCCTTCTTATAGTACTGGTCTGAGTCATAATTTAAGGACAGGAACATACATTTTACTATATAAGAATGATGTGGGGAGTAGCCATGGAAGAAATATTGCGTATCTTTCCGGATGATTTCAGACGAGTTCTAGAAAAAAAGGTGGAAGGCCGCTGGAGTTTTCTTCAGGAAATTCGTGTGCGAATATTCCAGCCGATAGAACTGATTTTCGACTTTGGCGTGGAATGGCTCCCGGAAAGAAAGCCGACATCAAGGGATGCGACGTATATGCTAAATCAGATTAGCGAATTTTCATTATATCGGATGACGGACGAATTAAGGGAAGGGTATATGACCGTCGAGGGGGGGCACCGAATCGGAATTGCAGGAAAGGTTAATACGGAACACGGCTCGGTGAAAGCATTGCAATATGTTACGTTTTTCAATATTCGAATCGCAAAACAAAAAATCGGCTGTGCTGTCCCTTTGCTGCCTTATATTTTTAATAAAGGCTATGTAAATACATTAATTGTCGGTCCGCCACAGACAGGAAAAACGACATTAATTCGGGATCTGGCAAGAATCATATCTTCAGGATGGCAGAAACAAAAAGGCTTGAAAGTGGGAATTATTGATGAACGTTCAGAAATTGCCGCTTCATTAAAAGGAATTCCCCAGCATGATATCGGTCCGCGAACAGACGTTTTAGATGCCTGTCCGAAGGCCGAAGGGATGATGATGATGATTCGTTCCATGTCTCCGGATGTTCTTATCGTAGACGAAATCGGCAAGAAAAAGGATATCGAAGCATTATTGGAGGCGGTCAACTCTGGAGTTACAGTTATTTGCACGATTCACGGCCAAACCTTGGATGAATTGAAGAAAAGACCATCGCTTCAGCCGGTTTTTGACCAGAAATTGTTTGAACGAATCATTCTTTTGGACAAACATCGGGAGCCGGGGACAATTTTAAAAATATATGATCAAAATGAAAAAATCCATTTTCCGATAAGGAGTTATCATAATGAAATGGATAGGAGCACTGTTACTCGTCGGAGCGACAACCTGGGCCGGATTTGAATGGAGCCATCGTTTAATCATGCGTCCGAAACATATCCGTTTAATAAAAAATGCGCTGCAAATTTTAGAAGCGGAAATCGTCTATAGTCAAATGCCATTGCGGGATGCGTTTCAAAGGGTTGCAGGCCAAATTCCAAACCCGGTCCACAGCTTTTTTTACGGGCTATACGCAGCCATGAAGGAAAAGCACATTGACTTTTACGAAGTGTGGAAATCCCAGGTGAATCGCTTAATGGAACGGTCCTGTCTGCATCGAAATGAGAGGGAAATATTGTATCAATTCGGCCGGACGTTAGGGCAGCATGATTTTTATCAGCAGCAAAAACATATTCAATTAGCCCTCACGCATTTGGAAAGAGAATTGGAAGATGCGAGGGATGAACAGCTGAAATATAGCAAAATGGCAAAAACTTTAGGAATTTTGTCCGGTTTATTCATCGTTTTATTGCTAATTTAGAGGAGGCTTATCCATGTTAACCGATCCATCCATTTTATTTCAGATTGCCGGAATAGGAATCATCGTTGCACTCATCCATTCGATTTTAAAGCAGATGGGAAAGGAAGAAATAGCCCAATTTGCGACCTTAATCGGCTTTATAATCGTCCTCGTCATCGTCATTAACGGATTAAGCGACTTGTTTCAGCAAATTAAATCCGTATTCCTCTTCTAGGAGAATGATATAACATGGATATTTTGCAGATTGTATTATTAGCGATAGTTGCCAGCATTTTATACATCATTTTGAAGGATATGAATAAGTCTTTTGCCCATTTTTTAATTTTGATTACCGGCATTATTATCTTTCTAGCAATTATTCACCAAATTTCTATTATCTTTCAATTAATCCAGTCGATCGGGAAACAGGCCAACGTGGATGGTTTATATTTGGAAACGATCCTAAAGATAATCGGTATCGCCTATATTGCCGAATTAGGGGCCAATTTGACGAAGGAAGCTGGTTTAACCTCCGTTAGCAAACATATAGAGCTGGCCGGAAAAATATTTATTATTCTTCTGGCAGTGCCCATTATTACGGCAGTTATCGAAGCAATTGTTCAATTCATACCTGTTTAACCTTGCTAAAAGGAAAGGAGTAAACGATGAAAGTGAAGGGGGAATTAAAAAAAAAATCATCCTGTTCCTGTTTGTTTTTCTGCTGACAGGACAAGCCTCTGTTTTCGCCCAGGATGAAGGAGAGGACGTACAAGATTACATTCTTTCGGAAATAAGTCTCGAAGGGGTGGAACAATATTGGAATGAACTCCAGCAAGAATATGGGGACTATTTGCCAGAGTTAGATAAAATTACGGTGTATGAATTTATTAAGAATGAAGGATCCCTTTCATTGAAAAATATTTTCCTTGGATTTATTCACTACTTGTTTCACGAACTGATTTTAAATGGCAAGCTGCTAGGAAGCCTATTAATGCTCACCCTTTTTTCCATGCTCTTACAAACGATTCACACTGCTTTTGAATCGTCGTCAGTCAGCAAGATTGCCTACTTTGTAATCTATGCCGTATTAATATTAATCGCCTTAAACAGTTTTTATGTTTCTGTATCTTATACGGAAGATGCCATCCGGATGATGACGAGCTTTATGATTGGACTGATTCCGCTTATTTTAGGCTTAATGGCCACTTTTGGCAATATTGTTTCCATCTCTTTTTTTCACCCGATGATCATCTTTTTAATTAATGTCAGCGGGGTATTAATCTCCAAAATCATTTTGCCTTTACTATTCCTCTCGGCTCTGCTGATGATAGTTAGCAGCTTAAGCGAAAAATATAAGGTTACCCAATTGGCAACACTTTTCAAAAATGTCAGCATGGGCATCCTTGGCGTGTTTTTAACGATATTTTTAGGGGTTATTTCTGTACAAGGATCTGCCAGCGCCATTCAAGACGGGGTCGCAATGAAAACGGCAAAATTTATTACCGGCAATTTCATCCCGGTTGTCGGCAGAACATTTACCGATGCTACAGATACGATTCTTAGCGCATCCCTTCTCCTGAAAAATACGATAGGAATTGTGGGATTGTGCATCGTCTTGTTTATAGCGTTGTTTCCTGCGATAAAAATACTCGCCGTTGCCCTCATCTACAAAATTACCGCAGCATTGTTACAGCCGGTGGGAGATGGTCCGGTCATATCCGCATTAAACACGATCAGCAACTATATTTTGTTGATTCTTGCAAGTCTTTTAACAATCACTCTAATGTTTTTTTTGGCTATCGTCATCATTATCGTGGCAAGCAATTTAACTTTGCTGGTGAGGTAGTGATTGCATGACTTTTCTGATGGAATGGGTAGCACAAATTATATTATTTATTATTTTGGCAACGATCATTGATTTGCTGATTCCCCAATCATCCTTTCAAAAATATATTAAACTGGCCATCGGATTAATTCTTATACTTATTTTGCTGAATCCGGTTTTTTCTGTGCTGAATATTGATATTCGCGAAGCGGTCAGCAGTTCCATGATAAAAATAAGCAATGAAAAGGAAATCAGTTCTATGGAAAATTTAATTGATTTGCAAAAAAAAGAGATAGAGTCGGCACAACATGCATATATTTTAGAACAAATGGCTGTCCAATTAAAAAATATTGCCGAGCCCGAACTGAAGGATGCATTTGCTGCGGAAATAGCAAATATTGAATTTGTCTTTGAAAATAACAGACAAGCATCCTATGAAAATTTAAACGAAATTATAGTTACCTTAACTGAAGGCAAAAAAGAGGAGGGAATGATGAAGGCAGTTGAGGACGTAGAAATTAATACGGACGAACCATTGAAAAAATTGGACAATGACGAGGAAATCATAGCATATCTGGAAAAAGTTTGGGAACTACAGGACAAAAAGATTACGATTTTCTGGGAGGGAGGGACATCTTGAAGAAACTATTCGAAAAATTATTTCAGCCGGGTGAGGGGAAAGACGGAAGGAAGACCGGAAATAAAGCCGGTTATGTCATTATTCTCGGTTTAATCGGACTGGCCTTAATCCTTTTAAGCAATATATTTTCCTATGGCAAAGAAGAAAATCCTGAACAAATGCACATCCAGCCAACCGAAAAATCGGAAACTTCGGAAGAAACAAGTATGACGAATATGAACGACGTGGCTGAATTAGAGAAAAGCTACAAACAGCAGCTCGAGGATATGCTCAATAAAATCCAAGGGGTTTCCGAAGCCGAAGTCATGGTTAACCTCGCCTCTACGAATGTGCAAATATATGAAAAAAATTTAATAACCGGAAGTCAGAGCACGGAAGAATCAGACCGTAACGGCGGCACGAGAACCGTACAGGACAGTACAGAAGAAACGCAAGTTGTTTTCGTGAGACAGGGGGACAGGGAAGTTCCCATAACCGTAAAAACAGAAAGACCTGAGGTGTCTGGAGTATTTGTTGTAGCAAAGGGGGCAGATCATGCAACAGTTAAAAAGTGGATTGTAGAAGCTATTTCACGGGTGTTGGATGTTCCTACTCATCGGGTTTCGGTTTTGCCAAAGAAATAAATATATAGGGAGGAAATGAGATGTTGAAAAAACAAACCGTTTGGTTATTAACGATGCTCAGTTTAATGATTGTATTAAGTGTTTATTATATTATGTCGCCGTCCGGGGATGATCTTGCCTTTGTTAATACTGGCTCATCAGATTCTCAGGAAACATCTGGAAAAGATACATCCGAGGATGAGGATATCGATGTAGATATGGCCAATGTCGGCAGAGATGAATTGTTTACAACCATTCGGATGGAAATGCAAGATGAAAGGAATATGGCGATAGAACGTTTGGAGGATATTGTTGCCTCCAGCAGTGCCAGTGTGGAAGAAAAGGATAAAGCATTAAAGGATATTGACCGGTTGGAAGATATATCCGCAAAAGAAACGATTTTAGAAGAAATGATTCTTTCCAACAATGAATATAAAGACGTGCTCGTCCGCTCCGAAGATGATAAAGTTCAAGTCCATGTCATCGCCCCCGAACTATCGCCGACTGAAGTTGTAAACATCATGCAGGTCGTACGTGATGAATTTGGCGATATACCGGTCATCGTTGACGTCCAGCCGGCGGATGAAGAGTAAAATTTAAACATCCGCATAATTAGCTTTATAAAAATATTCAGCCTCCGCTTAAAGCAAACGGGGGCTGAATATTTTTTATGAGTACCAAGTCTTTATGGGTATGTGTAAAATAGTTCTCGGTGATATTTCTACAAAATCCTAGCCAAAAAGGAAGAGGCACTCTATCATAAATGTATGCTTACTAGGGCAAATACACTTAGAAAGAGGCCT